>DDZI01000004.1:16597-17762 GCA_002346305.1 Actinobacteria bacterium UBA3012 | reverse complement strand
AGAAAGTTGCAATACTTGGCTTGGGTGGATTAGGTCACATGGGTGTTAAGTACGCAAAAGCTATGGGAGCGGAAGTTACGGTTTTCTCTCACTCCCCTGAAAAGCGCGACGATGCTCTGAGCATGGGTGCAACTCATTTTGTAGCTAAAGCTGGCCCGGAGGATTTTAAGAAACTGGCCAAAACTTTTGATTTGATTTTAAACACCGTCTCAGTTGATTTAAATCTTGAAGATTATTTAGGGATGCTTAAGTTAGATGGAACATTAGTTTTAATCGGCCTACCTGGAGCTCCTTATACTGTTCCAGCAGGCGTCTTACTTGGTCAACGTCGACGCCTAGCCGGATCGATGATTGGTGGAGTCCGCGAGTTGCAAGAGATGTTGAATTTCTCTAGTGAACATAACATCACAAGTGATGTTGAAGTTATCGATCCTGAGTACATCAATACCGCTTGGGATCGAACCGTGAAATCTGATGTTAAATATCGATTTGTAATTGATATTTCTAAAATCTAGCGAACGGTAGCCACAAATGCTGCAAGTAATGGTGCGATTGCGAGCGCAGGAAGCAAATCCCCTACCGCGATAATTTTGAAGTTTAACAATCGCATTCCAATTCCAATTAGCAGCATTCCTCCCACGCTAGTCATGGCTGAGATTTGGTAATCAGATAAAACCGAACCGAGTGCAAAGCCGACACCACTCCAAGCGCCTTGATAGACAAGAACTGAGAGCGCAGAAGCTCCAACCCCCCAACCGAGTGCAGCAGCAAAAGCAATTGCCGCGAATCCATCCATAACGCTTTTAAGAATCAATAAAGAATTACCTTCACCTAAACCATCGCTAATACTTCCCAGAATTGCCATAGGACCAACGCAGAAAATTAATGATGCGCTAACAAAGCCGGCGACAAAATTTCCATCGCCATCTTTGTCTTTCGTGAATTTCTTCTCTAGGTATGTACCTAATCCATTTAGACGATCCTCGATCCGCAAAGCAGATCCAATTAATCCCCCGATGAGCAGAGAACCTAGGACAACTAATATCGGCCATCCTTCACCAACGGCGTTTTCGAAATCTGGGTTCCACATTGCTGCAGCCGCGCCTGCCGCTGCGAGGAAAGAGACTAAACCAAGCGCATCAGTAACTAATGTTCGAGTTCTATT
>DDZI01000004.1:4744-16529 GCA_002346305.1 Actinobacteria bacterium UBA3012 | reverse complement strand
GGGTAAAGCGTGTGATGCTTAAACCACTTAACTAGAATTTTCACTGAAATGTAAGTTCCTAAAGCGGCAATAACTGAACCTACGATGACAGGTCCGAGAATATGACTTATTTCTGGGTTGAATAGATCTGGAATCTTCAAAATTCCGGCTCCGAGAATCACTGGGGTTGCTAGAAGAAAAGCAAAATCTGAAGCCGCAGTATGTGAAAGTCCTCTGTTTAATCCGGCACCCATAGTTACACCAAACCTACTGATGCCCGGAAACAAAGCAGCCGATTGCGCTACACCAATCGTAAATGCACTCTTGAACGATATTTGATGAACTAATGTTTCATCCGAATCCGTGACTGTTTTTCTTCTACTTGATTTTTCAGCAATAATTAAAATCAAGCCATTTAAAGTGAGAAAAATACTTGCAGCGAGTGGCTCTGAAAACAGCACTTGGAACTCTCGTTCAAATGCAATACCTAGAACTCCAACTGGAATAGTTGCGAGCAGTACCAACCAAATGATTCTAGATTCTGGGGTCTCTAATGACCGTGATTTCAAACTCATAAAAAAGGCCCGGATTAATTGCAGCCATCTCTTCCAAAAAATTAGCAATAGGGTGATCGCACTTGCCGCATGTAAGGCGATAATCATCAACAAGTACGGAGATTCTCCGTCCGTAGTGTTAGTTAGAAAATCTTTCCATTCGCCACCAATCCATGCTGGCACCAAAATCGAATGACCCAAACTTGAAATTGGAAATAGCTCTGTAACACCTTGCAAGAAACCAGTTAATATCGCTTGGAAGTATGAAAGTTCCAGTTGGTCGGCCACTTGCCAACGATATCGGCTAAGAACTAATAAGATGCGTTAATGAGATTTAGACTCTCGCGGACGATTCCGCATACTCCGTGGAGAGCCGAAAATACCTGGTCGTTATCCCCACAACGCTTCACAATTTTGATAATAGGTTTAGCGCTTTTTGGTATTGGTGATGGATTGTTAGTTGTAGCACACATCGGAAATGCTCCGTGGAGTGTTTTAGCCCAAGGGTTAAGTTTGCGGACAAATGTCGCATTGGGTTGGTGGACATTTTTCATCAGCACCATAGTTCTCCTAATTTGGATTCCATTGCGCGAAAAACCGGGGTTTGGCACTGTTGCTAATATCGTGGTGATAGCTACCTTCATCCAGTTGACCGTAAATCTACTTCCAACCCCTTCAGCCATTTGGAGCCAGTTGGCCCTTTCGATAATTGGGGTCATAACGGTGGGAGCCGGTAGTGCGCTCTACCTGACTTGTGGTTTAGGGCCCGGCCCTCGAGATGGTTTGATGACCGCTTTGCACTACCGAACGGGTTTACCGGTAGGTCGAGTCCGCCTCTTTATCGAGTTAGTAGTTCTGAGCCTGGGCTGGGCGTTGGGAGGTCGAGTAGGCATCGGAACCCTGCTATTTGCGCTCTTTATCGGCATTTCAATTGCTTTTTGGCTAGGAATCGTGGGGCGTCTTACCGCGCGTTAAGCAAATCCACAGGTAGGTTTATCGCATCTTCCCTCGGTGTCGCGAGCCGTTACTTCGCACGGGGTCGCAAACACCCCCGTCACCAAAACAGTTAAGAGGGGTAATGCTAGATTCGTATTTTAAAATCTCACAGCGTGGTTCATCTGTTCTACAAGAGGTTCGGGGTGGGCTCGTAACTTTCTTCACGATGGCATACATCGTGGCGCTAAACCCATTAATTCTCGCTACTACAGATGGCGCTGGACAGTTTATTGGCGGTGGCGATAGAACTAACGCAATCATCATTGTTGCTGCAGGTACCGCCCTTGTCGCTGGAATTCTCACAATTCTTATGGGAGCCGTTGCTAATTTTCCTTTGGCACTAGCAACTGGTTTAGGTCTCAACACCTTCGTTGCGGTCTCCATAGCGAAAAACTCAACTTGGGAACAGGCCATGGGCTTGGTCTTAATCGAGGGAGTTTTGATTCTCGTGCTGGTTCTAACTGGCTTCCGCGTCGCAGTCTTTAAGGCGATACCAACATCCCTAAAAGTTGCTATCTCGGTAGGTATCGGTCTCTTTATTGCCTTAATCGGTCTAGTTGATGCCGGTTTCGTGAGAAGAACACCAAATGTTGTCTGGGGCAGTACAAACTCGAAGCCATCCGCAGTTCCATTAGAACTCGGCGATGGCGGACAACTAGTCGGATGGCCGATTGTAATTTTTGCTTTTGGCTTGTTCCTCACAATCATTCTCATGATTAAGAAGGTTAAAGGTTCGATTCTGATCGGAATTATTTCTTCAACCATTTTAGCAATCATTGTTGAATCGCAGTTTAAGATTGGTAACAGCTTCCTCAGCCCAACAGAGTCAAACTCTCGCGGATGGGCGTTGAACAATCCGATCTTGCCTAAAGATGCGCAGGGTAACTTTAATTTAACTGACTCCCCGCGCTTTGACACTCTAGGTATTGGTTTTAACGATATTTTCGGTGCATTCACAAATCCTAAAACTGGTTTTCTAGCCGCCTTGCTACTTGTATTTACATTGCTTCTTGCCGATTTCTTCGACACGATGGGAACAATGACTGCAATAGGAAATCAGGCCGGCCTAGTTGATCGTGACGGCAATATTGAAGGTGCTAACAAGATCCTGATCGTTGATTCGATTGCCGCTGCCGCCGGTGGTGCAGCAGGTGTTTCTTCAAACACAAGTTACATCGAATCAGCAACAGGTGTAGGTGAGGGTGCACGTACTGGTCTTGCATCTATTGTGACTGGAATTGCATTCTTGCTCACAACTTTCCTAGCACCACTTGTAGCAATAATCCCTTACGAAGCAGCCACTCCAGCTCTACTCGTGGTTGGTTTCTTGATGATGAGTCAAGTTAAGAATATTGAGTGGGATGATCTCGGAATTGGAATCCCAGCTTTCCTAACAATTATCTTGATGCCTTTTTCCTACAACATTTCGGTAGGTATTGGTGCAGGATTTGTGACTCACGTCGTAATCCGGGTAGTACAGGGACGTAGCAAAGAGATCCACCCACTGCTGCTACTTGTATCAGGGTTATTTATGATCTATTTCCTTTCCTCGCCAATTAATGCATGGATAGGTTAATAACCGTTTAAAACAATTAGCGCCGGTTCACATTACGTGGATCGGCGCTAATTTTATTTTTAAAACGCTCGCGCAAACCAACGTCCATTTTCTTGAGTTAAATTAATTTTTACACCAAAAGCTTGTGAGATGCTTTCAGATGTTAACGCTTGTTCAATCGGGCCGGCTGCGACGATCGCCCCTTCTCGCAATAGCAATGCATGAGTACTCCCACTTGGGATCTCTTCAACATGATGAGTGACCAGCAAACTTGTAGGAGCCGCGGGATCGTGCGCCAGACCACTTAATCTAGTAAGTAAATCTTCGCGAGCCCCTAAATCTAAACCGGCGGCCGGTTCATCTAAAATCAACAGTTCAGGATCTGGCATTAATGCTCTAGCTATTTGAATTCGTTTACGTTCGCCTTCACTCATACTTCCAAATTTTTGATCCCGATTTTGAGAAACCCCAAATAAGGAAAGCATTCCTAGCGCTCTTGATTCATCCCAAAGATCGTAAACTTCTTGCCACCTTCCAGTGACAGCCCAGGATGCGGTCATCACCACATCTAACCCGCACTCATCAGGTGGAATTCGGTCGGTTAGGGCAGCGCTACTTAATCCAATTCGGTGACGTAGTTCAAAGACATCCACACGACCCAATAACTCAGCTAGCACCCTTGCTTGGCCTTTTGTAGGGTGGATCAATGTCGCTGCAATAGCTATCAAAGAAGTTTTACCAGCACCATTAGGGCCCAAAATCACCCAGCGCTGGCCCTCTTCTACTTGCCAAGTAATCGGACCCAAGATCTGACGCCCACCTCGGGTTAAACAAACTTCGTTGAAATCAATTACTGACACAGGAGTAAAACCTACCTGATCTACAGCCATAATCTGTGCAAAAGTCTCCACCGGAGTCAAAGAGATTGACGCTAACCTTGCCCACTGTGAGCGCCTCTATAACCCTTTCGGGCAAGTTTCAACACGGCATCACCCACAATATATTGGGGCATCTAAATACTCTTGAAGTATCAGAGGTAACCGAGAAAGTTTCAGCTGGCGAAATATCTATAACAGTTCTTTTAAATAACTCCACTAAAGAGGTCAAGAGTTCTGATCACTACGCACTATTGAAAGATTTTGCGCAACTCTCACATCTGGCTCTTGACTGTTCGGAAATTGATACCGCACCAATGCATCGAATCCGCGTGCAGAGAGACCAAGGAAGTGAAGGCAATAAGCGATTAATCCTCCTAGATGTGGATTCGACTTTAATCCAACAAGAAGTGATCGAATTATTAGCAAATAAAGCGGGTGCTGGGGCGGAGGTCGCAGAGATAACGACCGCTGCGATGTCTGGCAAACTCGATTTTGCTGCGGCTTTACATGCTCGAGTGAAACTCCTTAATGGTTTGCCTGAATCCGTTCTAGACGAAGTTCGCAACGAGGTCTCTTTGACACCAGGTGCGCGAGAGTTGGTCAACGCTCTAAAGCAACTCAATCATTGTGTGGGCATTGTCTCCGGCGGATTTATAGATGTGATTTCACCGTTGGCAACCGAATTGCAAATTGATTACGTCCGCGCCAATAAATTAGAAGTTAAAGATGGAAAACTTACTGGCGGTTTAGAAGGACCGATTATCGACCGTGCAGGCAAAGCCCAATCTCTTTTTGATTTTGCTAAAAACTGTGGAGTTGACATCGCAGATACGGTTGCAGTCGGCGATGGAGCAAATGACATTGACATGCTCAAGAGTGCAGGTTTAGGAATAGCCTTTAATGCCAAGCCTATTTTGCAATCAGTTGCCGATATATCTTTGAACAGTACTCATTTGGATACAGTGCTTTTCTTGATTGGCCTGTCTAAGAAAGATTTGGCCGCGATTTAAAGACGACAAGCGTGAATATCCGTAACCAGAATTCCTCTTGCACCTAGAGACCACAAATCATCCATAATTCGATGTGCTTCTTGACGCTTTACCATCGCCCGAATCGCCATCCATCCTTCGACTTTCAATGGCGAAATAGTGGGAGATTCGATTCCAGGAGTTAACGCACATGCCGCTTCTACCAATTCACTTTTAACATCATAATCCATCAATACATATTGTCTAGCGATGATCACACTATTCAACCTGTGAATCAATACTTGCATTTCATTACTTGTTTTAGAACTTGAGATTAAAACCGCTTCACTTTCTAGCATAGATTCACCAATGACTTTAAGCCCGGCTTGTCGCAGGGTATTCCCAGTAGAAACCACATCCGCGATCGCGTCTGCTACTCCTAACCTGACGGCACTTTCGACTGCTCCGTCAAGTTGGACTACATCAGCTTTTATGGATTTGCTTTCTAAATACTTTTTAACCAAGCCTGGGTAGGAAGTGGCAACTCTTTTTCCATTTAATATCGATATATCTTCACCATTTGTAGAAACGGGTATAGCAAACCGGAAAGTTGATTCTCCAAAACCTAAGGAAAGAAGCTCTTGAGCCTTCACCCCAGAATCGAGTAAAAGATCCCTACCGGTTATGCCGATACTCAACTCCCCTGAGGCAACATAGATTGCTATATCTCGGGGTCTTAAGTAATAAAACTCAATTTGATTAACTTCATCGATAGTGACTAAATCCCGTGAGTCAGTCCGTTGTTTGTAACCAGCCTCAATCAAGATCTTTATTGAATCCTCAGCCAGAGAACCTTTATTGGGAAGCGCTACACGTAACATTCCAACCTCCTTTTTTTGAATTCTCTAATCACTTTAAAGATCCTAAAGCTCCTAAAGCTCCTGGTAAACCGCATCCATCTCAATTTCGCGAGCCAACATCATTACTTGCAAATAATAAATTAACTGACTGATCTCTAGCGCTAAATCTTCATCACTTTCATACTCTGCGGCCATCCACACTTCCGCGGCCTCTTCGATAATCTTCTTGCCTATGGAGTGGACTCCCCCAGCTAAGAGTTCTGAGGTGTTTGATCCTGCCGGTCGGGTTCGTGCAATTTCCCCAAGTTCGCGCCACAGCTCTTCAAAGGTTTTCACATCTCAAAGGATAGTGCAGGCTAAACAACAGATGCGTTCCATTTACCTAGATTGCTAAGGATTATTGAGTTGATTCACTGCTAGTGATCTCAATTTACGAACCATTTCTGCCGGATCAGCAGATTTGTACACAGCCGATCCCGCCACAAAGGTGTCCGCTCCGGCCCGTGTGGCTATTTCAATAGTTGCAGCCGAAATCCCACCATCAACTTGTAACCAAATATCACGTTCAGAGGATTTCAATGCGTTGCGCACTTGAGCAACTTTTTCCATTTGATTTTCCATAAAACTCTGACCACCAAACCCTGGCTCAACAGTCATAACCAAGACCATATCTACCTGGTCGATTAAATGTGAAATGGCGTTAAATGAAGTGTTTGGTTTAATCGCAACTCCGACTCTTACGCCCTGTTTTTTGATCTCATGGATCAACTTTTCTGGATTCTCACTTGCTTCAATATGAAAAGTTACGCTATCGGCGCCAATTTCTGCGTACTCAACTCCAATTCGATCAACATTTGCGACCATCAAATGCGCATCTACTGGAATCGGGCATTCTGAAATAATTTTTGCCGCAGTATCGAAATCAAAAGTAAAATTTGGAACAAAAATATTGTCCATAATGTCTAAATGAATTAAATCCGAATCTGCTGCAACTTTAGAAATTTCACTTGAAAGGTTATTGAAATCAGCATTAAGGATGCTTGGGGTGATTCGTACATGCATATTGGTTATTCTACTTCGAGACTCTTTGGAATACCGCCAAGAACATTCCATCAGTTCCATGCAAACCAGGCCAAAGTTGAACCGAATTTGAATCCTGCAAATCCATCTCGATCGGGAAATATTGAACCACCGGAATTGCTTTGAAATTGAGATGCTTTGTCAAAAATTTTTCTACATTCTCAATTGTCTCTGCTGGATGTGGTGAACAGGTTACGTATCCTAAGAGCCCACCAACTTTGATTAATTGGCTGGCTTTTTCCAGCAAACCATTTTGAATACTGACTAGCTCATTAATCTCAGCACTTTTCTTACGCCATCTCGAATCAGGCCTTCTACGCAAGGCTCCCAGACCTGAACATGGTGCATCGACTAAAATTCGGGTAAAAGATTCTTCTCTGAAAGCAGGCACAAGACCATCACTCAAAACAATTTGGTCGGTAGATCTCTGCATTAGTTTGGCTCTATGTGGAGAAATCTCATTCGCGACAAAATCAATATTGCGCTCCTTGGCCCACCGATCCAGCAGTGCGCTTTTCCCGCCTGGTCCGGCGCACAAATCAAGCCAGAAATCATCCTCATCAAGTGGAATGTCTATAAAGGCTTTGCTCACCAAGAAAGATCCTTGATCTTGAACGCTGGCACGTAAACCCTGAATCGCTGGGATATCACCTGGGTCCCCTGATATCTCAACGCCACTATCTACCCATGGTGCTGGAGAAAAATCCTTATTACTTTCAAGAAGTTCGGCTTGAGTGGCTTGATTCGGCCATCCGATTACACAAACTTTCGGATTTTTATTGTTCGCAATACATTCTTGCTCGACTCTACTGATATCCCCGAGCCTTGCGAGATAACTTTCTAGGATCCATCTTGGATGAGAATACTGAATTGAAAGTTGGTCCAATTTGTCGGTAAAACCTAAATTAGTGAGCCATTGATCGAAATCGAATTTAGATACTTTTCGCAAAATCGCATTTACAAACCCTGAACTCGACTGATTGATCTCTTGCTTAGTTAAAGTAACAGCCGTATCTACTGCTGCATGAGAGGCAACCCTCATATTTAGTAGTTGGTGTGCGCCCATTCGAAGGATTTCACGCACCTCTAGATCTAAAGTTTCTACCGGTCTATTACTTACGTTATCAATAATTTTGTCGTACGTTCCACGTAGTCGGATAGAACCGTAAACGATCTCGGTCACGAGCGCTTTATCTGCAACTGAAAGGTCGCTTTCCCTGAGAAAGTTCGGCAAAGATAAATTTGCATAGCTACTTTCTTGTTCAATAGAAATTAGCGCCTTTAAAGCCACTCTACGGGATTGGAGCCCGTTAGAGTCAGACATATCTTATTTCTAATGAATCATCTTTCGCCTGAATCCCTCTGAACCACTCAGCACCTGACATCATATTTTTTCCGCTACTTTGAATTTTGACAATCTCGAGTTCAAAATCATTAGTTGCTGCAAATAAACGCTGATTTTCATAGGTGATTGAGCCTGATTCCTTCTCACTTTTCACGTCGCTTACTTTTACTTCATAGAAAAATACGTCGTTATCGCGGAACGTACTTTTAGCCCGCGGGGAGGGATTCAGCGCTCGAACCATATTTCTAATCGACGTTGCAGAATCGCTCCAATTTATTCGCGACTCCAACTTGTTTATTTTGGGTGCCAGTGTTGAAATAGAATTATCTTGAGGTGTTGGTGTTTCCAGATTTTGAATCTTCATTAACGTTTCAGCGAGCATGTCAGGGACCAACTTACTCATCATCTCTAGACACTCGCCAGATGAATGAACCTCGCCAATCGAAACTGTTTTTTTAAGGTAAATGGGACCAGTGTCCATCCCAGCATCCAGTTGAAATATTGAGATCCCGGAATTACTTTCTCCACTCCAAATCGCTCTCTGCACTGGTGCGGCACCGCGGTACTTTGGTAGAAGTGAAAAGTGGACATTTATCCAACCGTGCTTTGGAATTTCTAAAATATCTTTAGGGATTAACGCTCCATATGCGATTACAACAACTAGGTCTATAGATGAAAGGAGATCTTCTGAAGTGAGATCCTCGAGTGAAGTATAAAGATTGATTGATTTGTTCATTGCAAATTGTGCGGCAGGTGAATCTATCAATGCGCTACTTCGACCTTGGGCAGCGGCTGGGCGCGTCAATATTCCAACAAGATCATGAGCAGAAGAATCAATCCATTCCAAAGTAGGAATCCCAACTTCTGGTGTCCCCGCAAATAAAATTCGCACTAACTACCAAAGCCAAAAGTTGGATGCGGTGAAATGCGGATTTCCGGATTTGCAACCCCGAACCAATCCGACTCTCTAACTTCGCGAAGGGCTTCTTTGCGCAACTCTTTACTTAAGCGGTCTATAAACAAAATTCCGTCTAAATGATCTGTTTCATGTTGGATGCACCGGGCCATTAACTCACTGCCCACAATTTCAACTGGTTCACCATGCATATTTAAGCCTTGGGCTACAACTGACAAAGATCTCTTGCAATCATAAGTAAGACCTGGAAAGGAAAGACAACCCTCATCTCCTTCTTGCTCTTCAGCGCTCAACTGCAATTTAGGATTAATTAAATGACCGATCTGCTCATCAATGTTCCAAGTGAAAACTCTAAGTGAAACACCAATTTGTGGTGCGGCTAACCCTGCACCACCTGCATCAAGCATCGTATCCGTTAGATCCTTGACCAGGTTTCGCAACTCCTTGTCGAAGCTCACAACCTCAAGTGACGGAGTAGCCAGAACTGGATCCCCGAAAAATCTAATCGCTTGAGTACTCACCAGAGTATTTTACAGTTCAATCGGGTCAACTCGGACCTTCAAAGCACTCATTCCATGGGCACTTCTAATTCGGCAATAATTCAAAAGATGGTCGACTAACCCTTGTCCATTTTCGTCAGAAGCTCTTAAAATGATTTTCGAAAGGTAAACGTCATCTGTCGACTGTAGAGAGGAAACTTGGTAATTTTTGGAGAACTCCAAAGCCATATTGTGGATATCGGCATGAGGGCCAATCACACTTACCGCTTTAAATTGAGGAGGTAAGTGCAAATCACTACGTTCCAAAAGATCGCGGCTGGCGCTATGCCATGGGTCCCATCTTAATAAGGCTTGAAAATTTGGATCGGTGGCTACTACATCTAAGAAGACTTCAGCGTTCTTTGCTGCTAAGGCACTAACCGAAAACCAATTTAATCTGGCTTGTTCTTCAGCATTTACCGTGGCTCGCTCCAGGAAAATTCTCGAATCTAGGAAAACAATCGCCGCGTATCCGTGCTTGGCTCTCGGCTCACTCCCTGGAGTGGCCAGCACAATGCAAGGTTGAGTTATCTCCTCTAAGATCATCGATCCTTGATTTGAACTTCGAATTGTGATTCCTGGGAAAGCTTTTCCAATCTCTTCCAGGGTTCGCTCGTCGCCGATATTTGAATGTCTAAAAATTTTACCTGCGCAATAGTCGCACTGCCAATCTGATTGAAAGACTCCACAAAGTCCACAAACAATGTTCTTTTGTGCAGATGCAATTATTAACTTTCCACCGCACGGACAGCGAGCGTGATTGGCACACTTTTGACAGATTAATGATCGAATGTAGCCTCTTAAGGGAACTTGGATTAAGACCGGACCACTCTGCAATCCTTTTTGTATGGTCTTCCAAGCTTTAGTGGAAATTCGACCTCTTTGATCAGGTGAACTTAGTTCGGAAATCCCGTTAAATTTTGGCGAAAATTCTCGAAATACATCTAGAAGTGGGTGTAGAGGTTTTAGCCAGCCTGCCAGAGTATATTTGGTCGAAAGTAAAGATGGTGAAAAGCTACCAAGGATGAGTGCGCATCCTTCCTGCCTGGTTCGTTCTATCGCTACTTCTCGTGCATGCCAACCTGGTGTTCTAATTTCACTATAATTTTCATTTCCTTCGTCCCAGACAATAATTAGAGACAGATATTGGAGTGGCAAAAAGACCGCGCCTCTTACTCCAATAACAATTTGAACATTTCCATTTAGTATCTGCAAAAAATTCGAGTATCGCTGACTTTTAGTTAATTCAGAACTCCACGTTATAATGTTCTTGCCAATTCCACTACTTAGGAAAACCTTCAGACACCTTTCAACACTTTTTGCATCGGGTACTAAAATTAATATATTTCCTTTTCTAATTTTGCAGATTTCTGCCATCAATTCAAAAGGTTCTGTGGAAGGAAGCGGTGTCCAAACGACATGCGAAGCTTCGCCTTTTTGAAGCGAATCAAAGTATGACGGCGGATAATGTTGAATCAGATCTTTATTGATCGGTTTTTCGTCGGAAGAAGTTGGAAAAACTTCTTTTGTGGAATTGATAGCTACTGGAATCGCAAAACGAAGTATATCCATGATATTGCCCGCATACTTTCTAGCCACCGCTCTCGATAAATTCAAGACAGTGGAGGTCAATAATGGCGTTTCGTGATTAACTTTATCTATATATTGCATCCGGCCTACGTGAGCAGAACTATTTGCTCGCCCCACAATGAATCCGTCGCATTTTCTACCATTAAAAGGCACTCGTATTGATACACCAGGTGTCGCAATCTCCGACAACTCCTCAGGTACTAGAAAATCGAATTCTTGATCTAGATGAAATACGCCAGTGTCAACCAATACCCGAGCAATTGGAGAATTTGTTGCCGGTTTGCCCGGTATTTTTGGCGCTCTTTGCCTGACTAAGGTTAAAGCTTTTGGTACTTGCGCCACCTGTTACTCACATTCCTAAAGCGCTACGTAACTCCGTTGCTCTATTGGTTTGTTCCCAGGCAAATTCTGGTAGTTCGCGTCCAAAATGACCATAGCTACTGGTTTTGCGATAAATCGGGCGCAGTAAGTTTAGATCACGAACAATTGCAGCCGGCCGCAGATCAAAGACATCAAAGAGTATTT
>DDZI01000004.1:2924-4591 GCA_002346305.1 Actinobacteria bacterium UBA3012 | reverse complement strand
GCTTCACTAGATGTCAACCCATCTCATGGCATATGCTGCAGAACGATCAACTTTTGAAGGATCTTTTCCACTGAACGCTCCGCCACCATGACGAGCCATTCCGCCGTAAGAATCAACGATGATCTTCCGACCAGTCAATCCGGCATCACCCATCGGACCTCCAACAACAAACCTTCCAGTTGGATTTATATAGGCGTTGATGTTTTTGCTCGGCAACTCATACATTTCCAATACCGGAGCGATAACTTCTCTCAACAAATCCTTTTGTAAAACTTTTTCGAGATCAACCCCTTCGTCATGTTGGGTAGAGACAACTACTGTGTCCAAACGGATTGGACGATGTCCGTCATACTCAATAGTGACCTGTGTTTTTCCATCAGGTCTCAAATATGACAAGGTTCCATTTTTGCGAACTTTTGCAAGTTGCTCAGCGAGTCGATGTGCCATAGCAATTGGCAATGGCATCAACTCTGGTGTGTCATTACAGGCGTATCCAAACATTAATCCTTGATCGCCAGCGCCTTGTAAGTCCAGCGGATCTACCGATGAATCATTTCTTCGTTCAAAGGCATCATCAACACCTTGGGCTATATCTGGCGATTGTTTACCCAGGGAAATGCTGATTCCACAAGATTGTGCATCAAATCCAACATCACTTGAGTTATAACCAATGTCTGCAACAACAGTTCGCACTAGCGACATCAAATCAGGCGATGCTGTAGTGGTTACTTCGCCAGCAATATGAATCTGCCCCGTTGTCAGTAATGTTTCAACGGCTACACGTGAATTAGGATCTTTCGCCAAGAAACTATCAAGTATCGCATCAGAGATCTGATCCGCCATCTTGTCTGGGTGGCCCTCAGTGACAGATTCAGAGGTAAAAAGTCGATTAGGCATTGCGCTAATCTAGTCGTTTTGCTACTAAATCCAGTAAATGTTCGGCTAGCGTGTCCTTGGATTGGTATGGAAGTTGAGCAATAACCCCAGCAGAATCCAGTAAATATCCACCGTTATTTTCAGAACCAAATACATCTTGGTTCAAGACATCATTTAGGAATAGCAGATCAACCCCTTTGCGAAGTAGCTTCTCTCGAGCCTCTTCAAGGGATATAGAGGTTTCTGCTGCGAAAGCCATAATGATTTGATTCTTACGATTTGGCCTTTCAACAGCTGAAATTGTGGCTATCAAATCCGGGTTTTCGATCAATTCAAGTTTCAGGGATGTTCCATCTCTTTTGATCTTGTTTTGACTTCGATCAGCGACTCGATAATCAGAAACTGCCGCGCTCATCATGATCAAATCTTGGGATTCGGCCAATTCAAACAATTTGTCGCCCATTTCAAGCGCACTCTTTACTTTAACAACTTCCACACCTACTGGATCCTCAATTGAAACATTGGCTGATATCAAAACAACCTTGGCTCCGCGCGCTGCTGCCGAGTTAGCCAACGCATAACCTTGCTTACCCGATGACCGATTTCCAATATATCTAACCGGATCAATATCTTCGCGTGTTCCGCCAGCTGTTATTAAAACTTTTTTTCCAAGTAAATCTGATTTACTGCCAATACTTGCAAGAAAGAAGTCAATAATTTCAAAGCTCTCAGGGAAACGGCCTATTCCAGTGTCTCCGCTAGTTAATGGCCCAATCGCTGGTTCCAAAATA
>DDZI01000004.1:0-2825 GCA_002346305.1 Actinobacteria bacterium UBA3012 | reverse complement strand
GGCCCAGTCGCTGGTTCCAAAATATGGAAACCACGTTCTGTTAATAACTTTACATTTGCTTGAGTTGCGGGATTAAGCCACATATTTGGATGCATTGCTGGAATCAAAATCTTTGGAGCATCGGAGGATAGAACTGTTGTTGTAAGCAGATCATCTGCTCGGCCTATTGCCAATCTGGCCATTAGATCAGCGGTAGCAGGGGCAATTAAAATTGCATCACTATTTTTCGCTAAGTTAACATGTGGTACTTGTGAAATGTTTTGCCATAAATCACTTTGTACTGGATTGCCAGACAAGCCTTCCCATGTTGCAACTCCAACAAAATTCAAAGAAGCCTGGGTCGGAATAACTGTGATATCAAAACCACGATCTTGCAGCCTGCGTAGAAGTTCGGCTGACTTATAGGCAGCGATACCACCAGAGACACCTAAAATGATTTTGCGTGGGGAACGCATCTTCAACTTTTTCTAACTACGCTTGGGATTCGACTGGATCCAAAGGTTCCAGAGTGACTAAACCCTCACTTATTTCGCGAAAAGCGATCGATAAAGGTTTTTCGTGGACATGAGTTTCGACTAATGGTCCGACGTACTCAAGCAAACCTTCACTGAGTTGAGAGTAGTAAGCATTGATCTGTCTGGCGCGCTTGGCTGAAAAGATCACTAGGTTGTACTTCGACCCGGCCTTGTCTAACAATTCATCAATTGGCGGATTTGTGATTCCATCGCTTGCGTACACAGAAAGCTCCTCAAATAGATCATTTAAATCAACCGGGCCGACTAAATCACCCGCTAATCAAGTGCCAAGGATATCAGCCTCTTAGCAACCTCTTCTACGCTCGTATTTACCAAAGTAAGGTCAAACTCCCCTTGAGCGGCCATCTCAGCCCGGGCTAAAGCCAACCTTGCTGCTCTTCTTGCTTCTGTATCGGTACCGCGTTTTAAGAGCCTTTCCTCGAGTTCTTCCCAAGATGGAGGGGCCAAAAAGACCAATAAAGCCTGCGGATTTTTAGCACGGACCTGCCTGGCTCCCGAAATCTCTAACTCTAATAAAACACTTTTTCCGGAATTTAAATGTTCATCCACAAATTGTTTAGGTGTTCCGTAACGCGCACCAGCAAAATCAGCCCACTCTAAAAATTTATCTTCGGATATCCAAGTATCAAACTCTGAATCAGATAAAAAATAGTAATCAATTCCATCAACTTCACCCGAACGAGGGGATCTGGTTGTTGCTGAAACACTTACCCAGACGTTGCTCTCATTTGCCCGTAAATATGAAATCACCGTCGACTTGCCTACTCCCCCTGGGCCAGAGAGAACTATCAATTTCATGATCGAATCTTATCGGCTAGTTCAAATTAAAATGAGCAGTTAATTCGCGAATTTGATGGATACCCAATCCACGTATTCTGCGACTTTCTGCGATTCCGATCTTTTCCATTACTGATTTCGCCCTGACTTTTCCTACACCTGGGAGCGATTCAATCAAGGCAATAACTTTCATCTTTCCAATGCTCTCAATTTCTTGTCCAGATCGAATCACTTGCTCTAATGAGAGTTCACCCTTTTTTAAACGACCTTTAATTTCAGCACGCTCTTTGCGAGCAACTGCAGCTTTCGCTAGTGCTGCCGCGCGTTGTTCTGCGGTCAGTATTGGTAATGCCATGCCGTCAATCTAGCGAGAATTCCCGATCCCGGCATCTTGAATTTCTTTAGCTATTGCAGCCGCGCTAGAAGATGTCCCGTTTTGTCCGGCTGTAATCGGTCGGCCAATCACAACTAAATCCGCTCCACGTTGCAATGCTTCAACTGGGGTGGCGACTCGGACTTGATCCCCCATTTCGCTTCCGATAGGACGCACTCCAGGAGTGATCAATTTGATGTGTGCGGGTAAATTTTTACGCAAATTCGCAACTTCTTGAGGTGAAGTAACAATAGCTTTGGCACCGGCATCAACTGCTTGAGTTGCCCAAGCGAGTGAAACGGCGCTTGGATCAATTCCGAGACCTAATTTAGCTAATTGCTCTGCTGAGATTGAAGTCAAAACTGTAACGGCGGTTATTTGGCAATTTGGTAATGCTTTTACCGCTGCAGCTATCATTTCGAATCCTCCGGATGCATGAACCGTTAAAAAATCCGGTTTTAAATCTTCAACCGCTAATGCTGCACCTTTCACGGTATTTGGAATATCGTGGAGTTTCAAATCTAGAAAGAATTCCAAAGTAGGAGCAGCCTTTCTTATTGCAGCAACGCCATTAGAGCCGTTACTTAAGAAGAACTCAAGACCAACTTTGGCAACTTGAATTGAATCCTGGGCTTGCTGCGCCCAATCGCAGGCAGTTTTTTGATCTGTTGTATCCAAAGCGAGAACTATCGGAGCTTTATAACTCATTTTCTGACTCCTTTAATCGATAAAGATCTTCACTAAGCCCGGTGCGCATAACCAACCGCCTCAGAAAGTGCGTTAAATCCGCGTTTCTCAACAATCTCTAGTAACTCTCTTTGAATTCTTGGCGCTGCATTTGGATCATTAAAACTTGCAGTACCAACGCTTACGCCAGATGCGCCAGCCAAGATTAATTCAAATGCATCCTCTCCACTCATAACTCCACCCATTCCCAATATCGGAAGTTTTGGAAGTGCAGCATGTACTTGATAAATAGCTCTAACCGCGACCGGACGGATCGCCGGACCTGACAATCCCCCCGTTTTATTTGCTAATAATGGTCGCATTTTTTTAGTATCAATCACCATGCCCAACAAAGTATTAATCATGGCCACGGCATCGGCGCCGGCATCTTGAACTTCGCGAGCGATTATTGA
>DDZI01000076.1:5300-12681 GCA_002346305.1 Actinobacteria bacterium UBA3012 | reverse complement strand
GACTTGATGATGATCAAGAAGCAGTTGTTCATGGAGGTACTGGACGATGAAACCCACACTTGCAGTTGTTGGTGCAACTGGGGCAGTCGGCACAGTGATGTTAGATATTTTGACTAAGCGTGAAAATGTCTGGGGAGAAATCAGATTAATCGCATCCGCTCGAAGCGCTGGTAAGAAATTAAGTTGTCGCGGGGAAGAACTCACTGTCGTTGCGTTAACTCCTGAAGCCTTTGATGGCGTTGATGTAGCCATGTTTGATGTCCCAGATGAGGTCTCTGCTGAATGGGGGCCAATAGCTGCAGCTCGGGGAGCCGTTGTCGTAGATAACTCTGGTGCATTCCGTATGGATCCTGAAGTTCCGCTAGTAGTGCCTGAGGTAAATCCGGAACAAAGTAAAAATCGACCTAAAGGAATTATCTCAAATCCAAATTGCACAACTCTTTCAATGATTGTGGCAATTGGCGCACTCAATAAAGAGTATGGTGTAAAGGAATTAGTTGTAGCCTCTTATCAGGCAGCATCAGGAGCTGGTCAATCAGGTATTGATACATTGCATTCGCAAATATCTGAAGTAGCTGGAAAAGATTTGGGCTCAGTCACCTCAGATGTAAGAGGAAATCTAAAAGATAATGGACCATTCCCGGCACCTCTTGCACTAAATGTAATTCCTTGGGCTGGATCTCTAAAAGAAGCCGGTTACACATCTGAGGAATTAAAAGTCCGGAATGAGTCACGCAAAATTTTAGGAATGAAAGATCTAAAAGTTTCAGCAACTTGCGTGCGCGTACCAGTGATTACAACTCACTCACTTGCCGTTCATGCGATATTTGAAAAAACTGTTACCCGTGAAGGCGCACAAAAAATTCTGGCAAGTGCACCTGGAGTTAAGTTAGTTGACGAACCAGAAAAACACATTTTCCCAACCCCAATTGATGTTGTTGGTACTGATCCAACTTGGGTTGGTCGAGTGCGCGCAAGCCTTGACGACGATCATGCTTTAGATTTATTTTTATGTGGAGATAATTTGCGCAAAGGTGCAGCACTCAATACAGCCCAAATTGCTGAATTAATAGCAAAAGAGTTTGCTAAATAATTAGTGTGCGCTAGTTAGGGTTAACTAAAGTTAATAACGTTGCTTCAGGTGGCGACGCTAATCTAAAGGGCGTAAATGGGTTAGTTCCCACTCCTGCAGAGACATGCAACCAAGGTTGATCCGCAACTTTACTTAAACCTCGGGCACGCCAAGTTGGTAAATCACAATTAGTAGTTAATGCACGTGAGCCACCAAGAAAATTTGGAAGCGGAAGTCGAACTTGGCCACCATGAGTATGCCCAGCGATAATTAAATCGAGATTATCTTGGTGCATAGCGTCTAGTAATCGTAAGTAAGGCGCATGAGTAACTCCAATTGATAACTGGGCATCAGGATTTCTTTTTCCAGATACAGCGCCGTAGTTATCTCTCTTCAAATGTGCATCATCAGTTCCACGGGCTTCAATTGTGATTCCGTTAATTGAAGTTAGTAATTTTCTTTGATTCAAATTCAACCAACCAGCTTTAACTAATTCAGTTTGTAATTTCAACCAAGGGAGATTTCGACCGAGTCGGCCACCACTGCTATTAGAAAACAGATATGAAACCGGATTTTTTAGAGTTGGGGCATAGTAATCATTAGAACCGAAGACAAAAAAACCTGGTTTACTTAGTAAACCCGCTAAGGCATCGATGACTACAGGAACTGAATCTTGGTGGGCCAAGAAATCGCCAGTGATTATGGTCAGATCAGGATCAAGGGAACTCAACTTTTTCAAATCTGCAATTTTGTTTTTTTGTTTTGGGGTCAGATGTAAATCGGATAAATGCAAAATACGTAGAGATTGGCCCTGTTTAAAGATTGGTAATTCGACCTGGCGTAACTTAATCACGAGCCAATAGTAGGCCGAAAGGAGCATTGTGAGATGATTGGAGTATGGGACTAAAAGATTCACTTCAGCACGATTTAACAGAGGCCATGCGCTCTCGAGATGAGTTAGTTACTTCAACAATCCGGCTTTGCCTGAGTGCAATTACAAATGAGGAAGTTTCTGGCAAAGAAGCCCGAGTATTAAATGAGGCAGAAGTTATTCAAGTACTTTCACGCGAAGCAAAAAAACGGAGGGAATCTGCGCAGGCATTTGCCGACGCTAACCGCCCAGACCGGGCAGAACGTGAAAATGCCGAGGGTGAAGTCATCTCCAGATATTTGCCAACTCCTTTGAGTGACACCGAACTGGCATCTCTGATAGCCGATGCAATCAAGGAATCTGGAGCGGCTGGACCTGCAGGAATGGGCTTAGTAATGAAACTGCTTTCACCAAAAATTGCCGGTCGGGCAGATGGCGCAGCAGTCTCGTCAGCAGTACGCGCCGCACTCGCTTAGGATTGAACAATGACAAAATACGAATATGTAACCGTTCCACTGCTGACTCACGTAACAAAACAAATCCTCGATACTTGGGGATCAGATGGTTGGGAATTAGTGCAAGTTGTTCCAGCACCAGGTAGTAGTGATCAATTAGTTGCTTACATGAAAAGAGAGTTGGCGTAAATGGCACATGAGAAAGTAAAAGCAAAACTTGCAGAGTTAGGTTTAGAACTTCCAGTAGCCGCCGCACCTGTAGCTGCGTACCTTCCTGCAATCAAGAATGACAAATTAGTTTTTACTGCCGGACAGTTGCCAACTGTCGATGGTGCAATATCTAAAGTTGGAAAAGTTGGATCAGATGTAACTCCTGAAGAAGGTAGGGATTTAGCGCAAATTTGTGCATTAAATGTTCTTGCCGCTCTTTCTTTAGTTTGCGACCTTGATGATGTAGTTCAAGTTGTAAAAATTGTTGGTTTTGTAAATGCTGCCCCTGGGTTTACTGGTCTACCAGTAGTCGTTAATGGCGCAAGCGAACTCTTTTTACATGTGTTCGGTGAAGCTGGGCGAGCAGCGCGATCATCTGTAGGAGTTGCAGAGCTTCCATTGAATGCACCTGTAGAAGTTGAGGCTGTAGTAGCGCTTCGTTAGTAGTTGTTTAATAAATTTTAACGTGCGCGCTTTGAGAGTCGTTCTTCATCAAGAATGATTACAGAGCGCGCCTCTAGTCGAAGCCAACCACGTCCTGCGAAATCTGCGAGTGCTTTGTTAACTGTTTCACGCGATGCACCGACTAATTGGGCTAACTCTTCTTGGGTTAAATCATGATTAACGTGAAGACCTTCATCAGTTGGCTTACCAAAACGCCCAGATAATTGGATCAACGCTTTTGCAACTCGCCCTGGAACATCTGAAAAAACTAAATCTTCAACAATTTCACTTACTCTTCTAAACCTTTGAGCCAGTGATTGCAATAAGTAAAACGAAACTTCTGGTCGCACACGAAGTAGTTCGTGCAGGTCATCATTTCCTAAACTAAAAAGACGAGCATCTGTAACAGCGGTCGCTGTTGATGCCCGCGGTTTTAGGTCAAAAAGCGAAAGTTCACCAAACATATCTCCGGGCCCGAGTATTGAAAGTAGATTTTCGCGGCCATCGGCACTAACTGTGCCAAGTTTAATTTTCCCCTCGCCAATGACGTAGAGACGTTCGGCCTGGTCTCCCTCTGAAAAAAGAGTTTGACCTCGGGTCAGCCTGACCTCATCCATAGATTTTCTAAGCGCACTAGCCGAATCATCATCCAAGGCCATAAATAGTGGAGCGCGATGGATGATTTCTACTAATTCGCTATTTTCGATCACGGGGCTAATTTACCTGTTAGCAGCCGAAGCGCCTAACGCGTACTCTTTCGGAGGATGAGCCCCAAGATAACCGCCGAAGCGAGCTCGGCACGCTCGATTTATCGAATTCTCACTAAGGAGTATCCAGACGCCAAGTGTGAACTCGATTTTAATTCACCCTTGGAATTGTTAGTTGCAACAGTTTTATCTGCTCAATGCACCGATGTCCGGGTCAATGCCGTCACCCCAGTTCTTTTTAATCGTTTCCCTACTCTTGAGACGTTGGCGGCGGCAAAGGTAAGCGAAGTCGAAGAAATTATCTACTCAACCGGATTCTTTAGAAGCAAAGCAAAAAATATTAAAGAGTTGGCAAACAAAATATTAAATGATTTCGGCGGCGAAGTTCCAAATGATTTAGCAAAACTCATAACTCTTCCTGGAGTTGGTCGAAAAACAGCAAATGTAGTTCTAGGTAACGCCTTTGGGATTCCAGGATTAACAGTTGATACTCACTTTGGTCGATTGAGCAGAAGATTTGGGTGGAGCACGGCAACTGATCCAGTAAAAGTGGAAAATGATGTTGCGAAATTGATTCCTGAAAAAGAATGGACTTTGCTTTCACATAAATTAATTTGGCATGGAAGAAGAATTTGTCATTCTCGAAAACCAGAGTGTGGGATTTGCCCACTCGCAAAACTTTGCCCTTCAGCTGGAATCGGAAGAACTTAACTATGGAAAATTTGTTGGATCCACCAGGCTGGTTAACAAATATTGCAAATCTTCCAACCAAATTTGAAGGTGATGATTTTCAATTTCCACTTAGAGGTGGAGATGAATCCACTCGGAAAGGCGCAGTTCTCATCTTGTTTTCTGGCCAAGAGGATTCACCGGAGGTTCTGATAACTCTTCGTAGTTCACAAATGCGATCTCATGCAGGCCAACCATCTTTCCCTGGGGGTGCGATCGACCTGGCCGATAAGGATGCGATAACCGCAGCACTACGTGAGAGTGAAGAAGAGGTTGGATTAAGAAGTGAAACAGTCGAGGTACTTGGATTGCTGCCAGAACTCTGGCTACCTCCAAGTAATTTTCAGGTAAGCCCGGTTTTAGCATGGTGGCGTAAACCCCATGAGATTGCCCCGCAAAGTGTTGAAGAGGTTGTGCGAGCCGAGAATATTTCGCTAATTGATCTTGCCAATCCAGCCAATAGATCCAACGTGCGTCACATGAGTGGATACATCGGACCAGCTTTCAATGTGGCAGAAATGCTGATTTGGGGATTTACTGCAGGGATAATTGACCGCATCTTGCACCACAGTGGTTATGAACGCGAATGGGATCACGAAAAAATAATAGAATTATCTCCATGACCACTTTTGATTTCGTCCTTTTGGCAATTTTGGTTTTCTCGATTTATCGCGGATATCGGAGTGGTCTTATTACCGGCCTATTCGCATTTGTTGGTTTAGTTGGTGGCGGAATTTTAGGTCTGAAATATGGAGCACAATTTGTGAGCCAAAATGATTCGTCTACCTCACGAATTGGATTGACTGCAGGAATAGTTGTGGCATCAGCTTTTGTTTCTCAGTTTTTACTAGGTAGAGCAGCAAAATGGTTTCGGAAAAACTTTTTGTGGCGACCTTTAAAGGCTGTTGATTCAATTGCGGGTGCGCTTCTTGGTCTTAGCAAAGCATTGGTATTAATTTGGATTATCGGGGAACTGGCTATGATTTTCCCACAAGAGAAAATTTCACGGTGGTCAGATCAGAGCACTGTAATCGCTCAAATACAAAATTACGGCCCAAAAGTTGTTGCAAAAATTATTGAAACAAGCCAAGAGCAATTAGTTAGAGCAACTAATTAAATCTTGTACTTATTAATCTTCGCTACTTCCAGCATTTAGACCAGCTTGGATTAATTTCATCACATTTGGATCGGCAAGGGTCGTGGAATCTCCAACAGCTCGATTTTCAGCGACATCTCGCAAAAGTCTGCGCATGATTTTGCCACTTCGAGTTTTTGGTAATTCGGCAACGACTAAAATTTGCTTAGGTTTTGCGATTGGTCCAATTTCCTTAGCAACGTGATTTCTAAGCTCCTGGATGAGTTCTTCCCCACCAACATTTGGGATACCTCCACGCAAAATAACAAACGCTGCGATAGCTTGCCCAGTCATCGCATCATTTGCTCCGACCACAGCTGCTTCAGCTACAGCAACATGTGAAACAAGTGCTGACTCAACTTCAGTAGTTGAGATGCGATGTCCAGAAACATTCATCACATCATCGACACGACCTAATAACCAGATTGCGCCGTCATCATCTAATTTTGCGCCATCACCAGCAAAGTAGTAACCAGCTTCGTCATAACGAGACCAGTAAGTCTCTTGGTAACGCTCTGGCTCTCCCCAAATTCCACGTAACATGGACGGCCAAGGTTGCGTCAAAGCCAAGTAACCGCCGCCGCCATTGCCAACAACATTTGCGTTGTCATCGATAACCGCAGCGCTAATTCCAGGAATCGCACCCATTGCAGAACCTGGTTTGGTTGCCGTAACTCCAGGCAGGGGTGAAATCATGATTGCGCCAGTTTCTGTTTGCCACCATGTATCAACAATTGGACAGCGGTTTCCACCAATAACTTCCCGGTACCACATCCACGCTTCTGGATTTATTGGTTCTCCAACCGATCCCAACAAACGAAGAGATGATAAATCTGACGCATTTGGAAATTCATCTCCCCATTTCATCCAGGTACGAATCAAAGTAGGCGCCGTATACAAAATAGTCACACCATACTTTTCTACAATTTCAAAGATGCGCCCTTTAGTTGGCGAATCAGGAGTTCCTTCATAAATAACTTGTGTTGCACCATTAATTAGTGGCCCGTAGACAACATATGAATGTCCAGTAATCCAACCAACATCTGCAGTGCACCAATAAACATCTGTCTCTGGTTTTAGATCAAATACATTTTTGTGAGTAAAAGCTGCTTGAGTTAAATACCCACCAGTTGTGTGATAAATACCTTTTGGTTTTGCTGTAGTACCCGAGGTATAAAGAATAAACAAACCATGTTCACTATCAAATGATTCAGCAGTGTGTTCTGCACTCTGGCGTTCAACAATCTCATGCCACCAAACATCGCGTTCCGCATTCCACTCAACATTTTGCCCGGTGCGTTTTACAACAAGAACATATTTAACATTTGTTTCGCCCTTAAGCGCATCATCGACTGCAGGTTTTAAGGCATTTGCACTTCCCTTGCGATAACCACCATCTGCGGTGATCACAATCTTTGCATCAGCATCTTGGATTCTAGAAAGAAGAGCATCTGCAGAGAACCCACCAAACACAACCGAGTGCGGAGCACCAATTCTTGCGCAAGCGAGCATTGCAATAGCTGCCTCAGGAATCATTGGCATATAAATCGCGACGCGATCTCCATCTTTAACGCCAAGTTCAATTAAAGCATTTGCAGTTTTTTTAACTTCGATTAATAACTGGGCATATGTATAGGTACGTGAATCTCCTGGTTCGCCTTCAAATATAAAAGCTACGCGATCACCACGTCCTTCAATTACATGGCGATCTAAACAGTTGTATGAGGCATTTAACTTTCCGCCAATAAACCATTTAGC
>DDZI01000076.1:0-5156 GCA_002346305.1 Actinobacteria bacterium UBA3012 | reverse complement strand
CGCCAATAAACCATTTAGCAAATGGTCGCTTCCAATCAAGAACTTGGGTCCACGGTTTATCCCAATGCAAGGCATGTGCTTGCTTCTCCCAAAAAGCCAGACGATCCGCTTTAGCTTCAACATACATATCTGCTTTGGCATTAGCAGCGGCAGCGAACTCTGGGGTGGGTGGAAATTTCCGGTTTTCAGTTCCAAGATTTTCAAGCGATGAGCTCATCTGATACCTCCGAGAGTGAGGGTAATACTTACAACGAATTTACGAAACCCAATACCCAATATTAGGCGAGATCTCCGCCACTTTAATTGCCCTTGTTGCCCTTGCGCTTTTTTACTAACAAAAGTGTGATGAAGGCTCCAAGGCTTAACGCTGTAGCAAGTGCTGGTTTTCGTGGAACTCCCGAAAGTCGGTCACGCAAAGGTACTGATCGGCTAAATGAAAGTATGGGCCAATCTAATTTTTCAGCCTCAGCTCTAAGTGCTCGGTCAGGGTTTACTGCACATGGAAATCCAACAGAGTTCAACATCGGCAAATCTGTTACCGAATCTGAGTAAGCAAATGAAAGTGATAAGTCATAACCCTTTTCAGCAGCAAGTTTCTTTATTGCTTCTGCTTTTTTCTCACCATATGCATAGAAGGCAACTGCGCCTGTGTATTTTCCATCTTCAATAATCATCTCTGTTGCAATTACAGTTGTTGCACCAAGCAATTTGCCTATGGGTTCAACAATTTCTTTACCAGAAGTCGACACAATAATAATGTCACGACCATCAGAAATATGTTTTTCTATAAGCGTCGCAGCTTCGTCGTAAATCATGGGACCAATAGCGGAGTGAATTGATTCGTTAATGATTTGTTTTACTTGGTCAACGGACCATCCAGTCACCATTGCAGTTAGTGATTCACGTAATCTTTCCATTTGAGCATGATTTGCACCGACTGTCGCAAAGAGATATTGATTAACAACATTTTTTAACATTCGCTTTTTTGAAATTAATCCTGCGGTACTAAAAGGTTTCGTAAATGCAAGCAATGAAGAACGGGCAATAATTGTCTTGTCTAAATCAAAGAAGACGGCGCTAGTGCTCACAGAGTGAAGCGTAGTGATGACAGTCGGTTTTCCCCACTTATAAGTTATGCGCACTCTGAATTCGGGATTAAAAGCGTGTTAAATATCTATGCGACGCTGACTAAGTGCCCCAACTCCGCCCCCTAAGGATTTGGGGCACATTCTCAATTTGTGGAGGTGCTGGGGCGAGCACTACAGCTTTCTATCTTGCGATGGCGGCTAAAAATTTGGGGGTTAACTCTATTTTGATCGAAGGAGATGTGTTTAGTCGTCGAAACATTCAATTTCAAAAACAAGAAAGAAACTGGAAAAGTTATGAAAATCTTGAAGTAAAGATTCCCAAAAACGCATATCCAGAATCACTTGCATCAGGAATATCGTATTTATCCTTCACGGAGACCAGTGAAAATTCGAGTAAAAGTGTTTCTCATTTGCTAGACGGAGCAAGTGAAGAATTTGAATTAATCATAATCGACTTGCCAAGACACTTCTCTGAGTTTACTAATTCGCTAATTTCAAAATTAACCTTGTTAAATTTGATCGGTTTTTCTGGAATTGAATCAGTAAAAACATTTGAGAGATTAAAGCAGAGTTCACTTGATATGAGTAGCAGTAATCTTTTTTTACGAACATCGCGGACTTCAAATTTATCTGCAAAAGAGTCTGCATATCAAATGGGTTTTGACTCCTTTCAGACTTTGCCAGAATCAGCATCAGTAAAAAACTATGAGACATATGGCGTCCTCCCCTCAGCAAAAGATGAATTATTAAAACTCTTGCAAAACTTCATGAATCTAAATTTATGAGTAGCGAGATTTTTCATAAATTACAAAACGATTTCGCTGGAATAGAAGGTCCGGGCACAAAAGAAATTGTTGAGAAAATAAAAATTTCCGCTCCTTGGCTTTCTGAAACACAATTAGAAAGAGAACACCGAAATTTTGATGCTTGGGTAAATGGCTATGGTCCTTTACAGGAAATCCTTGCGGATAGAAAAATAACTGATCTATTTGTGAATGGATCAGGATCTGTTTGGGTAGATAGAGGATTTGGATTACTGAGAATCACTTCGGAAGTTGGTAATGAAAAAATATTGCGGGAGTTTATTAATTATTTAGCCTTACAACGCGGAAGACTCTTTGATGACGCCCATCCATTTTTTGATGCCGAACTTGAACGCGGATTGAGATTACATGCAATTTTATCTCCTCTTGTTGAAGGGGGTATACACATATCGATTAGATCAAATCAAAGTCGAACTGGTTCTAGCAGTAATTGGTTGGAACCTGAAGTAAGTAAATATTTGTTTAAAATTATAAGAGCAAGAAGATCGTTTTTAATATCTGGTGGAACTGGCGCTGGTAAAACAACTCTTCTTTCAGCCATGCTCGAGATGACTGAAGTTACTGAACGCATTTTAATTTTAGAAGACACACATGAGCTACGGATTAATCACCCTCATGTGGTTCAGATGCAAAGTAAGTTGGCTAACAGTGATGGAGCTGGAGAATGGAATTTGCAAGATTTGATTCGCCAGGCACTTCGGATGCGCCCCACAAGGATTGTCATGGGGGAAGTTCGCGGACGAGAAATCATTGATTTTTTGTTGGCACTAAACACCGGTCATGACGGCGGTTGCGGAACCATTCATGCAAACTCAGCGAGGGATGTTCCATCGCGGATTGCGGCTCTTGGTTTATTACATGATGTTTCTAGGGAAGCCATGAATGCCCAACTTGGCAGCGCATTTGATCTATTGATTCATCTGCATTCAGTGAATAATCGCAGGTCTATCGAATCTATAAATCTAGTCAAAGAAATATCTGGGGTAGTAGAAATTATTCCTGCCATTACGATTAATTCTGATTTTGGGATTAATAAAGAAATTGGTTTCGAAGAATTTGAGAAAATGTTATGAGAAATATTCTGTTAATCATTTTTCTAATTATTTTTATTTTTTCATTCCCATTTCCAACATTATTTAAGCGACCTAAACAAATTAATGCCAACAGCACCTTAGAATCTTTAGGTATTTTAATCGAAGAGATTGAAAATGGAATTCCAGTTTTAGAGGCTTGGTCTGTTGCTCGAGATGGTGAGAATTTTCTTCAAATCCAAGAGAAAGAGATTAGCGATTTAGATTTACGAGCGATATTTAGAATTACTAAGTTAAGTACAAACTATGGAATAGCTTTAGCTCCGTTATTAAAATCTTATCAATCTGAATTATTTGCAAAACGAGATCTAAAAAATTTGATTGGGATAGAATCAGGTGCGGCGAAAGCCACAACTCTATTACTAGCGGTCTTGCCGTTACTTTTGCTTACTTTGGCCCAAATGACTGGATTGAATGTCGTAAATACCTTGCGGCACTCTTTAATTGCTCAAGGATCGTTTGCGCTTTCAATTACTTTACAAATCTTAGGTCGGTTTTGGGCGAAACGGATCATAAATGCGATTAAATAAATTCAATAGGTTAAACAAGAGCGCTTTAATGTTTTCTTTTGTTCTTGTACTCATTTTTCCAAAAATCTTGCTAATTTCACCAGCAATATATTGGTTTACCTTGAGAGTAATTCAATCGTTACCCAGCAAAGAGCAAGCGCGCTCTCACCTCGCGATAGAGGCAGAACTTCCATTTTTTGGCCAAATATTGGCCGCTCTTATAACTGCAGGGGCAAATCTGTTAACAGCTCTCGAAGTTGTAACTCCATTACTCACTTCTGATCTGCAACGGCGAGCAGTTAGAACTATTGATTTATTGAAGGTTGGGGCATCACCATCTATGGCATGGCAGGAATGGAAGGAAGATCCGGTGACCTGCGATTGGGTTGGAGGATTAGTCCGCGCTCAAGAACGAGGAAGACCACTCGCAAATTTACTGAGAGTAAGTGCCGTTTCTTTAGCTGAGCACCGACATCGGAAAGCGCGGATGCAAGTGAGCAAACTTGGAGTAAAACTTTCATTGCCGATAGGTATTTGTTTTTTGCCAGCATTTATTTTTGGAGCGATAGTACCAATAGTAATCACTTTCTTTTCTACTCTTAAATTCTTTTAACCACAACCTAGGGAACTCCCCAATTTTAATCTTGTGGGTGGCAACAAATCCTTTAAAGAGAAAGTATCTGCATTCCAAAATCTAATATGGAAAGTGAGCACCAATGATAAAAAGCTTGCATCGCATTAAAAGTTTGGCAATCTTGTTTAAGTCTGGCGAAGTTGGAATGGCTACAGCTGAATATGCGGTCACTACAGTAGCTGCCTGTGGGTTTGCAGGAATGTTTTACAAGTTGCTCTCCTCTGAATCTATGGCTCGTTTAATTGGGGATTTAATGCGTAGAGCACTTTCAAGCTTCCTGATTTAAATGCTTAATGACGAACACGGAAGTGTTACCGCTGAGTTTGCAGTGACACTTCCTTCATTAATTTTACTTTTCTTTTTTGGTTTAGAGATTCTTAGTGGAATAACTGCTCAACAACGTGGAGAAGCAGTTGCACAAGTTATTGCACGCTCAATCACACGTGGTGAATCACAAAAAACAATCGACCAAATTATGCGAGGCAATTTTCCTCACGGTAAACTTTCTGTTTCAGACCATGACGGAGTGGTCACAGTTGAGATAAATGACAATGAAGTTAAAGCCCGCGCCAAGGGATTTCGACCACAGTGATCTGGTTATTGTTACCAATTGGTTTAACTTGTTCAATTTTTTTGGCGTTGATTGGTTTTTTGCATGGCGTAGATGATTACAGAGGGCAGGAGCATCAGGCAGAGGTCATTGCGCTTTCGGCGATTATGCAAAATGGTGCGATCAGTCAGAGCGCTTGTGAGATCGCAATCCGATTAGGAGCGGCGGAGTGCTATATAAATAGGCAGAGCATCTGGGTGACCGGGGGAAAAGGTGGCCGCGCCCGGGCGGGGTGGCCAGAGGAGTAAACCGGGGCTGAACTGGATTTGAGGCAGATTTGTGCTCAAATAGCCACAGAATTACCACAGTGCCCCATTTACCTGCGTACACTCACGCTTCGTAAGGCGCCCTGAGCGCCTGGCTGTACCGAGAAAACGTCCTGTCCACCCTGTCCACCCTG
>DDZI01000098.1:21009-21234 GCA_002346305.1 Actinobacteria bacterium UBA3012 | reverse complement strand
GTGAAGGTAAAACTTTAGTTTCAACTTTGCCAGCTTATTTAAATGCCCTAGCTGGGAAAGGCGTCCATGTCATTACGGTAAATGATTACCTAGCTGAACGCGATAGTGAATGGATGGGGCGCGTACACCGCTTTCTTGGATTGAAAGTCGGAGTAATTGTTAGTGAGATGGATTCAGCCGAAAGACGCGAAGCATACGCATGCGATATCACCTATGGAACAAATA
>DDZI01000098.1:18674-20803 GCA_002346305.1 Actinobacteria bacterium UBA3012 | reverse complement strand
ATAATGAATTTGGTTTTGACTACTTACGCGACAACATGTCATGGTCTATCGAAGAGTGTGTGCAACGCGAACACAATTTTGCAATTGTGGATGAAGTCGACTCAATTCTTATTGACGAAGCCCGTACTCCTCTGATTATCAGTGGGCCTTCCGATCGTCCAACAAAATGGTATTCAGAATTCGCAAATATCGTCACTCGTCTGCAAGCAAATCTTCACTACGAAGTTGATGAGAAGAAAAAAACAGTAGGCGTTCTTGAAGCTGGAATTACTGAGGTAGAAAAAGCACTTGGAATCCAAAATCTTTACGAAGCAGAAAATACGCCCCTAATTATTTACTTAAATAACGCACTTCGAGCGAAAGAATTGTTCAAGCGAGATCGCGATTATGTAATTATGAGTGGAGAATTACTAATCGTTGATGAGCACACTGGTCGAATCTTGCATGGAAGACGATATAACGAGGGTCTACATCAAGCATTAGAGGCAAAAGAGAAAGTCCAAATTAAAGATGAGAATCAGACTTTAGCAACAATTACATTGCAGAATTATTTCAGACTTTACAAAAAACTCTCTGGAATGACCGGTACCGCAACAACTGAAGCATCAGAGTTTCATCAGATCTATAAATTGGGAGTAGTTCCAATCCCAACAAATCGCCCAATGCAGCGCATAGATTCTTCTGATTTGATCTACAAAACAGAAATTTCTAAATTTAACGCAGTTGTCTTGGATATTGTTGAAAGAAATAAAAAAGGACAGCCAGTTTTGGTCGGTACGGTTAGCGTAGAGAAATCAGAAGAACTATCTGGTTTGTTAACCAAGCGCGGAATTAAGCATGAAGTATTGAACGCAAAGCATCATGAAAGAGAAGCAACAATTATTGCCCGCGCCGGTTGTAAAGCCGCAGTTACCGTTGCTACAAATATGGCTGGCCGTGGTACGGATATTATGCTTGGCGGCAACGCTGACTTTTTTGCTGATTTCAATTTGCAAGCACGTGGATTATCTCCCGCTGAAACTCCCGAAGAGTATGAAGCGGCCTGGCCGGCGGAAATTGCAAGTCAGAGGGCGCAAGTGGCCGCTGAGCATGATGAAGTAGTCGGGCTTGGTGGCTTGTATGTTCTTGGCACCGAAAGACATGAATCGCGCCGTATTGATAATCAGCTTCGTGGTAGATCTGGTCGACAAGGCGATCCTGGAGAATCTCGATTTTATCTTTCACTTCAAGATGATCTAATGCGTCGCTTTAATTCGGCTCTTGTCGAAAGATTTTTAGGTGCATCAGGGATTCCAGATGACGTTCCCATCGAGTCAAAGATGGTTAGCAACGCAATTCGATCAGCTCAAACGCAGGTCGAGAGCCAAAACTTTGAGATTCGGAAAAATGTTCTTAAATATGATGACGTTCTTAATCGGCAGCGCCAAGTAATTTATGGAGAAAGACGCGAAGTGCTTGAAGGTGCAAACCTTCAATCGCAAATGACCGCATTTATTGAAGATGCAGTCGGAACTTCTGCTGCTTTTGGAAGTTCACAAGGGTTTCCAGAAGATTGGGACCTTGAGGCCCTTTGGGTTTCGTTGCATGGTATCTATCCAGTAGGAGTCACCATAAGCGAGTTGGAAGAAGATTGTGGTGGAAGAAGTGGGATCTCAACCGAGTACTTACAACAAATACTTGTCGAAGATGCATTAAAGCAATATGAGAAGCGAGAGAGCGCTTTGACTACTCCAATTATGCGCGAGCTCGAACGCAGAGTTGTTTTGTCGGTACTTGATCGTAGATGGCGTGACCATCTTTACGAGATGGATTATCTGCAAGAGGGAATTGGTCTACGTGCCATGGCTCAAAGAGATCCACTTGTTGAGTATCAAAAAGAAGGTTACGAGTTGTTTGCCGCCATGATGGAAGGCATCAAAGAAGAGTCTGTAGGTTTACTTTTCAGTGCTGAAGTTTCAGTTGAAAGTACAAGCGAGGGTGAGCAGATTCAAGCCCGTGGCATTTCGAATCAAGAGGAGAATCGAGAATTGCAATACTCGGCTCCAGGCGAGTACGCAGCCCCTGTTACGAAAACAGATGATGTCTCTCGTAATTCACTCTGCCCATGTGGTTCTGGCAAAAAATACAAA
>DDZI01000098.1:15892-18525 GCA_002346305.1 Actinobacteria bacterium UBA3012 | reverse complement strand
AGCCATTAGGGCGCGTTTTCTTACTGGGCTATGTAGGAGTCGAACAACTTCCATGCATTCGTCATTGGGTTTACCTATGTGTAATTTGCCAAGTTTTGGCATAGTTTTTTTTGGGTGAATATTTTCAATTAGGTAAGTAAAAACTTTCCTTGAACACCAACGAGACAGTTGTGCTATTGGGCGAGATCCAGCCATAACTTCTAGCGCCAAAATTACAAATCGTTCTGCCCACAGATCTCCCTCGGGAAGAGTGGAGACGAGAGTTGGTTTTCTACTGAATTCTCGATCCAATTCGCCTTCTAGATCATCAGGAATAGGAATAAATCCAAGTTGTGAACTCTGAAAAATTAGAGTTTTTGAATCAACGAGATCTCCTTCCTCTAGTTCTTGGCCATCGCTTTTTCGAATAGATGGCGCAGCTCGAAAGATAAGACCGTGATGAGTGCTGATTGTTTGAGTTGTATTCATTTTTATGCCCTCCTGTTAAAAAGAGCATGGCTTTTTTGTTAGTCAGAAAATTCCACCAAAGAGTTGATATCTCTTCATCCATTTAGATGACTGTGGACAAAGTTTTATCTTGGGCCTTCTGTTGAAGTATTCAAGGGGAGTGCGAATCAGATACTTTGTTGGGTTACTCCTTGTGATCTCTGCATCAGTAGCTTTTTTCTTGGTTATTACCAACCAACCTAAAACAGCGGATATGTGGGCTGCACGACACAACCTTTTTTCAGGACAATTAATAAAAAGGGATGATTTGGAAATTCGTAAAGTGCGTTTTGAAACTCAAGCGCATTCTTACTTATCGGCCGAACAACCCATTATTGGTATGCAAATAACTCGCCCCGTGATGACAAATGAATTGATTCCCACAGGGGCAATTTCGCAAGACCCAGAGGTGTTTAACAATTCAGTAATTGTTTTGCCAGTAGGTAGGGAATACATCTCAACTATTTTGGCACCGGGTGAGAAAATAGATCTTTACTCCGTTTCAAATGAGGCGCCATTTACAGCACAGCTAATCGGTAAAGATTTAGGAGTTTTGGCATTCGATCGAGAAGGGATTGATTTCAACAATTTAGTAAACCTGACATTAATCGTCCCAGCTGAAGAGGTATTGCAGATATTGAGTAATACCCAAGGAGGTAATTTTAGAATTGTCCAACATCAAGTCAGATAGAAAAACCCAGTTTAGGGTTGTAACTGCCGTTTCAACACCTTTGATCGAGAGCAAAATTATCCGGGCTTTTATTCGAGCCGAATTGAATATAGCTGAGAGATTATTTGATTTAAATAATTTTGTTGGTGACGATTCTAAAGAAGTGATACTGATTCTGACTCCTGACCAGAAAAGCAAAAAAGAGGTACGTGCAGATTGGATAGTGGGAATTGGAAGTACTACTGATGAAAGATGGAAAAAATTCAAGATAAACATGATAATTTCACCAGAAGAGGTGGAATTACTACCAGTTAAGTTGTTTGCAAAAATGGATGAAATTAACTGTGTAGATATTGTTGTCGGCGCCAAAGAGATTCTTTTTTTAGGCACTAAAGGTTCACCTGGGACATCTACCTTGGCCTGGAACTATGCAGGAGGACTGGCCCGTGGTGGACAGAAAGTTTTGCTTGCCGAGGAAAATATTAATGGTGCTGAAGGTGCGCTCTTTTTTGGATTTGATGATCAGCATAGAAGCACATCTGCTTTTACCGCCATTACGATACGCCCGAATTACGACCTACTCTGTAATCCACTAATTCGTTCAAAAATAGAAATTACAACTCCAGAAAAATGGTCTGATCTTAGAAGAAAGTGCCAAGAGAAATTTTCACAAATAGTGGTTGATGGTGGGGTCTTTGATTTAGAAGGAAATGCTTCTTTGCACTCATATTTTCTTAATAGGGCAGAAAAGATATTTCTGATTGGGCAAGATGATATTTTTTCATTGCTGCGATTAAAGTTGATGGTAGACCAGATTCTAGAGATCAATAGTAATTTAAATATAAGCATTGTTGTAAACAAATCTGACGCTAATTCAAAAACAATGTCCCAGGTAAAGAGTCAAATATCTGGATCAAAAGAATTAGATATTCGCTTTTTTCCTAGAGCCAACCAACTCTTCACTGATTGTGTTAGAAATGGTCTGCTTGTAAGTGAAGTGAAAGGCAGTAAAGCCGCTTCGATATCTGCCCTAATAAACGGGCTTGCTTCATATGGTGGAACCAGCATGAACGGCGACTCTGTAGGCTAGGCAAGTGCGAATCTACCTACCTGCCACACGCTTCGATCTTGAAACTTTAGTGAGCACGAGATTCATTACAATTTCAGCTGGTTTCGCAGTACCGGACAAATTTGACATTGAATTATCCGAAGAGGAATTAGAGTATGAAGCCAGTGAGCGAGCAAGAGATATCTCGCGTGGAAGTGAACAAAGTTCATATGGATATGTCTTGGCGGCAGAATTACCAAGAAAAGAAACTGTGCAAGGTGAAAATGGAGAGATCACTCTAGGTCGGGCCGTATCAATTGAGGAAGTTGACTCTCTTTTACTTTCGGTACCAGGAGATGATGAATTGCAATGGTTTGCTACCCAAGAAATTGATTTATATTTGCAGGGACAGGCTTTATTGCTGGAATG
>DDZI01000098.1:13783-15818 GCA_002346305.1 Actinobacteria bacterium UBA3012 | reverse complement strand
GGGACAGGCGGGTTAGTTATGTCAGGCTTTGAAGAATTGACGCGCGCTAGTTCACTTAATGAGTCAGATTTGAAGAGATTACAATCGTTAATCGCAGAGTGGCAGTTATTGGCAGACCTATCTTTTGCTGATTTATTGCTCTGGGTTCCGATCCGAGAAAAAGAGAGCAGTTGGCCTGAAGGACATGTAGTGGTCGCGCAGATGAGACCCACAACTGCTGCCACAGTTCATCCACGTGATTTGATTGGCACTAAAGTCCAGTGGGGACAGCGCGCAAGAGTGGATTCAGCGCTGTCACAAGGCGAGATATTCCTAGATGGTGAGCCAGAGTTAGTAGGCGAAATTTTAGTAAAAGAAGAAAGCATCCCAGTAGTTAATGATGATCGCGTTATTGCCGTAATTACGCGTCACAGGAATGCAGAACTATCTAGATCCACTGGTCGACTTGAAGGAGTTTATAGAGAGACAGCGAATGATCTAGCGAGAATGATTAAAGAGGGATCCTTTCCAATCGAAACTCTTACTTCTGAAGTCACACCACGTGTAGGAGATGGATTAATACGATTAGATGTAAATGGAATGGTCACCTTTGCTAGCCCAAATGCAATTTCAGCTTTTCGGCGGTTAGGTTTGCAAGGCGACCTTGAACTAAAAAATCTTGGATTACTTGCTGAAGAACTATTGAGCGAAAATTCTGCCCGATTGCCACGTGATGAATCCTGGCAAATAATTTTGAGTGGAAAAAATGCGCGAGAGGTTGAGTTAGAAAACAGACAAGGAACTGTTGATTTCTACGTACTTCCACTCGTCGCAGGCACGGATCGAATTGGTTCCTTAGTGTTAGTACACAACGTGACAGAGATTCGCAGACGTGAAAAAGAGTTGATCTCTAAGGACGCAACAATTCGCGAGATCCATCATCGGGTCAAAAACAATCTTCAGACTGTTTCGGCATTATTGCGTCTCCAGGCAAGACGTTCGGACAATGTGCAAGCAGAAGCTGCGATTGAAGAAGCTGTAAGGCGCATCGCGTCTATTGCTCTAGTTCATGAAACTTTGTCTACCAGTGCTCAGGAAGTCGTTCTCTTTGATGATGTCCTAGATCGCTTAATATCAGGTTTGAAAGATGTGGGAACTCGGCGCGAAGGCGTGGAGATTTCACGCATTGGAAAATTTGGAAACCTGCGTCCTGAAGTTGCAACACCACTTGCTTTAATACTTACTGAGTTGATTCAAAATGCGCTTGAACACGGATTAGTGAATTCAGGAAAAGAGTTGATTGTTTCAGTTAATCGATCAGGTAATGAGTTATTAATTGAAGTAATTGATGATGGTTCTGGATTACCAGAGAATTTCTCCATAGATAGTTCCACAACTCTTGGATTACAAATAGTTCAAACTCTCACCACAAATGAATTAGCCGGCGAATTAAATATAAGCCAAAATCTTCCGACTGGAACTAAGGCAGCAATTCGATTAACGATTTTCTAGATTTTCAAAAGGATTTGGATTTTCAATTCCCCGTGCGCGATTACGAGCCGCTCTGCGCTTAAGCGCTCTTCTTTCATCCTCAGATAATCCACCCCACACACCAGCTTCTTGCCCACTCTCTAATGCCCACTTTAGGCAATCAGTTGTGACTGTGCAGCGGGCACAAACTACTTTTGCTTCTTCGATCTGCGAAAGTGCCGGACCGGTATTTCCTACTGGAAAGAAAAGTTCAGGATCTTCATCGCGGCAGGCTGCCTCATGGCGCCAATCCATCATGGCTCACCACCGCCTTGTCTCGATCCATTAGACCCTTTTGGTCTCTTTCAATAAACATCCAGATGTATTGCAAAGCAAAACGAGTACGAGGTACTCAAGGTTCTATTGTCGCGCTCAATTTCACCTAGTTCAAGGACATACCTTTATAAAGAGTGGTAATCCCTCTCACATATGCGACAAATCTCTTAAATTCTGGTGCCCCCGGCAGGATTCGAACCTGCGCACCCGCCTCCGGAGGGCGGTGCTCTATCCCCTGAGCTACGGGGGC
>DDZI01000098.1:13117-13642 GCA_002346305.1 Actinobacteria bacterium UBA3012 | reverse complement strand
CTATCCCCTGAGCTACGGGGGCAACTAATTGATCAGGTTATCAGTCCAATGTGTGCGTCCCGAACTCATATGGCAGAGTTAGTGATTATGAGTCAATCATTGAACCTTGCTTACTTTGGTACTGGGTGTTTTTGGGGCGCCGAAAGGCGTTTTTGGAAGATGGTCGGAACCACAAATACGGCTGTTGGATATATGGGTGGTTTAAGAGAAAACCCAACTTATGAACAGGTTTGTACTGGAGCAACTGGTCACGCTGAAGTCGTGATGGTGGAGTTTGATTCATCTCAAATTTCATACCTAGATCTACTAAAAGAGTTTTGGACTATGCATGATCCAACAACTTTGAATCGCCAAGGTGGAGACATTGGTACTCAGTACCGAAGTGCAATTTTCTACACTAGTGATGAGCAAAAGGAAATAGCGTTTCAATCTTTCTCTGCGTATCAGGAAGTGTTAACAAAAAATGGTTTTTCAAAAATAACAACTGAGATTTTGCCCGCTCCTGAATTTTGGTTTGCAGAGGAG
>DDZI01000098.1:0-13013 GCA_002346305.1 Actinobacteria bacterium UBA3012 | reverse complement strand
AGTATCACCAGAGATATTTAGAGAAAAATCCAAATGGTTACGATTGTCATTCCACAACTGGAATCGCATACCCTGAAATTGTTCATGAAAAAATCTAGTTCTAAGAATTATCCAGTAGTAATCGATGAAGAAAAGTTAAAAGCCAAATTAGATCCACTTTCATACTCTGTGTTACGCGAAGCAGCTACTGAGCATCCATTTACCGGTAAGTACACAGACGAAGAACGTTCAGGCGTCTATCGGTGCAACGCCTGTTCTGCGGAGCTCTTTACAAGTAAAGAAAAGTTCCATTCAGGTTGCGGGTGGCCAAGTTTTTATGCACCTAAAGAGGATGACGCCGTAGAACTAATTTCAGATTTCACGATGGGAATGAAACGCACCGAAGTGAGATGTGCTGCCTGTGGTTCACACCTTGGGCATGTATTTGAAGGCGAAGGTTATGAGGTTCCAACTGATCAAAGATGGTGCATCAATTCAGTTTCTCTAGATTTAGAATTAAGAGATTAACGGTTATCTAATGCGCGCCAGCAGTACCAAGCCACAACGCTTCGATATGGACGCAACTTTTCTCCTTTGACACCCAACTCTTTCGGAGTTAATTCTTTCCGCGAGTTATGTATCAACTCCCAACCTTTGCGAACTCCGAGATCTCCGGTGGGCCAGATATCTAAGTGACCGATTTGGAACATCATGAACATATGTACTGTCCAATCACCGATTCCCCAAATCTCTGTCAGTAGTTTGAGAATTTCGGCATCTTCAAAATCTTGTAATTGCTCAATTGGCAACCCAGCCAGCACGGAATCCGTTAATCCTAAAATGGTTTTAGTTTTCGCGCCAGAGAGTCCTACCGCGCGAAGATTCTCAACAGATTGCAAAGCAATTGTCTGTGGATTAATTTCGCCACCAACTAATTCTTGTAAGCGCCCATGAATTGTGCTTGCAGCCTTTCCTGACAATTGTTGAGAGACGACAGATGAAACCAAAGATTGAAAGTTACTCTCTTTAGAAGCTTTCCGGCCTATTGTGCAAAGTGGATTTTTCGACACAACTTCTTCAAATTTTGAGTCTATTTCACAGATATTTGCACAAATTGACTTCATCTTTGGTGCTGAAATGAGCATTTGCTTACTCTAGACTGAGCGTTCATTACTTACTAGGAGAGAAATGACACCAGTTAGCGTTTGGGTAATAACTATTGTGATTTTGGTGGCCGTACTGGCCTTTGACTTAGCGCTAGCTGTCAAAAATCGCTCCAAAGTTACTTCAACAAAAGAAGCCGGAATTTGGATCAGTGTTTACATTTTAGGAGCCATTATATTTGGCGCTACCCTAAACACAAGTAGTAATTCTGCAGCACGGAGTGAATTTTTTGCTGGTTGGTTAACTGAGTATTCATTATCTATTGATAACGTTTTTGTATTCATCATAATTCTGACTAAATTAAAAATTGATAAAACTCAAGCCCAGCTTGTTTTACTTTGGGGAATTATCATGGCGCTGGTGCTTCGCGGTGCATTTATTGCAGCGGGCGCTGCTTTGATTAACAGATTTATTGCAATATTTTTCGTTTTTGGTGTCTTCCTTCTTTATACAGCGTGGCATTTAGCAACAGAAAAAGCCGGAAATGACGAAGAGCAATGGAAAGAAAATAAATTAATCACAGCCCTGAGACAAAGAGGAGCGTCGACTTTTACAATTGCGCTAGTTGCAGTAGGGACCACAGATTTGTTATTTGCTCTTGATTCAATCCCAGCTATTTTTGGTTTGACTAAAGACCCATACATTGTTTTCACTGCTAATGCATTTGCACTCATGGGCTTGCGTCAACTGTATTTCCTACTTGGAGACTTCCTAAATAGATTGATTTACTTGTCTAAAGGCCTTTCCATAATTCTAGGCTTTATTGGAGTGAAATTGATTATCGAGGCGCTTCATGGAATTGGAATTCATGACATTTTAGGAGTGCACATTCCTGAAGTATCTCTGGCGGTAAGTCTTGGCGTAATCGGAGCTTCTTTGGGGGTCACGACCCTCATCAGCCTTGGTGTCACTTCCAAACGTAATCAAATCTAAAGAGGAGTAATAAAATGTCAGTTAAAGAGTATGCAGTAGTTACAGGCGCAAGTAGTGGTATCGGCGCAGCAACTGCACGTTTGCTTGCAAAAAATGGATATCACGTTATCGCGGCTGCTCGCCGTGAAGATCGTTTAGCCCAACTGGCCAAAGAAGATTCAAATATTGAGCCATTTATTTTGGATGTCACTGACCAAAAAAGCATAGCGGGATTAGTGACTCATCTAAAAGGTAAACCAGTTTCAATACTTGTTTCAAATGCAGGCGGAGCTTTTGATGCTTTAGCGGTTACAGATGCAGACCCAGGATTATGGATGAAGACTTATGAGGTTAATGTTGTTGGATCGGTTCGAATGGTTGCCGCAATAACTCCAATTATGAAAAGTTTTGGACGCGGACATATTGTGATCATTTCATCCACTGCGGGACACATTGTTTATGAAAACGGCGGTAGTTACACATCCGCGAAAGCCGGCGAAACAGCACTCGCTAGAACTTTGCGACTTGAATTAAGTGGAGAGCCAATTCGGATTACTGAGATTGCGCCAGGAATGGTCAAGACTGATGAATTTGGCATGGTGCGATATGGCGGCGATGCAGAACGAGTTGCCAAAATTTACGAAGGCGTTGAAGCTTTAACAGCTGAAGATATTGCAGAAGCGGTCAGGTGGAGCGTGATGCTTCCACATCACTTCAATATAGATTCGATGATAGTGCGACCACTTGCACAAGCGGCTCAACATAAAGTTCACCGAGTAACATCAGTAAAATGAAACCGATAGAGGCAGATTCCCTTGTCCAACTGCACAAACGTAAGAGTGCTAAGTGGCGGGGGTTCCCGGCGGATGTGCTCCCATTGCCAGTTGCTGAAATGGATTTCCCAATCTCAGATTCAATTAAAAAAGTACTTCATGATTTAGTAGATAGATCAGATTTAGGCTATTTGGCTTCGGTGCCTGAACTACCAGAAGCATTTGCATCCTTTGCTAAGCGCAGATGGAATTGGATTTTAGAACCTGAGCATGTGCATTTAGGCACTGATGTGGGTGTCGTGATTGTTGAAATTCTAAGATTGCTAGGCAAAGCCGGGGATCGTGTTGTGATTACCACCCCTGTTTATCCAGCTTTTGCTTATTGGATCAAAGAAGTCCACATGGAAGTGGATGAGCGCCCGTTGATTGAAGAAAATGGCAATTGGAGATTAGATTTTGCAGCGATTGAAAAAGCATTTGTCAGCGGAGCAAAGTTTTTTCTAATGTCTAGCCCACACAACCCACTTGGCTTGATTTACAAAAAGGAAGATCTTTCAAAACTTGCCGAACTAGCAAAAGCCCATGACGTAATAATTATCAGCGATGAGATTCACGCGCCACTGACATTTACTTCAGCGAAATTTGTCCCTTTTTTAACAGTTAGTGATACTGCTCGAGAGGTGGGAATTACCGCAACTTCAGCAAGTAAATCTTGGAATTTAGCTGGGTTAAAATGTGGATTCTTTTATACGCAAAGTGAAAAGTTGCGAGAAGCGTTAGCGCCACTTGCTATGGGGATTCATGCTCGCGCATCAATCACAGGGGCTTTTGGAATGGTGGCGGCTTTTAACAATTCAGATGAATGGCTAGATTCAGTAATTGTTCGTTTGGAAATAAATAAAAAGCTGATCGATGAACTAGTTAGTGGCACTTCACTTAAGGTTAGCAATCCGCAAAATAGTTACTTATCGTGGATTGATTTTAGAGAGACAGATTTAGGCGAAGACCCGGCCGCTGTGATTTTAGAGCGGGCAAAAATTGCAGTGAATAGCGGTTTAGCCTTTGGGGAACCCGGCAAAGGATTTGTTCGATTAAATTTTGGAACATCATCTGAAATTTTGGAAAGTGCATTTTCCGGAATTAAATCACTCCTCTAACCATGATTTATGACGTAATTGTTGTTGGCGGTGGCCACAACGGACTTATCTCAGCTTCATATCTTGCTAAGGCTGGAAAATCGGTACTTTTAATTGAAAGCTCTGATCATCTTGGCGGTGCATCAATCAGTTATCAAGCGTTTCCAGAGCATGATGTGCGGTTGTCGAGATACTCATACTTAGTTTCCCTACTTCCAAATAAAATCATTAAAGATTTAGGTATTAAATTCACCACAAAATCTCGAGAGATCTCCTCTTACACGCCAGATTTTCGTGATGGTAAAGATTGCGGACTGCTGGTGGAGCGAAATGTTGGAAAACTCTCCGAACAATCCTTCAACAAACTCACGGGTTCAGATGATGAGTTTTTGGCATGGAAAAAGTTTTACGGTGAAGTGGAATCTATTGCCAAGGTGATTGCCCCAACTTTGCTAGAACCACTTCCTTCAGTGAAAAATCTAAAGAGCAAATTAGGAAATGACCCTCTATGGAATGAGATTTGTGAACAACCAATTGGCCAGGTTGTGCGGGAACGGTTCACAGATGATCTGGTCCGAGGTGTGGTACTTACAGATGCCTTAATCGGAACTTTTACATCTGTTGATGATCTGCAAGCAAATATTTGCTTCCTCTACCACCTCATCGGGAATGGAACGGGAGAGTGGAAAGTCCCAGTCGGAGGCATGGGCGCACTTGCCGAGGAACTTGAAAGAGTTGCGATCTCTTCCGGGGTAAAAATAATTGGAAATACAAAAATCGACAAGGTAATTCCAGATGTAAACGGAGTAGAGATAGAAAGTGCGGCAGGCAATAATTACGCAGGACGCGATTTAATTTGGGCTGCCTCACCCACTGCACTTGCCTCAGCCCTTGGAAGTAGGAAGCCAAAGTTACGCGATGGCTCTCAGATTAAGATAAATATGTTGCTGAAGAAATTGCCAGAATTAAAATCTGGAGTCGACCCAAAATTAGCATTTGCTGGAACTTTTCACATCAATGAGAGATTGAGTGATCTAGAAAATGCCTTTAATGTTGCAAAACAAAATATACTGCCGGACGTTATTCCAGCCGAAGTTTACTGCCATTCAATTACAGATCCTTCAATTGTTGGGAAAAGCGGATTGCACACATTAACTTTATTTGCACTCCATACCCCTGCTGAAATTTTTGAAAACGAAAGAGCCGCAAATACTAATTTGGTAACGGAAAGAATCTTGAGTGGATTTAATCAATGTTTAGTGGAGCCAATAGAAACAGTATTAGCAGAAAACTCAGATGGAAGTAAATGTCTTGAAGTAAAAACTCCACTTGATTTAGAGGAAGAGATTTTTCTACCGCGTGGAAATATCTTTCATGCAGATTTAACAATGCCATTTGCAACTGATGAAAGCATGAATGGTGAATGGGGAGCACAAAGTGGCACCCCACATATTTACCTCGGTGGGGCCGGCGCCCAAAGAGGCGGCGGCGTAAGTGGAATTCCAGCGCACAATGCGGCGATGGCCCTACTTTCGAAGAGTTAATCTCCTCAGATAGGCTCACCCAATGAGCAAATATCACCCAGAGACAGAGGCCATCATGGGTGGCCGACCAGATCGCGCTCCAGGTGAGGCGGTAAACGGTGGCATACAGCTCTCCTCGACTTTTTTTGTTGGCGGCGAAAACAATTACGGACGTTACAACAACGAAACTTGGCAGGATCTTGAGAGCGTTCTCGGAAAATTAGAAAACGGGCAAGCGCTCATCTACGCATCTGGATTAGCAGCGGTTACCGCAGTTTTGGATTTGATTCCTGGTGGGGGCAAATTTGTGATCCCAACTGCTTCCTATCTGGGAACAGGCGCTTTGATTGCAGAGTTAGAAAAGAAAGGTCGAATTAAACCAATCTGGGTCGATATAACGAAAACTGAAGAAGTTATCGCCGCACTGGATGGTGCCCAAATGCTTTACTTCGAATCACCAACAAATCCATTACTTGACGTGGCAGAAGTTCAAAAATTTATTGACGCAGCACACGCACGCAAAATTCTGGTTGCAGTCGACAACACTTTTGCGACTCCGCTAAATCAGAAACCTTTAGATATGGGTGCAGATGTCGTTATACATTCACTAACAAAAGCGCTATCTGGACATAGTGATATTTTGCTTGGTACAGCAATCACAAAATCTGCTGACCTTTATGAAAAGTTGTTAGTACATCGCAAATTTCATGGATCGATTGCTGGCCCATTTGAAGCGTGGCTGGCATTACGCGGTGTGCGCACTTTTCCGATGCGGATGCGTCAATCAAGTGAAAGCGCGGCTATTTTGGTCGATCGATTAAAGAACGATCCAGCTATCTCACGCGTTCGTTATCCAGGTTTTGGTTTTATGATTTCAATCGAATTTCATGGAGGTGCGGTAGCTGCTGATAAAGCGCTAGCCGCTGCAAAAATTTGGAGTAATGCGACAAGTCTTGGGGGAGTTGAATCTCTTTGGGAGCGACGCCGGTTGCATCCAGAAGAACCAGATACCGTTCCAGAAAGTTTGATTCGAATGTCAGTTGGGTGTGAGCATGTTGAAGATTTATGGAGTGATTTAGCACAAGCATTACTTAGTTCTGCCAAATAGTTAAAACAAACCAGAGAGGAATAAGGATGAGCGAGCAACCATTTCGTTGGGGAATTTTAAGTACCGGAGGTATAGCTCAACAATTCACTAGAGATGTTCAGCGGTTAGCAGATCACAGAGTTGTTGCTGTTGGTTCACGTACACAAGCCAAAGCAGATGAGTTTGGCGATATGTTTCATGTTCCAAACCGTCACGCAACTTATGAATCTCTAGTAAATGATCCATCTGTTGATGGAATCTATGTTGCTACTCATCATCCGATGCATAAGCGGGACACAATTTTGGCCCTTAACGCTGGCAAACCAGTTCTTTGTGAAAAGCCATTTGCCATGAGCGCCGCCGAGACCCAAGAGATGATCAGTGTTGCTCGCTCAAAGAATTTATTGTTGATGGAAGCAATGTGGGCACGGTTTTTGCCACACATGATTCAAGTTCGTGAAGTTATTAAAAGCGGAGTACTTGGTGAAATCATCAGTGTTCGTGCAGATCACGGGCAATGGTTCCCTGCTAATCCAGAGTTCCGTTTGTATAAACCAGAACTTGGCGGCGGCGCGTTATTTGATCTTGGAATTTATCCAGTTTCATTCTCATCAATGGTTCTTGGAACACCAAGCCGAATCACAGCACGCAGTACAAAAGCTTTCACAGGTGTAGATGGGCAAACCTCGATTTTGATGGAGTTTGCATCTGGTGCCCAAGCATTGTTAAACACCACAAACCTTGCAGCAACACCAAACCGCGCACTTATTGTTGGAACTGAAGCCCGAATCGAAATTGATCGCACTTTCTATGCGCCAAGCACATTCCGAGTTATCAATAATAAGGATCAGATCATTGGTGGCTCAGACAAGAAGTATGTGGGTCATGGGTTGCGCGAACAGGCAATTGAGTTCGCACGCTGTGCTCGCGCTGGATTAACTGAATCGCCAATTCTTCCATTGGATGAGATTCTTTCTATCATGGAAACTATGACTGAGATTGCTAAGCAGATTGGTTTAACTTATCCAAAATTTGCTGAGTAACTAATTTAGCGGTGCTTCATAATGAAGCACTTTGCCGGGATTAAGAATCTGATGGGGATCAAGGGTGCGCTTAATCGCATGCATGATTCCCACTGCTTCTTTTCCGGTCTCAGCAATTAGTGCGTCGATTTTCCCAGAACCAATTCCATGTTCACCAGTACAAGTTCCACCCATCTCAATTATTTTCATAGTCAATTTATGCGTTAACTCGCGCACTTCTGCAAGTTCTTTGGGTTTTTCTGGATCGGTGATGATTAAAGAGTGGAAGTTGCCATCGGCCACATGCCCCAACACTGAGTATGGGAAACGATGAGCACGCAAAATTTCATCTGCAGCCGATACTGCTTCAGCTAATTTAGATAACGGAACCGCCATGTCAGTACTTACTCCACGTTTTCCAGGATTTGCTGCGATTCCAGCCCAATAAGCGTTGTGACGGGCTTGCCATAATTTTCTACGTGCACCTTCATCCGTAGTCCATTCAAATTCAGATGCACCAAATTCAGTAACAATTTCTTTTACTGATGCAGCATCCTCGGCAACGCCTTGTGGACTTCCATGAAATTCAAAAAATAAAGTAGGAGTCTCAGTCAAAGTTAAGTTGTCATGCGCATTTACATTTCGAATACATTTTTCATCAAGAAACTCACAACGAGCGATTGCAATCCCAGAGCGAACAACTGCGATAGCTGCCTCAACTCCTTCAGATAAGGTTTTAAAGCGAACAACTGCTGCAGCCATTTTTTCTGGTATGCCATTTAACTTAAGAGTTAGTTCTGTGATTATGGCAAGAGTTCCTTCTGATCCAACAATTAAACGAGTTAAGTCATAGCCAGCGGAAAGTTTTCTAGTTTCGCGGCCAGTTTTGATAATTGTTCCATCAGCCATCACTGCAGTCATCGCCATGACATTTTCACGCATTGATCCATAGCGAACTGTTGTTGTTCCTGCTGCTCCAGTTGCGGCCATTCCACCAAGAGTTGCATCAGCGCCAGGATCTACTGAAAAGAAAAGTCCATGCACTGCTAATTTTTCATTAAGTGCAACGCGATGCACGCCAGCTTCAACTCGTACCAATAGATCATCAGGGCGAATTTCAATAATTTTATTCATCGGAGTTAAATCAAGACTGACACCACCATGGAGCGGAAGCACATGCCCCTCAAGAGATGAGCCAGCTCCAAATGCAACAACTGGGATTCGTTGTTCATTGCAGTATTTCAAAACTCTGGAAACTTCTTCAGTTGTGCTTGCCATAACCACAGCAGAAGGACGCACGGGAGGAAAAGCGGATTCGTCGCGACCATGTTGATCTAGCACGGATTCATTAGTGCTGACTTGACCAGCCACAAGAGTTTGTAAATCCGCGATCTGAGAGGGGGTCAGATCAACTCGGTACTCTTCCATGAGGTAAGCCTATGGGTTAAATTATCTGGGTACTTAATATTTAGGGGAGCAGGTCAAAAATGCCATTAGATCCTCAGGCGGCCGCGTTCTTGGCAGCAGCCAATAGCGGAAATCCACCAGATATCTCTGAGGTTCCAATATCGGAAACTAGAGCTGGCTTGCAGGCCGCAAAGTTTATGAGCGGAACACGTGAAGATGTTGGACAAGTTACATACACATTCATTCCCGGACCAACCGCGGATTTACCAATTCGAATATTTACTCCAAAAGGTTCAGGGCCATTTAACGGGCTAGTTTATTTCCACGGGGGCGGATGGTGTGTCTTTTTTGACGAACTCTATGAGCCACAATTGCGATCAATAGCAAACTCTACAAATTCAGTAGTAATTTCGGTTAATTATCAGAAAGCACCAGAACACAAATTCCCAATTCCTTTTGATGATTGTTATGCAACTCTTAAGTGGGTTTTTCAAAATAGTGAATCTCTAAATATTAATCAAAGCAAAATTGGAATCGCTGGTGATAGTGCTGGTGGAAATTTGGCATCTGCAGTTGCACTTAAGGTTCGAGATCAGGGAATACGAAAACTTGCTTACCAACTTTTAATTTATCCGTGCAATGATCGTAAGTTTGATTATCCTTCGATGCTTTCAAATGCAGTGGGATACGGATTAACAAGTAAAGGAATGGAATGGCTTTGGGAGCAGTACCTAAATGGTGACAAAGATGATCAAAATCCATATGCAATTCCACATAAAGCCAAAAGTTTTAAGAATTTACCTCCGACAATAATTATTACTGCAGAATATGATGTACTGCATGATGATGGCGCTGCTTACGCGCAAAAACTAATGGCGGACAACGTCCCAACGATCTATAGAGATTACCCAGGTCAAATCCATGGATTCTTTAGCTACTCTGAAGAAATCGATGCGGGGAAAAACCTTCGACAAGAGATTGCCAGAGATATAAATGGCATACTTGGTGCTGGTTAATTCTAACTTTAATTATTAGGGACTTTAGATGTCTGAGGATTTATACATAGCCGGCAGTTGCAATATCGGCACGCGGGAAATCATGCGCCGGCGAATAGTTGCATTGTCCGGTCTGTTGTTTGCGGTAATTACCGCCTCAATCGTGCTGGCACAGGATTCAACTAAATCAACTCGATGGGCAGTTTTCCTTCCACTTCTAGTTGCTTCAATCGGCTGGATTCAATCACGACGTAAATTCTGTTTGGCTTATGGATTAGCAGGGACCTTCAACTTCGGGCGAATGGGTGACATCAAGCGAGTAAATGATCCGATTTCACGAAATGCTGACCGCAAGACTGCGCTAACTATCTTGCTTCAATCCATAGCCCTTGCCTTTGTCGTCACTCTGGTTTTTTACTTTCTGCCTCTTTAGCCAAAATAACAAGTAAAACTGTTGACATATCTAAGTTGACATATCTAATAGGTATCGGCACGGTATGCATATGAATGGTCAGACCAGTCCTCTAAAAGTACGCGATCACGCCCTGACTCCACCAAGTGGAAATGATTTAGAGATCGAACTTGAGGAGCTAATTTTCTCAGAGTGGGCAAACCCTGGAGATCGCCTTCCTTCTGAGCGCGCGCTCGCCGATCATTTTCGAGTCAGTCGGCCGCTGTTGCGTGAAACGTTGCGAGCACTTGAAGGCCGTGGATTAATTCGGATAGAAGCTGGACGGGGAGCTTTTATCGAGGACTTAACTCAAGCTGATCCCACCAGAATTTTATCTGCTGCACGTCAAGGTTCGATCACTCCAGCACATTTAATTCAAGCACGTTTAATGATTGAATGTTCGGCAGCAGCGCAAGCCGCACAATTTCGTTCTATTGCAGATTTAGATGCATTAAAACTTTCGTTGTATGAAATGCATAACAGTAAAGATGCTCAAATTCATGCAAATGCAGATATGGACTTTCATCTGCGTATCGTTACGGCATCACAGAATCCGGTGACACAATTGATTTACGGATCTATCAAAAACTTAGTTTTTGGATCCATTACTAGAAGCGCAACAGACAACACAGTAACCAAACATGGCCTTCCACTTCATGATGATGTTTATCAAGCTATCGCTGACAAAGATGCCCTTGCTGCGGAGCAAGTAATGCGGAAAATAATTTTGGTTTGCCAAGAACATTACGGTGATGATTTAAATTTGCCACTTTCAACAGTTTTAAATCGTAGAGCGAAGAGCAATCCAGAACACAAAGAATTGTTAACAGCTGCAAGTAAAGTGGTTCGGCAACCCTTGCAAAATTCAGCAGGGCAAAAGGGTGGGGTAACTAGATCTAACGGAGTAAGGTATAAATAGGACGCTTTTTATTGATCCTATAGGAAAGTCCAAATGTTTGATCTCAAAATTATAACGATTACTGAATATAGGATCTTTTCTGGTCATTAAGCGGATATCGCGTTGCAACCCTGTTGTATTTACCAAGATAATGCCCCAAACAGAGATGAAGCATTTCATCTCAGATGGACTCTAAAGGGGGCCCGTAGTGTCAAAGCTTATTTCGACTCGCAAGGCTGCCGCAGTAGTTGCATCATTAGCACTCGCTTTTGGTGGAATTTCTGCTGCTACCAGCTCTGCAGCAACAAAAGTTGCCAAGGATTGGTCATGTAAACCAACCAAGGCAAAGCCAGTAACAATTCGTATGATCGAGTACTTTGCAGGACCTGCACGTACTCCACTGCTAAATGCTTTTGCTCGTCAGTATGAGCAGAAGAACCCAGGAGTGAAGATTGACCTTATCTCTCCATCACAAGCTGACTCACCTGCAAAGATCACTCAGCTTATTCAAGCAAAGAACGTAGATATCGTTGAGCCAGCCGGTGCTATTTACAGCCAGGCAGTAGTTGCAGGACAGCTTGCAGATATTGCTAAGCAGTTCAAGAAAACCAAGGCTTGGAAATATCTGACTCCTTACACCAAGAAAATGGCAGAGCAGACAACTAAGGGCAAGATTTACGGAATCGGCAATGGTTATTATACCAAGGCTTCATTCGTACGTGCCGATCGTTTCAAAGCAGCCGGTGTAGCAATTCCAAAGACTTGGAATGATATTTACAATGCCAAGTCAATGCAGAAGGACAACCAATATGTTTACGCGATGCGCGGTGCAGCAGCAGCTCACTCACAAGCACTATTCGTTATCCACGCTCACTTAGCTCCAAACCTAAATCAAACTGGTTTGCAGACTAAAGATGGCAAGTCAATCTTCGCAACCGCTGAAGCTCAGACTGCTATGGATCTATTGCTAAAAATCTGGAAAGAAGCAGCACCTGCAGCATCTGTTGCATGGGGTTACCCAGAAATGGTTAAAGGCTTCCACACCGGAGTTGCAAACTACCTAATCCAGGACAACGAAGTTATTCAGATTGTTGAAGAAAACTTTGAGCCATACGAAAAAGGCAACTGGACCATGGCACAGATTCCTAAAGGCCCAACCGGTTACTCAGCACAGTTCATTGGTGCTGGTGGACTTTGGTCAATCACTAAATCAGCAAAGTGCAAGAACGTAGCACTTGGCTTCCTTGATTACATCACCCAAGATCCACAGCACTCAGCATTTGCTCGTGCATATGGCGTTGGACCTGTAACCACAACTGCTTCAAAGGATCCATTCTTTAAGACTGGCGCTTGGTCAATCTATGCAAAGATCAACGCTGATAAAAAGGAATTAAAGTTCAGCGGAGTTCGTGGTCCTAAGTTGACCGCTTGCTACGGCGCTATCTACGGCCAGCTTGATAAAGATATGGCCAAGCTTTACACCGGCGACCTCACCACAACTGAACTGCTTAAAGGTTGGGATGATGGCCTAGGTAAAGCCGATTGCATCGATTAATTTCGAAGCAAAAAGCCTAGGCAGTAACTGTCACTTCATTTAGGTGACAGAGTTTGCGGGAGTGGCTGGTTGCGCAAGCAACCAGCCACTATCCCAACGGATTAAATCCAT
>DDZI01000045.1:17547-23543 GCA_002346305.1 Actinobacteria bacterium UBA3012 | reverse complement strand
ATTGAACGCTTTAGGAAAATAATATTTGCTGATTGTTGAACATCAAGAATTGGCATTCCGTAGATCGGACATCCTGGAGTTGTTTTTGCTGCAGGATTAACTACGTCATTTGCGCCAATGACAATCGAAACATCTGTCTGTCCAAATGTTGGATTGATCTCTTCCATTTCAACAAGTTGCTCGTAAGGAACATTTGCTTCAGCAAGCAACACGTTCATATGCCCTGGCATACGACCGGCCACTGGGTGAATTCCATACGCAACATCAATTCCTTTAGCAGTTAAGAGATCTGCTAATTCGCGAACTGTGTGTTGTGCTTGAGCAACTGCTAAACCGAAGCCAGGGACAATTACAACGCGGCGGGCATAGTTCAACAAGATTGCAACGTCATCTGGTGTTCCTGATTTAACAGGGCGAACATCGCCACCGGCTGCAACAGCTTGTGGAGTTGCAGTAAATGCACCAAACAATGTGCCAAATAATGAACGTCCCATTGCATCAGCCATTAAGCGAGTCAAGATTGTTCCGGATGCACCAACGAGAGTTCCGGCGACAATTAACAATGTTGCTTGCAATACGTAACCGCTTGCAGCAACAGTTAAACCAGTAAATGCATTTAATAATGAGATAACAATTGGAACATCTGCGCCACCAACTGGGAGTACGAAGAGCACACCGAAGATTGCAGACAAGCCCATGAGTACAAGCACTGAAGTGGTATCTGCAGAATTAATTACCCAACCACCGCAAATAAGTACTGCCGCTAAATTTGCAGCAATAACAAAACGTCCACCAGGGAATACAACTGGACGAGTTGTCATTAATTCTTGCAACTTTAAAAACGTAACGATAGATCCAGTGAATGAAACAGTTCCAACAATTACTGTGAAGACAGTTGCAATCAAAATCGGAATTGAAATATCAGTGCCGCTCTTAGCCGCATCGCCACCTAGTTTTAGGTACTCAACGATGGCCACAAGTGCTGCAGCGCCACCACCAACACCATTAAATAGCGCTACAAGTTGTGGCATCTGAGTTAACTGAACTTTTCGTGCTGCAGGAACACCGATCAACAAACCAAGGGCAATTGCAATCAAAATTTCAGGGAGGTGCTTAAGTGGAAGTGAACTTCCTTCTCCGGCATAAAAGAAAACAACCAGAGTGGCAATTCCTGCACCGAGCGCACCAATTAAATTGCCGCGTCGAGCAGTGCGAGGGTGGGACAAACCTTTTAGGGCGAGGATAAAACAGGCCGCTGCGGCTAAGCCGATTAAGTCATAAAGGTCGCGGCTCATTTGTCACCCTTAGTTGCTGCATCGACTTTAGGGCTCTTCTTAGTTTTGAACATTTCCAGCATTCGATCAGTTACTACGAATCCACCAACCATATTTATTGTGGCCAGAACAATTGCGACAAGAGATAACCAAAGCTCTAAATTATTTGTGCTGTGTGATGCAACGATAATTGCACCAACCAAAATCACACCGTGAATAGCATTTGCACCACTCATAAGTGGCGTATGTAATGTAGAAGAAACTTTTGAAACGACTTCAAAACCCACAAATACAGCGAGTGTGAAAATCGAAATTAGCGCAATTCCATTACTCATTTTGGCCCCCTAGTTCTTTTCTGCGCCAGTTATTGCGTTTCGAGCACCCTCATGCCTAATTTCACCAGCATGTGTAATTGCACTACCCGCGATAATCTCATCTTCGAAATCAAGAGCAATCGAAGTATTTCCTTCTTCGGTCTTAATCATCAACATCAAAAGATTTAGGCAGTTGCGTGAAAAGAGTTGAGAAGCGTGAAAAGGAAGTTGGCTTGGAACATCTTTGCCACCCCACAAACGAACACCATTTACTTCAACAATTTCCCCAGGTTTTGCACCTTCGACGTTGCCACCAGTTTCTGCGGCAAGATCCACGATTACAGAACCGGCTTTCATTGCTTTAACCATCTCTGCGGTGACAAGTCTTGGTGCTGGTCTGCCAGGAACTGCAGCGGTAGTAATAAGTACATCTGCTGCTGCAATAAATGGAGTTAGTAATTCACGTTGCTTAGCCGCGCGGTCTTCAGTCATCTCGCGTGCATATCCGCCCGCGCCTTCAAGTACTTCTAATTGCAGATCTATAAATGTTGCACCCATCGAGCGAACTTCATCAGCTGATGATGGACGCACATCGTATGCAGAAACTACTGCACCTAATCTGCGCACTGTTGCGATCGCTTGTAATCCAGCAACACCGGCACCCAAGACAACTACATTTGCAGGAGTAACAGTTCCAGCTGCAGTCATCAACAATGGGAAAAATCTTGGTGAAAGTTCGGCAGCAACTAATGCTGCACGGTATCCAGCACAAAGTGCTTGCGAAGTAAGCGCATCCATTGATTGCGCACGCGAGATTCGCGGAACTAATTCAAGTGAGAACGCGGTAACTCCAGCGCTTTTGGCTGCTGTTATTGAATCAAGTGATGCTGTTGGTGAAAGAAATGAGATTGTTAGTGCACCTTTTTTTAACTTGGCAAGCACGGCTGGCTCGAGGGCATTTACCGAAAGCACTACATCTGCCGTAGCAAGATCTACGCTTGCAGAAACAGTTGCACCGGCTTTGCGGAAATCTTCATCTGTTGCTTGCGAACGATCTCCAGCGCCACTTTCGACCTCAACCGATACGCCAGCACGGATCAACTTTCCGACGACATCAGGGACAGTTGCCACACGGGCTTCACCGGCACGTTTTTCAGCCGGAATTACTACTTTTAATTTAGGTGAACTCACGAGAGAAGGTTATCTGCAGATCAGGGGAGGCTGTCCACTCCAAAACGGGATAACCCTTATTTCTCCTGATTACCAGTTACCGCCCTTTAAGTCACCACGGATTAAATGAAATAACAAAGCCTGAATAGTGGTTCTGCGATGAAATGCTTCGCGCCAGACAATAGATCTCTCGCCATCCATGACTTCTGCACTTACCTCTTCGCCGCGATGAGCTGGAAGACAATGCATAAATACCGCATCAGGTGCAGTTAATGACATCAACTCTGGCGTAATTGCATAAGGCGATAAATCTTTGATCTTTTTCTCTCTGATTACTTCTGAATCTCCCATAGACATCCATACATCGGTGTACAAAACCGAAGCGCCAGTAGCGCCAACTTTTGCATCATGAATAACTTCAACTTTTCCACCTGATTGGGATGCAATCTTTTTTGCCCGTTCAACAATTTTTTCATCCGGCGCCCATTCACCAGCAGGTGTTGCAGCAACAACATGAACGCCAAGAATTGCGCCCATCAATAACCACGCATTGGCCATATTGTTTCCATCACCTACATATGTAAATTTTCTACCTGCGACATCTTTACCAAAAACTTCCCGAATTGTTACCCAATCTGCCAATAACTGCGTTGGATGATCATCATCAGTTAATGCATTAATAATTGGAATAGATGCATGCTTTGCTAATTCAGCTACATCATTTTGTGCATAGGTACGAATAATCATCGCTTTAGCAAAACCACTAATTACTTTTGCCGTATCAGGCAACGTTTCACCACGACCAATTTGCAATTCATCACCACGGACGAAAATTGGCGTTCCACCCAGATGAGCGACCGCGGTCTCTGAAGCAAGTCGAGTCCGCGTTGAAGATTTGTTCATGTAAATCACAATTGTTTGGTTTGCTAAAAATTTTGAATCACGCAGTGGGTCATTGGCATAGATTGCTGCCGTATCCAGCAGCATTTCGACATCGGCACGAGATAAGCAATCTGTGCTCACAAGATCCTTTAAGCCGCCGGATTCATAATTCATACCTAAAGGGTACGCGAGATTTAAAGTAAGAGGCGTAGGTTCAAAAAGTCCGGTTCTGCCCTAGAATTAAGGCCATGGGTCTTTTTTCACGTTCAACTGATAGCGATACTTTAGTTGAGCCACGGACATCTCATGGCGGCGGCGATGGCGATCATGAGCGCTTCGCACATTATGTGGCTAAAGGAAAAATTGTTGAATCTGCAGTTACTGGAAAATCAGTAAGGGCACTTTGTGGAAAAAAATGGGTGCCAACCCGCGATCCTCAGAATTTTCCAATCTGCCCCACATGTAAAGAGTTGCACTCAAAAATGAAACCTGCTGATTCGGGAAAATCTGACACTTAGTTTCATTTGGTCTAATTAGCCACGCAATAACGGTTATAAATAGATAATTAGCCGACCATGAAGCGTAAATACAGATCGACTGAATCTTTGGTGATTGCGTTAACGCTGATTTTGGCTGGTGCAATTTTACCGGTTACTAATGCAAACGCGGATGAAGAAAAACTTCCACGCAAAATACTGACTGGGTGGATGCCGTACTACAGCGTAAAGAATTCCATGACATCGATTCTGGCAAATAAAGATTTAATGAGTGAAGTCTCACCATTTTGGTATTCACTTACAAGTGCCACAGCAATCAAGGATCAGTATGCAAGTGCAAAGTTAACAATTCCAAAGCAGACTCAATTAGATATTTTGCGTGCAAATGGATTATTAATACTTCCTGCAATAACTGATGGAACTAAAAAATTAGTTTTGTCAGGATTGCTAGCAAAGCCATCAACTCGCTCACAAGTTGTTAACACAATCACAAAATTAGTTTTAACTAATAATTACGATGGCATAGATTTAGATTTAGAAGGATTTGCATTTTCTGACGGCACAGCATCTTGGGCCAAGACTTCACCGAACTGGGTGTTGTTTATCAAAGAACTATCAACGTTGTTACATGCAAACGGAAAAATCCTCTCTATGACTACGCCAGTTGTTTTTGATCCCGTGAAAAAACGGAGCGGCTCGTATTGGGTCTATAACTGGCCAGAGACGGCCCCCTACATTGATCGCTTACGGATAATGACTTACGACTACTCCATTTCAAAACCTGGTCCAATTGGTCCATTGGAATGGACCGAGGCAACAGTTGCTTATGCAGCATCCTTGATGCCGCCATCAAAAGTTTGGCTAGGAGTTCCAGGTTACGGACGTGATTGGATTACGAAAGTTACAGGGAAATGCCCAGCTACTTATGCAAAATTGATTAAGGCGGGAGCAAAAGCCGCAGTTTTTGCAGCCAATAAAGGCACTGAACTAGCAAGCACCTATGGCGCAGTTCCGGTCTATTCAGAAAAAATGGGAGAGGTGACTTTTACCTACCAAAAAACTTACAACGAGGGCACTGCCTCCTGTACCGCAACAAGAGTGGCTTGGTATCAAAACAGCAAGGCTTACTTAGCGCGCATGGAGTTAGTTGCCAAATATGAATTAGGTGGCCTAACCCAGTGGACGCTTGGTCAGGAAGATGCCGAGACAATGCCCGGACTTCGCGAATATGCAAAGAGTATCTCTCCTGATGTGATCATTGCATCGCTAGCAACTAGCAAGAGCGAAACTTCCTACGGTGATAAATCACGAATTTCTGCATTGTTTACTCTTTCAGATAAACGGCCCGCTGCAGCGTTGCCGATTTCGATTGAAGCGCGTGGCGAGGATGAGGTTGAGTGGAAGGTAATTGGAGAAGCGACAACATCAGTAACTGGTATCGCGGAATGGGATTTGATTTTGGGTCGCAACATGAGATTTCGAGCAAGCTCTCCAGGTAGTTGGGAACGCCTATCGGCCACAAGCAACGAGTTGGCAGTGTCGGTTGAGCCAGTATTAGAAATTAATGCGCCAACGGTTGCAAAAGCCGGGGTCGAATTCGCAATTTCAGTTAGAGCGGTACCAAATGAAGGAAGTTTCAATTTAGAAGAGTTTGTAAAAGGTAAATGGGTTCAAAGTGACCAAGTAACTCTAGGGGCGCCGACCGAGAGCGTGCTCTTTAATGTCACCAGCGCTGCGCGAGGCTTCCATAAATATCGGATCACCACTGTCCCTTCACCTCGCTTACTGGGTAAGGTAAGTGAAGAGTTCACAGTTTTAATCCGATAAGTGAAGATAAGTGAAGATAAGTGCAGATAAGT
>DDZI01000045.1:7622-17359 GCA_002346305.1 Actinobacteria bacterium UBA3012 | reverse complement strand
TATGGCGATTTCACCAGCAGAGGTACAAGAAGAGGTAGAAGAAGACAGTGCGCTCGCCGCGTTAAGCACCGACAGTCCTTGGATCACCATTGTCTGGGATGATCCAGTTAACTTGATGACATATGTAACTCACGTTCTTATGGTGTTATTTGGCTATAGCCATGAAAAAGCAACTGAGTTAATGATGAAAATTCATAACGAAGGAAAGGCTGTTGTGAATTCAGGAAATCGCGAAGAGTGCGAACATGATGTAGCCAGATTGCATGAGTACGGACTTTGGGCAACTTTGCAGCGGAGCGGAACATGAGTGGGTTTTCAAGAGATCCAGATGGCTCAATCGTCGCATCATTCACACATTACGAAGGTGCGATCTTAAAAAGTTTGGCCGAGCAACTACTTGAGTTGCTGAGTGAAGAAGAAGGAAAAAGTAGTGATCCGTTATTGGCAATGGTTGGTATATCAACAAATGATGAATTACCGGATGATCCAGTTTTAGCAAGGTTGTTACCAAATGCATATGAAGATCCAAAAGATGCGGCAGAGTTTCGTCGTTACACAGAAGATGGTGCGCGTGAAAAGAAAAAAGCACACGCACATGCAATTCGTGATTGTTTAATTGGCGTACTTGATGATCATGCACTTGATTTAAATTCGTCCGGATTAGATAAACGTCAAGAAGTACAAATAGTTTTAAGAGGTGAATTAATACAAGCATGGTTAATGGGAATGAATGATTTGCGTTTATCACTTGGCGTGCGATTGAAAATTACCGAAAACTCTCATGAGGTTTACAGCAAAATGGGTGAAGATAAACCAGAACGGGCGCTTTACAATTTATTTGCATGGTTGGGCTGGCTTCAGGAAATGCTATTAACCACACTCTCTGGACCGGCGCAGAATTGAAGCAGAGTTAAAACAGTTAAAGCAGAGTTAAATTCTTAGATTTAAGCCGTATCCTTTACCCATGGTTTTACAGATCAGCGCTAAGCACGTCTCAGAAATATGGGATGAGGCAGAAGCGGCGCACCCAGATGAGGCTTGCGGAGTAATCGCTGGAGCAATTGGAAGTGATACGCCCACACGACACATTCCGATGGTTAACGCTGCCCACTCCCCGACCTTCTATGAGTTTGAGTCAGGGGATCTGCTGCGGCTGTACCGTGAATTTGATGACCGGGATGAAGAGCCAGTTGTTATTTACCACTCACATACCTCTACGGAAGCTCATCCATCACGTACCGATATTGCTTATGCCTCCGAGCCAGGTGCGCATTATGTCCTCATCTCTACACGCGAAGAGATTGCAAGTAGGAGCGAATTTCGCTCATTTCGGATCATTGACGGCGTTGTTACTGAGGAAGAAGTAGTAATCACTTAATTTAGATTTAGCAAAGCCCCAGTAGATAGGGGATACTTACGACGTGAGTAATTCAGGAAATCCAACAGTAGAAGTCCGCATCCCTACTATCTTGCGCCCATATACCGGCGGGGCAAAAGTAGTGAGTGCACAAGGTTCGACTTTGCGAGATGTCATCTCTGATTTAGATGGCAGCCACACTGGTTTAGCTGAGCGATTGCTTGATGGTGGTGCTTTACGCAGATTTATAAATTTGTATGTGAATGATGAAGATGTTCGATTTATTGGCGGACTTGATTTAACACTTAAGGATGGAGATAGCATCACAATCCTTCCTGCAGTTGCTGGCGGTTGCTAACTTCAAATGGCACGCTTTGATTCGCTAGCTGATTCAGTTGGCCACACTCCATTAATTGGATTGCCAAAATTATCCCCATCACCAAAAGTCCGCTTATGGGCCAAGATGGAAGATCGCAATCCAACTGGTTCAGTTAAAGATCGCGCCGCACTTTCGATGATCGAAGCAGCTGAAAGAGATGGATCATTAAAACCTGGTGACACAATTTTGGAACCTACGTCAGGTAATACTGGAATTTCTTTAGCCATGATTTCAAAAGTTCGTGGTTACAAATTGATTTGTGTGATGCCAGAAAATACTTCAGCCGAGCGCCGTCAACTTCTTGAAATGTGGGGCGCAAAAATAATCTCATCACCCGCTGCTGGTGGATCAAATGAAGCGGTTCGCGTTGCGAAAGAGTTAATCGAAAAAAACCCTGATTGGGTTTTCTTGTATCAGTATGGAAATCAAGCGAATGCTGATGCACATTACAACTCGACAGGTCCAGAAATTTTAGAAGATTTGCCAACTGTTACACATTTTATTGCCGGCCTTGGAACTACTGGAACCTTGATGGGTGCTGGTCGGTACTTGCGGGAACAAAAACCAGATATTTTAATTGTCGCTGCAGAACCTCGTTATGGTGAATTAGTTTATGGATTGCGAAATATCGATGAAGGGTTTGTTCCTGAGTTATACGATGCATCAGTAATAACCCGACGTTTCTCTGTTGGAGCAGAAGACTCCGTAAAGCGAGTACGAGAGTTATTGGATGTTGAAGGAATTTTCGCCGGCATCTCCACAGGTGCCATTTTGCATGCGGCCATTGCAATCGGAAAAGAGTGTGTTGCCGCAGGAGTTGATGCGGATATCGCCTTCATACTTTGTGATGCTGGATGGAAGTACTTATCGACTGGCGTTTACCACGACGATATTGATACTGCGCAAGAGCGCCTAGACGGACAACTCTGGGCGTAGGCTCAGACCTGTGCCAAACCTGTCTAACCTGCCAGCAACTGCTGCCCCTATCGGAGTCTTTGACTCAGGAGTGGGTGGATTAACTGTTGCGCGAGCAATTTTGGATCAACTTCCAAATGAACCAATTCTTTACATCGGGGATACTGCCCGCGGACCATACGGACCAAGACCACTGGCTGAAGTGCGCGCATTCGCGCTAGAGATTATGGATAACTTAGTTGAGCAAGGTGTCAAAGCAATTGTAATTGCTTGTAACACTGCAAGTGCAGCGATGTTGCGGGATGCGCGTGAGCGATATTCAATTCCGGTTATTGAAGTAATCCAACCTGCAGTGCGTCGTGCCGTAGCTGCAACACGTAATGGCCGAATTGGAGTTATTGGAACGCAAACAACAATAGATTCGCGCGCTTATGCAGATGCATTTGCCGCAGCACCACAACTTGAGATTACCTCCGTTGCATGTCCATTGTTTGTTTCTTATGTAGAGCGCGGGGAAACCTTTGGCCAAGAGATATTAAAGATTGCTACGGATTACTTGCAGCCGATTATTGATGCCGGTGCAGATACTTTGGTTCTTGGATGTACTCACTATCCGTTGTTAACTGGCGTGATTTCATACGTGGTTGGCGAGGATGTGACATTAGTTTCCAGTGCTGAAGAAACTGCTAAAGATCTCTATCGAACATTGGCAGCAAGCGGAATAGAAAGAGCAGCAAATGCCGGATTGCCTGAGCATAAGTTTTATGCAACTGGTGACACCCGAACATTTTCGGCTCTTGCAAGACGTTTTCTTGGTCCAGAAGTTACTGCTGTAGAGAATTTAACCCTTTAACTTATAAAACTAGGAGAGCATCAATGACACCAAGCGATGGATCAATCAACAAAAGAAGTGATGGACGAAGTAGCGACGCCCTGCGCGAAATAAAATTTACGCGCGGATGGCTAAATCATGCCGAAGGTTCAGTGATTGTTGAGTTTGGGCAAACGCGTGTTCTTTGTGCTGCATCTTTTACTGCTGGTGTTCCGCGCTGGATGGCTGGACAAGGAAAAGGTTGGGTTACTTCGGAGTACTCAATGTTGCCGCGCGCCACTAATACGCGATCAGATCGTGAAAGTGTTAAAGGAAAATTGGGAGGACGTACTCAAGAAATTTCACGTTTAATCGGCAGATCTATGCGTTCAATTATTGATATGTCAGCACTCGGTGAAAATACAATTGTGCTTGATTGCGATGTATTACAAGCCGATGGGGGAACGCGCACCGCAGCAATCACTGGAGCATATGTTGCATTGGTGGATGCAATTACTTGGGCGCAAGGAAAAGGTTTGGTTAAGGGATCGCCAATTACAGATTCAATTTCAGCAGTTAGCGTTGGAATCATTGATGGAAAACCAACTTTAGATCTTTGCTATGAAGAAGATGTCCGTGCTGATACTGATATGAATGTGGTTTGTACAGGATCAGGAAAATTTGTTGAAGTGCAAGGAACTGCAGAACGCGAACCTTTCGACCGTGCACTTCTTGATCAACTTTTAGATTTAGCAGTCAAGGGATGTTCTGAATTAACACAATTTCAAAAAGCAGCTCTTGCAAAGTAAAGAGCAATAAATGAAATTAGTACTTGCTACTCGCAATAAAGGAAAAATAGTCGAGCTACAAAGAATTATCGCGGAGGTGATGCCTGAAGTTGAATTAATTGGCACTGATTCATTTCCCAATCTTGATGATGTTGAAGAAACTGAAGATTCTTTTATTGGGAATGCTTTGTTAAAGGCACACGCGGTTGCAAAAGTGACTGGATTGCCAGCAATAGCGGATGACAGCGGTTTAAGTGTCAATGCACTAAATGGTGCTCCGGGGATTTTTTCAGCACGTTATGCGGGAACTCATGGAGATGATTTAGCAAACTTAAACAAAGTGCTCAGAGATATGGCTCAGGTGCTGGATCGCTCGGCGTCATTTCATTGTGCGGCTGCATTTGCTAAACCAGATGGATTTGAATTATTCGTGGAAGAGAAATTGCTTGGGAGATTAACGACTACTCCAATTGGTGAATCTGGTTTTGGTTACGATCCAATTTTCATCCCCGACGGTTTTGAGATAACTACGGCGCAAATGGATCCTGCTCTTAAAGATCAGATAAGCCATCGCGGAATGGCGTTTAGAGCCTTGGTTCCAAAGGTACTTAACGCTCTTTAGGTGGTTTTTAGAGGCGCTACTTTGGCCTGTTCAGAGTTAGCACTCCATCTTTTTACCTGTTGTTCACCCATTTCAGGCAAGATTGGCGGGTGTCCAATCCAGAAGCGAGCCGGTTTACCGATCGCGAGTTAAGTTGGTTAGATTTTAATCAGCGAGTTCTTGAGATGGCTGAAGATAAAGAGATTCCACTCTTTGAAAGAATTAGATTTCTAGCGATTTTCACCTCTAATCTTGATGAGTTCTTCATGGTGCGAGTTGCATCGTTGAAACGAAAGATTGAAGCCGGAGTTGGGAATGTAAATTCTGCTGGCTTCGTTCCAAGAGAGCAGATGAAAGTACTTTTAAAACGAACCCACGAACTTGTTGAGCGACAATCGAAATGTTTCCACAGTGATTTAATTCCAGAGTTATCAAAAATCGGAGTTAATTTCTTAACCTGGGATGAGTTGACTGAAAGTGAGCTTGTTTATCTTCAGGATTTATTCACATCTAAAATTTATCCAGTACTAACTCCACTAGGAGTAGATCCAGCACACCCATTCCCGCATATTTCTGGCCTATCACTCAATATGGGAATTCAACTTCGTAACCCAGATTCTCGCGAAGAGTTTTTTGCAAGAGTAAAGATTCCATTGAATTTACCAAGATTTATTGCAACTTCTGATGGCGCCAAAAATCGATACATTCCACTTGAGTTACTTATCAGAAAAAATCTGAACCATTTATTTCCTGGAATGGAGATCTTGACTCATTACACCTTTAGATTGACTCGAAATCAAGATATGGAACTTGATGAAGAAGAGACTGATGACATCTTGCTCACTCTGGAAAAAGAGTTGCAAAAGCGGAGGTTTGGAACTCCAGTTCGTCTTGAAGTTCCACTAGATATCCCAGCTAAAGTCCTCGCTGATTTGGCCGATGAATTAGAGATTGATGAAAGTGAAATCATTAAATACCAAGAGCCCTTGGATTTAACTGGCTTAAATCAGATTGCAGATCTTGAAATTGCAAATTTAAAGTTCCCTCCGTTCTCAAGTTCAATTCCGCCGCAATTTGAGGAATTGGAAGATGATTCTCCAGAAGAATTCTTTGCGGCGCTTCGTCATGGGGAAGTCCTCTTGCATCATCCATATGATTCTTTTACAAACACGGTTGTTAAATTCTTGGAATCGGCCACAGCAGACCCGCATGTTTTGGCAATTAAGCAAACTTTGTATCGGACATCTGGTGATTCACCAATCGTAAATACATTAATAGAAGCTGCAGAGGCCGGGAAGCAGGTTCTTGCGGTTGTAGAAATTAGGGCGCGTTTTGATGAAATGGCCAATATGAAATGGGCGCGCAAACTAGAAGATGCTGGGGTGCATGTCGTTTATGGGTTACTAGGTCTTAAAACTCATGCGAAGTTATCACTAGTGGTACGTGAAGAACCAAGTGGAATTAGAAGGTACTGCCATGTTGGAACAGGAAATTACAACCCAAAAACTGCAAGGTTCTATGACGACTTCGGATTACTAAGCGCTGACTTCTCGTTGTGCGATGATTTAACTAAATTATTTAATCAATTATCTGGTTTCGCTCCCTCTACAACTTATGCTCGATTACTAGTAGCACCAAAAACACTTCGAACTGGAATTTTAGAGCGAATCCAAAATGAGATTAATAATCACAGTGCGGGCAAACCAAGTGGTATCCGTTTCAAATTAAACTCTCTGTTGGATGAAGAAATTATTGAAGCGCTCTATAAGGCATCGGCAATGGGAGTCCCCGTCAAATTGGTAGTTAGAGGTATTTGCGCTCTTAAAGCCGGCGTACCTGGTCTTTCTGAAAACATTGTTGTTCGATCAGTACTAGGTAGATTTTTGGAACATACTCGAATTTATAATTTTGTATCTGCCGGCAGTAATGAATATTGGATAGGTAGTGCAGATTTGATGCACAGAAACCTAGATCGAAGAATTGAAAGTTTGATTCGTGTGGAAAGAATGGATCATAAACTCGAATTAGATCAGGCGATGTCTGAAGATTTGTCAGATGATTTATCAACTTGGCATTTAGTTGAAGGCGACAAATGGCGACGTAAAGTTTCTGATGCATCTGGAAAACGATTGCAAACTCCACAGGAAGTTATGATCAATAGAAAGAGGCGCTTGTACTCATGAGTAAATCAGAGTTTGATGTAAATACTTCTGAAATCATGGCTGCTGGTGCAGTTTTGTATCGGATAAATCAAGATGAAATCGAGATTGGCCTAATTCATCGACCTCGTTATGACGATTGGTCTTTCCCGAAAGGCAAGATTGAGTTTGGCGAATCTTTTTTAGCGGCTGCACATAGAGAAGTATTGGAAGAGACTGGGTACGAGGCGAAATTTGGTCCGTTAATTGCCGAAATCCAATATTTAGCAGAAGGAGTTCCGAAACGAGTTAAGTATTGGGCGGCGCAAGCGATTTCTGCAGCAAAGCCAATTACAGATTTGCAAGAAGTAGATAAATTTGAGTGGCATAGCATTAAAAGTGCAAAGTCCAAGTTGACGCACGAAGAGGATCGAAAAGTACTTAAGTTGTTTAAAGAGATCTCCCCAGGTATAGACCAAAACTCAACTTTGATTTTATTGCGCCATGCCAAGGCTTTAAAACGGGTTGAATGGATCGGCGACGATGGAGATCGACCACTGGATAACCGCGGTCAAGTTCAATCCGAAAAGTTCAGATCGATTTACGAGGCATATGAAATCGATGAAATCTTTAGTTCTGATGCTTATCGCTGCCTTGAAACAGTAAAACCGCTAGGGCGCGATCTTGGAATTGCTGTTGGGATTGCCAGCGATATCAGCGAATATCAATACTCTCGCGATAAAGAGAAACCACTTAAGTTTGCAAAAAAGTTTTTGAAAGCTTCCAAAGATAGTGAAACTCCTAAAACTGTATTGCTATGTAGTCATAATCCAGTTCTGCCTAAGATTTTGAAAGAGTTGGCAGGTGCAATGGCAGTTGATGAAATTGATCGTGGATTAGAACCGGGCGATGGTTGGGTTTTGTTTCACCGTGATGGGAAAGTACGAGCAATAAACTTTATTCAAGCCCCTTAAACTTCTAACCAATCTAATCTTTTGAGAATCACACCTTCTCGAAGAGCCCATGGACAGATCTGGATTTCATCTACTCCGATTGCATGCAAAGTTTGGCGCGCCACCATCGCGCCAGCAACTATTTGATGTGCCCGCGTTTTAGAAACACCAGGAAGTTCATTGCGCTCTGATGCTTTCATCTTTAGAAGTTTAGGAACCATCTCATCAAGACAGTCACGAGTTAAACGTTTATCTGAATCTCCAAGCCAATCTTGTGACATTTTGGCAAGAGTTCTTAGCGTCTTACTTGTTCCAACTACTTTATCGACCTCATGCTCAGCCAAAGCTGCAGCAGGTGTCTCCAAATACTCATCGATGTAATCTTCAAGATCGCGTGCAGATTTGCTAGTAAATGGATCATCCTTAAGAAAATTATGTGTTAGTCGCCCGGCACCAAGTGGAAGTGACAAAGCAAGAGCTGGTTCCTCATCGCGACCAGTTGCTAGTTCAAGGGATCCACCTCCGATATCGATGACCATTAAATCTCCACTTGACCAACCAAACCAACGTCGAGCAGCTAAAAAGGTAAAACGTGCTTCTTCTTCACCAGATAAAACACTTAACTCAATCCCACAATTTTCATTAATGTGATTGATTACGCGCTCACCATTTGTGGCATCTCGGATAGCAGAGGTAGCAAAAGTTAAAATCTCTTCACTTTGGACTTTTACAGCTTCGGCCATTGCGGCTTTAATAATTGAAGTTAGCGCTTGGATTCCATCTATTGTGATTGATCCACCGGCATCCAAATAATCAGTTAAGTGAAGTTCTGTTTTGTGACTGGTAGCTGGAATTGGTTGTGCACCGCGATGGGCATCTACTACCTGCAGATGAATGGTGTTGGAGCCAACATCTAGAACTCCTAATCGCATGCGCGAAACTTACCGCGCAGAGGGCAAATATTCTCTTAAGCGCTCAAAATTTCTATTGGCGTCAAGAAATCGTCAAGAGGTGTAAATCGCGATTGAAATAGCAACGTACTGAGAGATCCAAGCAGCAATTACAAATAGGTGAAAATATTCATGAAAGCCAAAGTAGCGGGCATTTTTTCCAGGAAACTTGAAAGCGTACGAAAGTGCCCCAACGGAATAAAACAATCCACCCAAGAGAAGGGGTATCAGAATCTTTAATCCACCCTCTCGATATAACTGTGGTGTGTAAATAATTGCGACCCATCCAAGGGCCAAATAGATACCCACATAAAGCCAACGGGGTGCAGAAAGCCAAAAAACTCTGATCGCTACTCCTGCAAGAGCGCCTACCCAAATTACCCAAAGCAAAATCGCGCGATCGTTTCCAGTTAAAAGCGTCACAGCAAATGGGGTATAAGAGCCAGCAATAATCAGATTTATATTTGCATGATCAAGTCGGCGCCAAATTCTTTTCTTTCGAGGCGACCAAGGAACACGATGATAAATTGCTGAAACACTAAATAGCGCTACTGCCGTTAGTGCATATAGGGCCACTGCAAACTTGAAACTTTCTTTACTTAAAACAAACAAAACTAGAGATGCAATAAAAACAAGCGGGGCTGCAATTAAATGTGACCAGCCGCGTAACTTTGGCGGGACTGGCAGGTTGGGGAAGGAAGGCGAAGAGGGTAATGAAGGTAATGAATTTTTCAACTGCACCTCCGCTTCTTACTTGAGCAACAGATGGATAAATCCTGATTAACTGGAGCGAAGCTGGCTGAGATTTTAAATATTTTTTAATTGGTGCGGGAGGCGGGACTTGA
>DDZI01000045.1:1771-7492 GCA_002346305.1 Actinobacteria bacterium UBA3012 | reverse complement strand
CATTTCACCACTCCCGCAAGAGCGACGGGGATAAGGGTAAGCCCGATAGCCTTAGAGTGTGAATCCGGGGGAGCTAGAAGCGGCCTTAATGGCCAAAGTACGCTCACTTTTTGCCTCAGGGGTGATAGGTGGAGCGATCCCTGACCGCATCTCGGTCGAGCGGCCCAAGAATCGTGACCATGGGGATTTCGCAACTTCTGCGGCTTTGCAACTGGCCAAAAGTGCTGGCCTCTCACCGAGAGAGATTGCACAACTATTAGCAACTTCTTTTGTAGAGATCGATGGAGTTGAAAAAACTGAAATTGCTGGACCTGGATTTATAAATTTAACTTTAGTTTCTGGTGCCCAAAGTGCAATTGTGAAAACAGTTTTGGAGCAAGGCAAAAAATATGGTGAAGGAAATCTTTTAGCTGGACTAAAAATCAATCTTGAATTCATTAGCGCTAATCCAACTGGTCCATTGCACTTAGGTCACACCAGATGGGCTGCTGTTGGCGATGCTATGGCTAGAGTTTTATCAGCAGCAGGCGCAAAAGTAACACGTGAATTTTATATCAACGATCGTGGAAATCAAATGGATTTATTTGGAGCATCGCTTGCGGCATCTGCACATGGATTACCAATTCCAGAAAATGGATATCACGGCGAATACATTAAAGATTTAGCAAAAGAGGTAGTTGCCCAAAATCCAGAGATAATTAAATTAAGTGGCGATGATTCTCTAGTTGCTTTTCGTGAAGCGGGATATAAATTGCAATTAGCTCAACAACAAGGCGTCCTCAATAATTTCGGAAGTATTTTTGACGTTTGGTACTCAGAAAGAAAATTGCACGACAGTGGTGCGGTTGCAAAGGTAGCCGAAAAATTAAAAAAGAATGGTCAAGTTTATGAAGATGCGGGTGCAACTTGGTTGCGGACAACTGATTTTGGTGATGACAAAGATCGAGTTTTAGTAAAAGCAGATGGGGAACAGACTTACTTCACCTCAGACACTGCCTACTATTTAGATAAAAGATCTCGAGGTTTTGATTTATGCATTTACTTATTAGGTGCAGACCATCATGGATATGTTGGGCGTATAAAAGCGTTAGTTTCCTGCACTGGTGATGACCCAGCTAAGAATTTGCAAGTGCTTATAGGTCAGATGGTAAAAATTATTGAAAATGGCGAGGAATTAAAACTTTCAAAGCGAGCCGGAACCATTATTACTCTTGAAGAGTTAGTTGAAAAAGTTGGAGTAGATGCCGCTAGATATTCATTAACACGTTATCCCACCGATACTCCTCTGACTCTTGATGTGGATTTATTGAAAAAACGCACTAACGAAAATCCAGTTTTTTATGTGCAATACGCACATGCAAGGATTAGTGCTTTGTTGCGCAATGCGAAAGAACTTGGGATGAAAGTAGAGATTGCTGACTTCAAGCAAGAATTACTTGATAGTGAAGCAGAAGAAGCGTTAGCTGCATCAATAGCGCATTTTCCAAAAGTTGTTGCAAGTGCTGCAGAGCTTCGCGAACCACACCGCATCGCTCGCTATTTAGAAGAGTTAGCCGGCCACTACCATCATTTTTATGCTCATTCTCGTGTTTTGCCGATGGGCGATGAGCCGATCACGGCTTTGCATCAATCGCGAGCATTGTTGTGTGATGCCACCCGCCAGGTCCTGGCAAATGGATTAGCACTGCTTGGCGTAAGCGCGCCAGAAAAAATGTGAGTAAATTGAATCCCGTGAATATTTGGCCACGAAACACAACTTTTGAGAATGGCGAAATACAACTAGCTGGAATTCGCGCACAAGAGTTAGCAAAAGAATTTGGTACACCTGCATTTATTATCGATGAAGATGATTTTAGGTCTCGGGTCCAAGATTTTAGAAAAGCACTTGACTCAACTTTTGGTAGCGAAAACTCAGATCTGATTTATGCTGCTAAAGCTTTCCTTTCGGTGCAAGTTGTTAAATGGCTTGAACAGGAAGGTGCCGGGTTAGATGTGTGTTCCGGCGGGGAGTTAGCAGTAGCTCTTGCAGCAAAATTTCCAGCAAACCGAATTGAAGTTCATGGAAACAATAAGTCTTTAGCAGAGATAAGAACTGCAATTGAAATTGGCGTCCGGGTAATTGTTGCTGATTCATTATTTGAATTAGACAGAATTGAAGATATTGCATCACAACTCGGTAAAAAACAGGCAATTCTTCTAAGGTTAACCCCAGGGGTGGAAGCACACACTCATGAATTTATTTCCACTGCACATGAAGATGTGAAATTTGGATTTTCGATTTCAAGTGGGGCTGCTGCGGTGGCTACAAAGAAAGCATTGGAATCAAAACATATTGAAATGCGCGGCTTCCACTGTCACATTGGTTCACAGATTTTTGACAACAATGGTTTTGATATTGCAGCACAACGAGTAATTGAATTTATGGCGGAAATGAAAGCAGTACATGCCATTGAATTTCCTGATCTCGATCTCGGCGGAGGCTTTGGAATTGCTTACGTAGAAACAGATACACCACAAAGCATTGAAGCAGTGATAAGCAGAATGCATGAAATTGTTTTAGGTGAGTGCAAAAAGCACGGTCTAGCAATTCCACATTTGTCGATAGAACCAGGACGTGCAATAGCTGGTCCATCCACGGTAACGCTTTATGAAGTGGGCACCACGAAAGAAGTTAAATTAGATGGAGACCGAGGACGTAATTACATTTCAGTAGATGGTGGAATGAGTGACAACATTAGACCAGCACTCTATGGCGCAGAGTATTCAGTTCAACTGGCGAATCGCACTTCAACCTCCCCGCTAACTTCTAGCCGAGTTGTCGGAAAGCATTGCGAAAGTGGAGACATAATTATTCGCGAAGTCGATCTTCCTAGTGATGTTAAACCTGGTGATATTTTGGCAATACCTGCAACTGGTGCCTATGGACGGAGCATGGCCAGCAATTACAACCATCAGCCTCGTCCACCTGTAATTGCGGTAAAAAATAGCCAGGCGCGCGTGATTTTGCGGCGTGAAACCGAGGCCGACTTGCTCAATCTTGAGGTCAACTCCTAAGAGTTAAGTTGATCGGTAGGCTGTGCGTATGAATTCAGTTAAAGGTGTGCAAATCGGTGCGCCCTTGCTAAAAATCGGAATGCTTGGTGCCGGCGTTGTCGGGGGCCAAGTTGCCCGTTTGTTAGTTGAGCAAAATAGCGATTTAGCGGCACGTTCTGGATCGCAATTAAAGCTAATTGCCATCTCTGTTAAAGATCTGAAAAAACCGCGTCCAGGTCTAACTAATTCTGGAGTAACTATTACCAGTGATGGTGAATCTATTGTTAACGATCCACAGATCGACATAATTATTGAGGTGATGGGTGGAATTGAACCTGCACGGTCATTAATTCTAAAAGCACTAAAAAATGGAAAGTCAGTCGTCACTGCAAACAAAGCATTACTCGCCCAACACGGTGCTGAACTTTATGAGGCAGCATCTGATAATGGTGTTGATATTTATTTTGAAGCAGCCGTTGCTGGCGCAATACCGATTATTAGACCACTTCGTGAATCACTTGCCGGAGATCAAGTTAAACGTGTAATTGGAATTGTTAACGGGACAACAAATTACATCCTTAGTAAAATGGCCGCTTCCGGTGCATCTTTTGAAAGCGCACTTAAAGAAGCTCAAGTCCTTGGCTATGCAGAAGCAGATCCGACCGCTGATGTCGAAGGTTTTGATGCGGCAGCGAAAGCTGCGATTCTGGCAAGTTTGGCATTTCATTCTCGAGTAACCGCAGCAGATGTGTATCGTGAAGGGATTTCTGAAGTAACTTCCGACATTGTTCGTATCGCAAGTGAAATGAACCATGTTGTTAAGTTATTAGCAATCGCGCAATTAACAGATGACGGAAGAATTGCCGTGCGGGTTCACCCCGCGCTACTTCCAAAGGAACATCCGTTGGCCGCAGTCAGAGACGCATTCAATGCAGTTTTCGTAGAAGCAAAATCTGCAGGAGAGCTTATGTTTTATGGACGTGGTGCTGGTGGAGAGCCGACCGCATCAGCGATTCTCGGAGATTTGGTAGCGGTTGCGCGTCATCGTGCTCTAGGCGGCCTTGGACCTAAAGAAAGTTCGTATGCTGAGCGATCAATTGCTCCTATGGGTGAAACAGAAACGCGTTATTTGATTCGTTTAAATGTCAATGATCGACCAGGTGTCTTGGCATCTGTTGCGCAAGTATTTGCTGCACATTCAGTTTCAATCCAAACAGTTCGTCAAGATGGTAGTGATGAACAAGCAGAGCTAATAGTTGTGACTCACTCTGCAATGGATTCAGCGTTGGCAGCCACCGTTGCTGATCTGCGAAAATTAGATACGGTTCGTTCAGTTGAAACTGTCATTAGAGTCGAAGGAGGCGCCAGTTGATCTTTGGGAAACCAAACAACGCGCATCTTTGGCGCGGAATAATTGAAGAGTACCGCCATCGCCTTCCAGTTTCGCGAAAAACTCCTGTAGTAACTTTGCAAGAAGGTGGAACTCCACTTGTTTACGGCTGCGTTCTTTCCGACTTGTTGGATAACGAAGTCTGGGTGAAAGTAGAAGGTTGTAATCCGACTGGTTCATTCAAAGATCGTGGAATGACAATGGCGATGAGTAAAGCCGCTGAAGATGGTGCAAAGGCAGTAATTTGCGCATCGACTGGAAATACCAGTGCAAGTGCTGCTGCCTATGCCACGAAAGCTGGAATGATTCCTGCGGTATTAATCCCGGAAGGGAAAATCGCCATGGGCAAGTTAGCCCAAGCAATAATTCATGGTGCAAAAATTTTACAAGTAGATGGAAATTTCGATGATTGCTTAACTCTTGCCCGTGAGTTATCGGAAAATTATCCAGTTGCATTGGTTAACTCAGTTAACCCTTATCGAATTCAAGGTCAAAAAACTGGATCTTTTGAAATCGTTGATGCGCTTGGTTTTGCTCCAGATATTCACGCACTTCCAGTTGGCAATGCCGGAAACATCACTGCATATTGGCTGGGATACCAGGAGTATCAAAAAGATAGAATTTCAAATACTTTGCCACAAATGTGGGGATTCCAAGCAGAGGGCGCAGCGCCAATTGTGCGCAATGAAGTTGTGAAAAACCCTGAAACAATTGCTACTGCGATTCGAATTGGCAATCCCGCATCCTGGGAGCAGGCTGTTGCTGCTCGTGATGATTCTGGTGGACGGATCGGAGCCGTTTCTGATCAAGAAATTTTGGCGGCATATCGTTTGATAGCTGGACGTGAAGGAATTTTCTGCGAACCATCTTCTGCTGCTGGGCTCGCTGGTTTGATCAAGGCAAAAGCTGCAGGGCAATTACCTAAAGGTAAAAAAATCGTGATCACAGTTACCGGCAACGGACTCAAAGATGTTCAGTGGGCACTTGATGGAGCACCAGACCCGATTGTGATTCCGGTAAGTGTTGCAAAAGCGGCCGAAGTTCTGGAGTTGACATAATGCAAAGCAAACCAACTTTTCGCGCGACGCCAGTAACAATTCGTACGCCAGCAAGTAGCGCGAATTTAGGTGCTGGGTTTGATTCTTTAGGTCTAGCCCTTGAAATTTACGATGGATATGCAGCGCAAGTTTCTGACGAAGCTGGTTTAGATATCCAAGTTGCTGGTGAAGGCGCTGATGAGATTAGAAAAGATGACAAGAATTTAGTAATTAAAGCGATGAATCGGGCCTTTGATCACA
>DDZI01000045.1:1409-1633 GCA_002346305.1 Actinobacteria bacterium UBA3012 | reverse complement strand
ATGAATCGGGCCTTTGATCACATGGGCGGAAAGCCAAGAGGATTGTCAGTACGTGCATTAAATGCGATTCCTCACGGACGAGGATTGGGTTCCTCTTCAAGTGCAATCATCGGTGGACTTTACTTAGCGCGAGCATTAGTAATCTCAGGACAAGAGCGTTTAACAGATCAAGATTTACTTGCGATTGCAACAGAGATGGAAGGTCATCCCGATAACGTTGCTGC
>DDZI01000045.1:528-1244 GCA_002346305.1 Actinobacteria bacterium UBA3012 | reverse complement strand
TTTATGGTGGCGCAACTATTGCGTGGCTAGAAGGTGGCGTTGGTCGGGCGACCCCGATCACAGTTAATCATCGAATTAATGCAGTTGCATTTATTCCAGAAAGTGCAGTTGCAACATCGAGTGCGCGCAAAATGTTGCCTGATGAGGTTTTGTATAAAGATGCGACTGCAAATATTGCTCGCAGTGCGTTAATGGTTGAGGCTCTAAGCAACAAACCAGAGTTTCTGTACGAAGCAACTCAAGATTTAATCCATCAAGAGTTTCGTAAATCTGCAATGCCAAAATCTTTCGCGCTCGTGCAAAAGTTACGAAGCGCTGGAGTCGCAGCTTTCATTTCTGGCGCAGGCCCCACCGTTTTAGCGTTACACACGGGCTCAGTTACAGACGCTCAAGAGATCGCCCGTGCTGGAGGCAGTTCATTTGCCACTCAGATACTGGGAATTAGCCGAGTCGGAGTCCATATTTACGCTCCTAATTAGCTCTGAATATCTGTAATTGCCGTAAAGCTGCCCTTATCTGGGTGATATGCTTTTCTTACTCGGCCGGGATTGCCCCGAGTAAGCAATAAAAATCACCTTCGCTTAAAATTCTTACCTCTCCAAGTTTTAAGTTAAATCCGGAAAAGCTTGAAACTTATTGTTAAGAATATCCAAAGCGATTAACAAACCAACTGAGCTTATTTAATTGTAATAAGCCAAATAACCGAATAACCAAAT
>DDZI01000045.1:0-357 GCA_002346305.1 Actinobacteria bacterium UBA3012 | reverse complement strand
CAAATAACCGAATAACCAAATACCATGAATGAGGAAATGTGACTGAAACTTCAACCCGCGCGCGTAAACCTGCGAGCGATCTAAGCGCGATGCTCCTTCCTGAGCTGCGCAAAGTAGGTGTCCAACTTGGAATTGATGGCGCTGTAAAGATGCCAAAAGCTGCTCTTGTTACCGCAATTAGTGATTTACAGGCCGCTAATCGTGCTGCATCAGCAAAACCTGCACGTAAAGAGCGCTCAGCAGAGAAAGAAAGTTCAGCTGAAAAAGCTGGTAACTCTAATTCTGGGAATGAAAACTCTAGTGACAGCCGCGAAGATACCCGCGACAATCGTGGCGACCGCAATGATCGTAATGATC
>DDZI01000067.1:38980-40035 GCA_002346305.1 Actinobacteria bacterium UBA3012 | reverse complement strand
AATGCCTCGTTCGCTGCCCGCATTTCTGGTACAGGTGCAGGTGCAGGTGCAGGTATATAGGTAGGTGCTTTTGCAGGTGCTTTTGCAGGTGCAGCTTTTGCGGCTACTGGCTTGTAATTCTTATTCATCATAACTGTCAACTTAGGTTGTGAATATTTGAATCCAGTTACGTTGATGAAGATTACATTGTTTTTTACGGTGATGTTTTTCTGGCCAATATTTGTTCCACCAGCATCACTAGTGACACTAACAACAAGAGCAGTGGCAGCATCATTTGCATTTTCTAATCCCCAAAGCAGTTTTGCATCTGCAGCAGGAATTCTTGCTTTATAGAATCCGATATTTTCGGTAACTCCATCAGCGGCAAAGTGAGGAGCTGCGACAGTCCAGACCATAGTTTTGTTCTCTGCATTCCAAACAGGAGTACTTAACTTACAACCACCATTTGAGGCCACAGACATTTCTCCTGAGATTCCATCAATACCAAATCCGCTTGCATCATCATTTGATGGAACGATAACTACTAACATTTGAACGGTGTTTGCGCTTGCTTTGCCAGTTTCACCTTCACATTGCTTGGTGCTTGCTTGCAGTGAAGTTGATACTGGGGATCCCTCAACTAACAAGGTATTCCGAGTTGCATCGCCTGTGGCATCAACTGAAATGTCATTGGCAATGGAAACTGATACGCCATTCTTAAATGGGCCTACACGCACTTTGATCGATACAAATATATCTCTATCAAGTGGAGCTTGGTAGGTGTTCGCACCTACTTGTCCAGCCATTGAAGTTTTGTTTGTTGCATCAACTTTAACTGGGAGAACATCAATCATTACCCAGCTAACAAATTCATTTGCAGTTTTTGCGTTGATGTAAAGTCCGTCATAGCCATAAACCGCTAATCCATTAACAGCCCAATTTTCATGAGTCCACCTTCCGGTAATTCCAGCGCGCGGACTTGCTTCAGTCTGCGCTAATTGAGCAGGAATTACAGGAGCTGCTGGTGCAGCAACAGGTGCTGGTGCGGCAGTTGAAGTATCGGTGGCTGCAGGTGC
>DDZI01000067.1:37399-38809 GCA_002346305.1 Actinobacteria bacterium UBA3012 | reverse complement strand
GTATCGGAGGCAGCAGGCGCAGGCGCTGCAGGTGCGGCCGGCGCTGCAGTGACAGGCGTAGCAACACCAGTTGCAACCCAAGTTAATGGGATCGCCGGCCCTGCATTTAGTGAAACGGAAACAGATTCAACACAAAAATCTTGTGCAGCAGTAGTACAAACTGGCCAACTGGTTTTTGGAACTCTCAATGCCGCGTTTGCATTAGTAGGAGCTAAAAGCGCTCCGACCAAGGCGACCATTGATGTAACAATTGTAAATTTTCTCATTTAGATCCTCCAAGGATTACTCAATCACCTGATCCTTTAAATAGAGCTGATACCTACTTAATTGCCCAACACACTTCGATTTTACCGCCTTTTGAGGTAGAAAGCCCTACCCGTAGGTAGGGTAAACCCAACTCGAAATCAGGCGATAAGGGATATTCGGGTTGGTTAGTTATCAGATAGAGCAGCAGCACCTTGGTTTTGGCTATTTGGAGCATTAAATCGATAGCCAACGTGACGAACGGTGCCGATCAGGGCCTCATGCTCTGGACCTAATTTTGCTCGCAAACGTCGGATATGAACATCGACAGTTCTAGTGCCGCCAAAGTAGTCATATCCCCAAACTTCTTGTAGTAATTGTGAACGAGTGAAAACACGTCCTGGATGTTGTACTAAATATTTTAGAAGTTCAAACTCTTTATAAGTTAAATCTAGTGAACGCCCTTTTATTTTCGCTGTATAAGAATGTTCATCGATTGCAATTTCACCACCGCGAATTTCAACAGATGCAGGATTTATCTCACGCTGCAAATCCAAATACTTAGTAATTGCAAGGCGAATTCTAGCATCTACCTCTGCAGGTCCCGCAGTATCAAGAATTACATCATCAATCGCCCAATCTGCTGCAATTGCAGTGAGGCCACCCTCAGTAGTAACTAAAATAATTGGTGCACCAACGCCAGTTGTATTAAGTAAGCGAGTTAAATTCTTTACTGCACCTAAATCACGTCGACCATCAACAATTAACAAATCAATTGATGGCGCATCAAGTAAAACACTTACCTCAGCTGGAAGGATTTTTACTTGGTGCTGCAATAAAGACAAAGAGGGAAGCACTTCGGCGCTGCTATTGCGCGAATTAGTCAGCATCAGCAATTTAGCCATTGATGCTCACCTCAACTTCCTGTCGTATCCCTGACTAATTCCTGACTAATCCCTGATTTATCGATCTAAAAGTTACGCATAAAGGACCCGGGTTGGCTGCTTCGTCGCAACTTCCAGGTCCTACATGCGCAACAATACTCCCGTGGACAACCTGCTGGTACTCATCGCAATTTTGGCTTTGGCCACGGGGTACGGTTTCTATTTTCGAGCTCGAACTGGCCGGTTAAAGGCCACGACGAAAAAGGGATCTACCGCAGCAACC
>DDZI01000067.1:11387-37110 GCA_002346305.1 Actinobacteria bacterium UBA3012 | reverse complement strand
GTTCGCAAGTGGCTTAATTAAGTGATCAAAAGTAAACTTTGACTATGTTTTCGAGGAGATACACGCTAACTAAGCGCCGCACCATTGATTATGGTCGCATCTCTACCTCGCTTTGCCGTTAATTCTTTCAACACATTAAGTGTCGTGCGCCCGCGTCAGCGGCGATTTATCCCCCAAGAATATTTCAAGGAAAATCCCAAGGAGAATTATGTCAAACAGATCCGATGTTTTAGAGGCTTCGATTCAGATTGATGCTCGTGGTGCACGTTTTAGTGCATTGATTACTGCAATTGTTTTTTCTGCAGCTTTGCTAACGCAAGCACCTGCATTAATTGTGTGGCAAGCAGTAATTTTCGCAATTGGTGCATTTCGAGGACCGCAATTTACTCCTTATGCAAATCTTTTTCGCACCGTAGTTAAGCCGCGATTAAAATCAAAACCAATTCTTGAAGATGTAAGACCACCCAAGTTTGCACAAGCAGTTGGTTTAGGGTTCGCAATTGTTGCGCTTGTCGGATCTCTCCTAGGATCTTCAACAATCTTTTCAGTTGCAGTCGCTTTTGCTTTAGCTGCAGCTTTCTTGAACTTTGCATTTAATTACTGCTTAGGTTGCCAGTTCTATTTGCTCGGTGTTCGTTTAATCAACCGTTAAAAAAATTCCTCTGGAGGTTTGACAATGTCGCGTGCAACTGCGTTAGTAACAGCTGATTGGGTACAAGAGAACTTGGCTAACTCAAAAGTAGTTCTTGTAGAAGTTGATGAAGATACTTCTCTATATGAAAAAAACCACATCGAAGGAGCAAGCACATTTCATTGGAGAAATGATTTGCAAGATGGCGTAATTCGCGACATCGTTTCTAAAGATAAGTTTGAACTTCTTCTGTCAAAGCATGGAATATCAAATGATTCAACAGTTGTGCTTTATGGTGGAAATAACAACTGGTTTGCCACATATGCGTATTGGTATTTTAAAGTTTATGGACATGCAGATGTAAGAATTCTTGATGGTGGTCGGAAGAAGTGGGAACTCGATGGACGTCCGCTTACTTCTGAAACACCAAATCTCACAGCAACTCATTATGTAGCAAAAGAGCGTGACCTTTCTATTCGCGCTTTTCGTGATGAAGTAATTAATTCAATTGGTGTTAAAAATATTGTTGATGTGCGTTCTCCTGCTGAATTTAAAGGGGAATTACTTGCTCCAGCTCATTTGCCACAAGAAGGTGGACAGATCGCCGGCCACATTCCAACGGCAAAAAACATTCCATGGTCACAAGCCGCAAATGATGATGGAACCTTCAAAGCAGATTCCGATCTTCGTTCCCTTTACGCAAACGCAGGTGTTGATTATGCAAAAGAGACAATCGCCTATTGCCGAATCGGTGAGCGTTCGGCCTTTTCATGGTTCGTACTTCACGAACTTCTTGAACTGGGCAATGTTAAAAATTATGACGGCTCGTGGACCGAATACGGTTCACTTGTTGGCGCACCAGTAGAAATTGGCGCATGAAAACCTGCGGAGCAACTCTTGCCGGAGCTGATCTTTCGGGAATCGACCTTAATAAGCAGAGCGTGATTCAAGGTGTAGTGCTGGCAGAGGGGTCTGGTGATGGCGTTCCAAATGGAACACCAATCACTACTGGGTACGCCCGCTTGCTGGATAGAGATGGAGAATTCACCGCCGAAGTTCCCTTGAATGGCCAGGGGCAATTTCGCTTTTTTGCAGCACCCGGAAAATGGACAGTTCGAATATTGGTTCCAGGTGCCACAACTGATCGTGCGGTTCTAGCAGTTGTTGGAACTGCTGTAGATCTAACGATTCCACTCTAGGCTTAGCGCATGACAGATGAATTACGCGATCGCGGGTTGCGATTAACTCCACAACGCGAACTAGTTTTAGCTGCCGTGCGCGAGTTAGGTCATGCGAATCCAGAAGAAATTGCAGAGGTAGTTCGATTAAAGCATCCAGGAATTAATCTTTCTACTGTTTATCGGAATCTTGAAACACTAGAAAATGTTGGATTAGTTATTCATTCACATTTAGGTCATGGCGGCGCTACCTACCATGCGGCTGAGGATATAAATCATTTACATTTAGTTTGCGGAAAATGTGGTTCAGTTGGTGAAGCGCCAATCGAAACGGCTGCACAATTTGTAAACACAATTGCCGATGATTACAGTTTTAAAACAGATGTAACTCATTTTGCCATCCACGGAACGTGTGCACGTTGTCTTGAAACGCTATAAAAGTGTCTGCCGTTTTGAATGAAGAAGGTCCCGACAAAGGTGCAGTTTGGCATTTTGGGGAACCAAATAAAGAACAAAAAGCGCTAGAAGCAGGTAAGGCTTGGGCAGATTTATCACACTTGCCCGCCTTGGCAATTACCGGTGCTGATCGTTTAACTTGGTTGCACGCTTTAACAACTCAACATTTAGAAAAATTGCAACCAGGTGATTGGAAATCAGCTTTAATTCTGGATCCGCAAGGCCACATTGAAGACCAATTTGTCTTAGTTGATGATGGCGAGACAACTTGGTTATTTACCGAAAGCTCACGTGTGTCAATATTGGAAAAGTATTTAAACTCAATGAAATTTATGTTGCGAGTCGAAGTTCTGGATGCAAGTCATGAAGTGGCGTTACTTCGCGCACCTGGCATTGAAAATGAAATAGGTGGGCCATATGCACTTGTCCCTCGGGCAGAACTTTTGCAAATAATGGGAACTTTTAATACGACTTCAATGCAGGTAGGAAGTTGGGCGCTTGATGCCATGCGCGTTGCTTCTGGTCGTCCAAGATTAGGTTTTGATACTGATGCAAGAGCCATTCCCAACGAATTGGGAATGTTGAATAAATCGGTGCATATGAAAAAGGGTTGTTATCGAGGGCAGGAGACTGTCGCCAAAATCGCTAACTTAGGAAAACCTCCAAGACGCTTAACGATGCTCCATTTAGATGGCTCTGGCGTCAGCCTTCCAAATCCAAGTAGTCCAATTGTTTACAATGAAAAAGAGGTTGGGTATTTAGGAACAGTTGCTAGACATTATGAATTAGGAACGATTGCTCTTGCGGTAATAAAGCGAGCGATTCCAGTTGATGCGATCCTCACTGTTGATGGAATTCCGGCTTCACAAGAGTTGATTGTTCCTGCAGAGTAAGTCGAAAAATCATGCAAACACTTTCACAATTATTTGTTGTATCTATCGCAGCAGTTATAATTATGATTGTTTTGAAGAGGCTTTAATAAACAAGTGCCTGAATATCAGGTTCAATAATTTCAGCCAAAAATGATGCAGCACCAGCAATTTTTATGCCGGCAATTAAATCTTTTTCGTTAATGCCCCTACGTACCGCACACTGCGTGCATAAAGTAACTTTTCCACCTGCAATTATGGCTGCCAATAAATCAGCTAGAGGAGCGGCATGTGGCAAATCAAACTCTTGCGCTTTACCAGGGAGTGCAAACCAAGATGCTTCACCAGTTAGCCAGAGTGAAGTTGAAACACCTGATGCAACTGCTGTCGCGGCAACAGTAAATGCTTGCGCACATCTTTCCGCATCATCAATTCCGGCAATGCATTTAATTACTAATCCCCGTTGTGCCATGAGGTAAATCTACTCTGATGGCTCTAGGCTGTGCCAATATGGAGTTGATTTTTGCAGTCATCATCGTTGCCGCAGCGGCCTTTATTGCGCTTCTACTAGTCGGAAAGTCGAGTAAAGGGCTCCGTTCTTTTTTGCGGGATAAGAAGTGAAGGGATTGAGTAAATGAGAACTTTTTCAATTCCAGAGGGTTTGCATCCTGAGTTAAATCCGCTGGCTTGGCTGGTTGGGACTTGGCGGGGGAAAGGCCAAGGAGAGTATCCAAATATCGAGAACTTCCAATTCGCTCATGAAGTCACATTTAATCATGATGGTCGTCCTTTTCTTTCGTACTTTTCGCGCTCATGGTTAATCGATGATGACAACGAAATAATTGCTCCTGCTGCACAAGAAACTGGATTTTGGCGGATAAAACCCAACAATGTTTTAGAAGTCGTTATTTCACACAGCACTGGAATTTCTGAAGGCTGGGTCGGTCGATTTGATGGTCCAAAAATTCAATTAATTATGGATCGAGGCTACAGCTCTCCAACTGCGAAAGTTGTTACCGCAGGAGCGCGATTGTATGGCTTAGTAGAAGGGGAACTTTTCTACGCATATGACATGGCCGCCGAGGGACAAACTTTGCAAGCGCATATCTGGTCAACTCTTCCACGAGTCATAGAGTAAACGAGGAATCGAGAATTATGCCAGCAGCCCTTGCTGAAATTATTAGAAATGAGATGGTGGAGTCAGTTCATTATGGTCACTTAGTTTTGTTAAATGCCGAAGGCGAAATTCATTTAGCACTTGGCGAAATTGATTTGCCGATTTTTCCACGTTCATGTGTAAAGCCATTGCAAGCAAGAGCCATGGTTAAAGCAGGTCTAAATTTGGAACCAAAGTTATTAGCACTAGTAACAGCAAGTCATTCAGGTTCTGAAACACACATCAACATTGTGCGTCAAATCTTAAATGGCGTTGGGTTATCTGAATCAGCTTTGCAATGCGCACTAGATAAGCCACTTGGTGAAGATGAGCGTAAAAAATGGGGAGATGCAGAACTAACTCGAATTGCGATGAACTGCAGTGGAAAACATGCCGGAATGCTTGCAACATGTATTACTAACAATTGGCCGATTGAAAATTATCTAGATATGGATCATCCACTACAGAAACTTATTCTTGCTGAGATTGAAAGTGCAGCTGGTGAAAAAAGTGTAAATAAAACTTTTGATGGATGTGGCGCGCCACTGTTTGCAATTTCTACTCTGGGGTTAGCGCGCGCAATTCAAAATGTAACTGTTGGTGCAGATTCGGCCTCGATTCAGATTCGCGATGCAATGCGGAAATTTCCCGAATTAGTTTCTGGAGTTGGTCGATTAACCCAACGATGGATGAGTGTGATTCCCGGCCTGTTAATGAAAGAGGGCGCTGAAGGTGTCCAAATAGCTTCACTTTCAGATGGTCGAACCCTTGCCTTCAAAATCTCTGATGGAGGTTTTCGCCCTTTTTCAGTGATAACCGCAGCTGCTTTGGCGCAATTTGGGGTCAAAGCCCCTGATGAGAGCGTAAGCGTCTTCGGCGGCGGAGCCCCAGTTGGGGTTATTCGCGCCACTTTTTGACCTCGGTACAGTTAGCCCATGGAATCAATTTTAAATCCCCTTGGTTCACTATCCACCTACGTGGTTCTCGCTATTTCATTAGCGCAGTTGATTGGGCTTAGTTATGCGCTATTCCATACGTTGCGAACCCCTGCCGCTGCGTTTTCAGCAGCTAGTAAACAGTCAAAACAATTCTGGGGATTTTTACTTGGGGCATCACTAGTTGCTCGGCTGACTTTTGCCTCACCACTAGATCTATTTGGTGTTATTGCAGCGATAGCCGCAATAGTTTATTTAGTTGATGTAAAGCCAGCCGTAACAGATATTTTGCGCGGACCGCGCTGGTAATAGATGACCACTAAAGGTCGCATCGCGACCCTAATGATGCACACCTCACCGCTAGAACAAGCTGGCGTCGGAGATGCTGGCGGAATGAATGTTTACGTGGTTGAAAGTGCAAAAAGAATTGCAAAAGCTGGAATTGAAGTGGACATCTTTACCCGTGCAAACTCCTCTGATTTACCTGATGTAGTAGAAATTGCTGATGGCGTAAATGTGCGTCACATAACCGCTGGGCCTTATCAAGGTTTGTCAAAAGAGGATTTACCTTCGCAGATGTGTGCAATGGCATCTGAGTTAATGCGCGTCGAAGCTGCTTTCCCAAAAGGCAGGTATGACTTAATTCATTCACATTATTGGATTTCTGGACAGGTTGGATGGCTTGCGGCCGAGAGATGGAAAATTCCGTTAGTTCACACGATGCATACAATGGCAAAAGTAAAAAATTTAGCTTTGGCAGAAAATGAAAAGCCAGAACCAGTGGCACGTGCAATCGGAGAAGAACAAGTTGTAAATGCAGCAAGTGCATTAATTGCAAACACCTATGCTGAGGCAGCAAATTTGGTAGGGCTGTACAACGCTTGTCCTGACTTAGTTCATGTTGTTTCACCCGGAGTCGATTTACAACGTTTCTCACCTGGTGGCGGAAAACGTGAAGCCAGAACCAGACTTGGATTACCTAAAGATGCTCAAATTCTTACTTTTGTTGGACGCCTTCAACCGCATAAAGGCCCAGAAGTATTAATTCGAACTGCAGCCGAACTTTTAACTCACACTCAAAGTTTGCGTTCAAAATTATTAGTTTTAATCATTGGTGGTGCCTCTGGTTCTGGGATCAATGAGTTAAATCGTTTGAAAGAGTTAGCAAATTGGTTAGGAATATCTGAATCGGTGCGGTTTATCGAACCAGCCTCCCAAGATAATCTTCCGGATTGGTATCGAGCTTCAGATTTAGTTTGCGTTCCTAGCCACAGTGAATCCTTTGGTCTTGTTGCGATTGAAGCGCAAGCATGCGGCACGCCTGTTATCGCTGCTGCTGTGGGAGGTCTTCGAACTGCAATTGCAGATGGTTTCTCTGGCTCATTAGTAGATGGCCATGATCCAAAAGCGTGGAGCTCAGTCATAAGTCGGCTATTAAATGAACCACAACGCCGAATCTTGCTTTCAATGGGCGCGCTCGAACATTCAAAACGTTTTGGTTGGGAAAACACTGCTCGCGGTACTTTAGATATTTATGACCAATTACTTAGTAAGCCAAACAACGTATCAAAACGTTTTCTTGCGTGATCTAAATGGGACCGCGCGAAACAATTCTTGAAAGTATTGCCGAACACAAGTTAGAGTTTGAAGAGCCGGTTAAAAATACAATCATCGTTACATTACCTGGAATAAAAAAGTTACACACCCACTGTGTTCTAATAATTGGCCAACACTCTTTGAGCATTAATGCATTTGTAATTCGAAAGCCGGATCAAAATAAAAGTCAGATCCATGAATGGCTACTTCATAAAAATATCAATCTTTACGCACTCTCTTACGCGGTAAATGAACTTGGTGATGTTTATTTAGTTGGAAGGTTGCCGCTTGATTCAGTAACTCCAAGTGAACTAGATCGGATATTTGGTGCGGTGCTTGAATATTGCGATACAACTTTTAATACATTACTAGAAATGGGTTTTGCTGATGCCATTAGACGTGAATGGGCTTGGCGGTTAAGCCGAGGAGAGTCCATGGAGAATTTAAAGGCTTTCGCGCATCTTGTTGAGACCGAAAGGTAGGATTAACGATATGGCCACCAAGTTAATTTTATTGCGACACGGAGAAAGTGAATGGAATGAGAAAAATCTATTCACTGGCTGGATGGATGTGCGATTAACTCAAAAAGGTGAAAAAGAAGCGTTGCGTGCTGGGGAATTGTTTAAGGAACACAATTTACTTCCTGAAATTTTGCATACTTCACTTTTACGGCGAGCAATCAGCACCGCGCAAATTGCTCTGGACAAAGCTGACCGCCATTGGATTCCAGTTCGCAGATCTTGGAAGTTAAATGAACGTCATTACGGAGCGCTTCAAGGAAAAGATAAAAAAGCCACCCTCGCTCAATATGGGGATGAACAATTTCAATTGTGGCGGAGATCTTTTGATGTTCCACCACCTCCTATCGAAGATGGCGATGAATTTAGTCAAGCAAAAGATGCTAGATATCAAGATTTAGGGAATCTAATTCCTAAAACTGAATGTCTAAAGGATGTCGTCGAGAGACTTATTCCATATTGGGAGCAAGAGATTATCCCTGATCTTAAAAGTGGCAAAGTTACTTTAGTTACTGCTCATGGAAACTCACTTCGAGCCCTGGTGAAGCATTTAGATGGAATTAGTGACCAAGAGATTGCAGCTCTTAATATTCCTACTGGAATCCCGCTGCTTTACGAATTAGATGATGATTTCAAACCAGTAAAAGTTGGTGGCGAATACTTAGATCCCGCCGCAGCTAAGTCAGCAATCGAGGCTGTAGCCAATCAAGGGCGAAAGTAAAGCTATTCTTCTGAAGCGTATTCTCCGGTAACCATGAAGTAAACACGGCGTGAAATAGAAACCGCATGGTCACCAAACCGTTCGTAATATCTACCGATTAGCGTCATGTCAATCGCAGTTTCAATTCCATGAGGCCAAGCGTCATCAAGTAACGCTACAAAAAGTTTCCGATGAAGTAAATCCATTTCATCATCATCTTTTTCGAGCTCTAGTGCCATCTTCGTGTCTCTACTTGAAATAATCTCAGTAGTCTTTTTACAAATTTTCGAAGCAGCAGCACCCATTTCTTGCACAGTCAATAAAAGTTCTGGTGGAACTGCTGTCGCTGGATAACGCATACGTGCAGATTTTGCGACGTGATGGGCTAAATCCCCCATCCGCTCAAGGTCAGCGCTCATGCGAAGTGAAACCACAAGCGCACGTAGGTCACTCGCTACAGGTTGTTGTCTCGCCATTAAATCAATTGTTTGTGCATCTAGCGCATGTTGAATTTCATCGATTTGGTTATCTTCAGCGATTACTTGTTCAGCGAGTGCAAGGTCGGCGGTCAAAAGTGCATGAGTCGCTTGCTCCATAGCCTTCTGAACCCGCTTGCTTAAATCGGCCAAGGTCGCATTGATGGCATCTAACTCTTCATGGAAGGCGTCGCGCATGAGCGAACTTTACTTCGGCAGGGGGTTATGCGGAGGGATCTTGATGAACATCGGCTTAACGAGCCCTGAATTTTTAGCACTTTCGCCCTTTGCCTAACAGCGAACTGGGTAGATGAGTAGCCAGACTCTCTACGATATAGATATGGCATTGGCCCGGCGGAAGATAGTCACACCAGAAGGTTCGCAAAACGAGCTTTCAAGTGGGGTAATTGCCGTTCTCGAAACTTTGGATTCAGCCTCGGTTGTTTTGGCTCCAGGGGATGGAGTCCTTTACTCATCCGCCGCCGCTCTTCAAATTGGTTTGATTAAAGATGGCCGTTTGTTTAGCGAAGAGTTATTGGCGCTAATTAGGGTAGTCCGGCGAACAGATCAAAGCCAACAAGGAGATGTAGAAATTCCACGCGGCCCTGTGGGTGAAGGTGTGAAAAATTTGCTCGTTAAAGTCACACCACTTGGCAATGAAGGTTTTATTCTAGTTTTGGCAGATGACGTAAGTGAAGCGGATCGAATTGACGCTGTTCGCAGAGATTTTGTCGCGAATATTTCACATGAACTAAAAACTCCAATTGGTGCGCTTTCAATTTTGAGTGAAGCAGTTTTACAGGCGAGTGATGATCCTGCAATGGTCAAACATTTCGCAGCAAAAATGGGTGAAACTGCAAATCGACTGACTGAATTAGTTCAGCAGATTATTTCTTTATCTAGATTACAAGACGCTGATCCTTTAACTGATGCGGCTGCCGTTGATATTTCAGGGGCAATTAAGAGCGCAGTAGATCAAAGCCAAACAAATGCAGATGCTCGAGGAATTGTTGTTTCACTTGATGCAGAAATAGCGGCAAATGTTTTTGGAGATAGAGAGCAGTTAGTAATGGCGCTACATAATTTGATTGAAAATGCCATAAATTACAGCCCCGAAAAAACTAAAGTCATAATTTCTGCGCGCGTAATTAAAAAACTTGTTGAGATAGTTGTTAAAGATCAAGGAATAGGAATAGCCGAACGCGATCAAGAACGAATTTTTGAAAGGTTTTATCGAGTTGACCCGGCCAGATCGAGAGAGACGGGCGGTACTGGCTTAGGACTTTCAATCGTAAAACATGTAGTTGCAAATCACGGTGGAGATATTTCAGTGTGGAGTCAGGTTGGGGAAGGCAGTACTTTCACTCTGCGTTTGCCGCTAATCGATTCAGATTTACTAGCGAAGGAGATTTTGTGACCAAAATATTGGTGGTTGAAGATGAGGATTCATTTTCAGATGCCCTTGCTTTTTTGCTGCAAAAAGAGGGGTTTGAGACGGTGGTTGCGGATACAGGTCCCAAAGCGATTGCTGAGTTTGAAAAAGGTGGAGCAGATCTAATTCTTCTAGATTTAATGCTTCCGGGCTTAAGTGGAACAGAAGTTTGTCGTCAGATTCGCATTCGCTCTCAAGTTCCAATCATCATGCTAACAGCCAAAGATACTGAGGTAGATAAAGTTGTAGGCCTTGAACTTGGCGCTGATGATTATGTTACTAAGCCTTATTCATCAAGAGAATTAATTGCCAGAGTTCGGGCTGTGCTTCGCCGTCAAGAAGAACCGGATGAAGTAAGTGGAGTGCTAGTTGGAGGCAATGTTCGGATGGATATCGAACGACACATAGTGAGCGTTGACAATGTTGCCATCTCACTTCCTTTAAAAGAGTTTGAACTGCTGGAATTTTTAATGCGTAACTCGGGAAGAGTACTTACCAGAATTCAACTGATTGATCGCGTTTGGGGAAGTGATTACGTCGGTGATACAAAAACTCTGGATGTGCACGTTAAGCGATTACGAGCAAAAATTGAAAAGGATCCCGCAAATCCTGAAATGATAGAAACTGTCCGCGGACTTGGTTATAAATTTTTAGGTTAATCAGGTTAATTACTTTGTTCAACTAGCGGAGAGCCGCTCACATTTGCAAACTCGGCACTTTTTTCGCGAACCAAAAGATTTGCTTTTAATTTCCCAGCACCAGAGAACGTAAATTCAACAAGTACGTGATCACCGATTTTTGCATTTAAGTCCGAAAACACTGCTATAGCGTTTGCACTATCTCCAGAGAACACTGCTTTGCCACCGATATTTAGTGCAGGAGCAAAAGGAGTTAATGTTGCTTCAAAACCGCCAGTAGTTATAGAACTTATGCGGTCGTTTTTGTTTCCATTATTTATAATAGTTCCAACTAAAACTGCGCTTCCATCAGGTTGAGCTACAAGAAGTGTATTAACCATACGAAGGTCGCCAATATTCTCTTCAACCCCATCAGTAACTTTGGAAATTAAACGCGTTTGTGCATTTGGACCAGCGCCGCACCCCGTAATAAGTAGAAGGGCTGAGATCGTCAGTGTTGCGGTTGATGCCTTAACTAATATGCGCACAGTAGGTATTCTCCTTGGCATAGGTCGTAAATGCGAAATCCTAAATTGGGCACAGATTTACGTACTTTGTCAACCGCAATTTAGCGAAAAATATAGGCGCTGAACTGCAAAGATGGCAAAAATCTGGCGCGTTCTTACTCACATTTGGCTGGTAGACTTAGCCCTATAAATAACCCCAAGAACGCCCTCGAAAGGCCTTAAATGTCATTTAAAGTTGGCGAAACAGTCGTTTATCCGCACCACGGAGCAGCTCTCATCGAAGCAATTGAGACTCGCACCATTAAGGGCGAAGAGAAGATTTACCTAGTTTTAAAGGTGACTCAAGGCGATTTAACTGTTCGAGTCCCAGCAGAGAATGTTGATTTAGTCGGAGTACGCGATGTCGTTGATAGCGCCGGGCTGGACCGGGTATTTGGAGTTTTGCGTCAGCCATACACAGAAGAGCCAACAAACTGGTCACGTAGATACAAAGCAAATCTTGAAAAACTTGCTTCTGGAGATGTCATTAAAGTTGCTGAAGTTGTACGCGATCTTTATCGCCGCGATCTTGATCGTGGGCTTTCTGCCGGTGAGAAGCGGATGCTTGCAAAAGCTCGTCAGATTTTAATTAGTGAGCTAGCGCTCGCCGAGAAAACAGATGAGATGAAAGCTGAAGTAATTCTCGACGAGGTACTTGCCTCCTAATTGGCTTACACATGGGAATAAATGGCCAATTCTTTTCGGCAATAATTCCAGCGGCAGGTAGCGGTGATCGTCTCGGTGCAGCAATTCCAAAAGCACTTGTTCTCATCAACGGTAAAACTTTAATTGAAAGAGCAGTTCAATCTATTTTGCCGCATGTAGCGGAAATAATAATTGCCGCGCCTAAAGGTTTTGAGTTAGAAATTTCAGGATTATTCTCAGATAACGAAAAAATCAAAGTAATTTGTGGTGGAGAAGTGCGAAGTAAGAGCGTTGCTGCTGCACTTTCTGAAGTTGATGAAAATGCAGATTACATTCTGGTGCATGATGCAGCTCGTTGCTTTGCTACAGAAGCGCAAACTATGCGAGTTATAGATGCATTGTTAGCAGGTGATCATGCGGTTGTTCCTGGAATTGAAGTAATAGATACGATTAAAGTAATTGATTCAAATAATTTTGCGGAATCAACTCCAAAACGTTCTACGCTCAGAGCAGTGCAAACCCCGCAAGGCTTTAGTGCCCGAATTTTGCATCGAGCTCATGAATCTGGAAATGACGCGACTGATGATGCAGCGTTGGTCGAAGCACTTGGGATTCCAGTGAGAGTTGTAGCCGGAGAAGCAAACGCACATAAAATTACGACGCCATCTGATTTAGAATGGGCGAAGAGATTGGCAGAGACAAATGATTGAAATATTTAGCGGAATTGGTTTTGATGCTCATAAATTTGGAAACAAAAAAGGTGCATGGATTGCTTGCCTTGAATGGCCAGAAAGTTTGGCATGTGAAGGGCATTCTGATGGTGATGTTGTTGCCCACGCTATTTGCGATGCATTACTTTCAGCTGCAAACTTAGGTGATCTTGGAAGCAATTTTGGAACTTCAGATCCGAAATGGGCTGGAGAAAGCGGTGCTAATTTATTGGCTGAAGTTTATAAATTGATTACCGCGGAAAAATTTAAGATTCAAAATGTCAGTGCTCAATTAATCGGCAATTCACCAAAAATAGGACCCAGACGAGATGAAGCAATTGCAGCAATTAGTGCGGCCTTGAGTGGTGCACGAGTGAGCCTTTCAGCCACCACAACCGATGGAATGGGATTTACTGGCTCTGGTGAAGGATTGGCCGCGCTGGCAACTGTCCTTATTGCGCGTTAGTTAGACTAAGCAAGTGAGCATCCACTTATATGACAGCGCGACTCGAGAAATCCGTGCGTTCAAACCGCTCAATCCCGGCGCTGTTTCCATTTATCTATGCGGTGCGACAGTGCAAGCCCCTCCACATATTGGGCATGTGAGAAGTGGAATCAATTTTGATATTTTGCGTCGCTGGCTAATGCATTCTGGCTACCAAGTTACTTTTATTCGAAATGTGACTGACATAGATGACAAGATTTTACAAAACGCCACAAAGGAAGAAATGCCTTGGTGGGCCTTAGCACTTAAGTATGAGCGCGTCTTCACTCAAGCTTACAAAGAATTGAATGTGCTCCCGCCAACTTATGAACCTCGCGCAACTGGGCATATAACTCAGATGATCGAATTAATTGAAAAATTGATTTCTCTCGATAAAGCATATGCGCCAGGTAACGGGGATGTTTATTTAGATGTTCGCTCACTAGATGAGTATTTAATAATTTCTAAACAAAAATTAGATGATCTTTTGATTTCACCTGATGGAGATCAAAGTTTTAAGAAAAATCCACAAGATTTTGCATTATGGAAAGGTGCAAAATCTGGTGAACCATCATGGCCAACACCATGGGGTGCCGGACGACCAGGATGGCATATTGAATGTTCGGCAATGGCTCATGCTTATTTAGGTGAAGCATTTGATATTCATGGTGGAGGGCTAGATCTAGTTTTTCCTCATCATGAAAATGAAATTGCCCAATCAAATGCAGCTGGTTACCCGTTTGCAAAATTATGGATGCATAACGCATGGGTTACTACAGCTGGTGAAAAAATGAGCAAGTCACTTGGTAATTCATTGCGAGTAAATGAGTTATTGAGCAAAGTACGTGGAATTGAATTACGTTGGTATTTAGGCAGTGCTCAATATCGATCAATGCTTGAGTACTCACCAGAAGCACTTGAGGAATCAGCAGCAGGGTTCCGCAGAGTAGAAAACTTTTTGAAACGCGCAAAAGAAATTATTGGTCAAGATCCTGAAATAAAAATTTCTAAAGAATTTGCTGCTGCGATGGATAATGATTTGGCAGTACCAGAGGGATTGGCAACTATCGCTGAGTTAGTGCGATCAGGTAATGCCGCAATAACTGCAAATGATAAAAAAACAATTACTGAAAATTCGGCGTATGTTCGTGGTGCGCTTTCAATTTTAGGATGTGACCCTTTTGATGACAATTGGGTTGGTAATCAAAGTAATGATTTAACTGAAATTGTTGATGGTTTGGTCAAACTTGCTCTTGCAGAGCGAGAAGCGGCCAGAATTCGCCAAGATTGGCAGAGTGCAGATCGCATTCGGGATGCAATCTCTGCAGTTGGGATTTCCATCGAAGATACTTCGAGCGGTCCGAGATGGACCATCGCTCGTGGTGAGGATAGGTAGACAAAAGTGGTTAAGAAAAAAGTTGGTACTGGCGGAAATAACAAGAGACGTTTAGCCGGAAAAGGTCCGACGCCAAAAGCGGAAGATCGCACCTATCACCCTGCCGCCAAGCGCAAAAAAGCGGCAGCCAAGAAAGGTAAACCGGCAAAAGCTGGCGCTAAAAGACCAGGAACTAGAGATTCAAGACGATCCACCGAGCAGAGCGGTGTTGGTGATGGTGCAAGATCTAAATCTGTAGCTCGCACTCCAAGATCTGCAGGCCGCGAAACTCCACTTGAAGAAGACATTATTGTCGGGCGAAATCCAGTGCTTGAGGCGTTACGTGCGGAAATGCCATCACGTAAAGTTTTGATGGCACGTGGAATTGATATCGATGATCGAGTTCGTGAAATCGTTGAGTTAGCACGTGAGAAAAAAATTCCAATAGAGGAATGTGCAAGACGAGAGTTGGATGCTTATCCAGCTCACCAAGGAATCGCATTACGAATCGCTCCTTATGTTTATAAAGAGTTTGATGATGTGCGTGGAAAAGTAGAGGGTGTTCCACTTTTTGTTGCACTTGACGGTGTGACTGATCCGCGCAACCTTGGTGCAATTGTGCGAAGTGCTTGTGCGTTTGGTGCACATGGTGTTGTAGTTCCAGAGCGACGTTCTGCTGGCATGAGTGCAGTTGCTTGGAAAGCATCAGCTGGTGCAGCCGCAAGAACACCTGTCACTCAAATTCGCAACTTAGTAGCCACAATTCAAGAAGTACAAAAAGAGGGTTACTTTGTAATTGGGTTAGATGCAGATGGTGAAGCGTTAATCGGTGAATTAGCCGCAGCAACGGAACCTTTGTTATTAATTGTTGGTGGAGAAGGTAAAGGACTATCGCGTTTAGTACGTGAGCATTGCGATTTGGTAGTTTCAATTCCAATGTCATCAGAGATGGAATCATTAAACGCCAGCATCGCTGCAGCAATCGCGTTGTTCTCAATTTCAGAAAAAAGGAAAGCTATTAAATAAGATGATTAGGTATTCCCGATTTATTGCTTTAGGTGATTCCTTCACTGAAGGTGTCGGGGATATCCAAGTCGATGGTCAATTCATGGGATGGGCGGATCGCGTTGCAGAGCGGTTAGCCAAACAGCAACCTGATTTTTCTTTTTATAACTTAGCAATACGTGGAAAATTAGTTTCACAGGTAATTGAAGATCAAATTCCGGAAGCGATGAAATGGATAGAGGGCCCAGCAACACTGCTTTCTTTTCATGCTGGAGCAAATGATGTGTTACGCCCTGGATACGACCCTGAGGTTGTGCTGCCGCAGTATCGAGAAGCCGTTCGCAAACTTGCGGCCACTGGAGCCCAATTACTTTTATTTACCGCAATTGAGCGTGTAGCAAAATCTGGAAAAATGCAGGAGTTGTGGCACCAAAGATTTAGTACTTTCAATAACAATGTCAGAGCCATCGCTTTAGAGGTTGGAGCAATAGTTGCTGATGCCAATTTAGATCCAGATATTGCCTCACGCAGATTCTTGGACGCTGATCGACTGCATATGAATCCTGCCGGTCATGCCAGAGTGGCGGAATCAGTATTAGAGCTTATTGGGGCGGATTTTGATCCCAATTGGAATGCACCGTTGCCACCCCTTCCAGAATTGGGAAAAATTCAAAGTATTCAGGTAGAAGTTAAGTGGATCATCACTTTTCTAATTCCTTGGATTTTCCGCCGAATAAGGGGCATCTCATCGGGGGATGGCAGATTTGCAAAGCACAGCGCCCCAATTAGACTTTCGTAACTCATCAGAAAGGCTCACCATGAAAATCGATTCAGTAGATCTCTTTTATTTGCGCATGCCAGAGGTACTAGATATCGGTGATGGCAGCCAAGACGCACTTTTAGTGCGCGTTACTGCAGATGGTTATGTTGGATGGGGAGAAGCTGAAGCTTCACCACTAACTTCGATTGCAAGCTGGATTGCGCCAATGTCGCATAGCGCTTGTCACCCAGTTATTGATTCCGTTTTAGGAGAGCCGTTAAATTCCCCAGAAGATATTTTTGCAATCACTCGCAAAGTACGTGCCAACTCTTTTTATGCAATTATTCAAAGCGATTTAACACTTTCTGGAATCGAAATTGCGCTTTGGGATTTGCTTGGACAGGTAAAAGAAGAGCCCATTTATAAATTGCTCGGCTATAAAGAAGCTACTCGTAAACTTCCATACGCTTCAGTTTTATTTGGTGATACCGTAGAAGAAACTTTGAAGAAAGCAACTGACATCAGAAAAGTTGGCTTTAGCGCAATTAAATTTGGATGGGGACATTTTGGTCGTGGAAGTGTGCAAGATGATGCAGACCATATTCACGCTGCACGAGAAGGAATAGGCGCAGATGCGCATTTAATGATTGATGCTGGAACTATTTTTCATGAGGATGTAGAAGCAGCGGCTGCAAGATTGCAGGCATTATCTGATGCAAATGTCCTTTGGTACGAAGAACCATTTGATGCTGCCGCTTTGGCTTCATACGGCGAACTATCAAAGCGCACGCCTAAAGTTAAATTAGCTGGTGGTGAAGGTGCGCATAATCCATATCAAGCAGAACATTTAATTGATCACGGTGGAGTTGGATTTGTGCAAATTGATACTGGATATATTGGTGGAATCGGAGATGCCTACCGAGTTGCTCAATATGCAAAAACACGTGGAGTGCAATTTGTAAATCACACTTTCACTTCACACTCAGCACTTTCAGCATCATTGCAGCCATTTGCTGGCCTCAAGGATTCTTGGATTACTGAGTATCCAATGGAACCAAAATCTCTTTGCGTTGAATTAACTGTAGATAAGATTGAAGTCGAAAGCGATGGAATGATCACTATTCCAGATCGCCCTGGCATCGGTCTTGAGATCAACTTAGCTGCAGTGAAAAAGTATTTAGTTGAAACAGAAATAAAGGTTGGCGGAAAAGTTCTTTACACAACGCCAACCGTTTAAATTATTTTGCGTTTCTAATTTTTTCACGGTCAAAGAGGTGCTGGGGTTTGTAACCCATTACCTCTAACCAGTGATCAGAACTAAAGATTGATTGGTAACCAGAGAAATCGCCGCGCAACTGCGTCGTTGGGTGGTATTTAGCTAACAATTTATCTGTGGTTTCAATTGCCATCGTGTCGGGTGCCATCAAATTGAACACTTGTGCACCTTTGAGATCACTGCGAACTGTAAGTTCGAGAGCTGCGGCTGCATCGCGTGCATCTAAATACGCCCAACCAATTTTCGCTGCAGTTTTAGCGAGCTCAGCGTCATGATGATTAAATTTAATCGCAAACTCTTCAAGGTCAGCCATATTATTTGTGTAAGGAAAACGAAAACCAACAAAAGTAGTATCGCTGCGCTTAGACCACATTAACGCGGCTTGTTCATTCGCCTCTTTGCAAAGTGAATAACTCTCGGTGCACATAAGTGGGTGTGGTTCTGTCATCGGTGCATATAGTGGTGAAGTCCATTCATCTGACCACGCTTGGCCGTATGCAGAGCAACTTGATGCGTAAGCAACAACACGACATTTTGCATTTGCAGCCGCACTAAAAATCGCAAAAGTTGCATTGACATTATTTTTGTAGACGTTGTATTGGCGCTCATCTCTTGGGCTTGGAATTCCAGCCATATGGATCACTGCATCTGAGCCGGCGACCACCTTGTCGGCAAAATCAAGATCGGTTAAATCTCCTACATGCAATTTGATGCCAGCAGGTACTGGACCGTCTGCAATATCGACTGCGACCACCTCATGGCCACGATCTACGAGGAGTTGGGTGGTAACTTTCCCGATGCGGCCGATTGCGCCAGTCATTGTGATTTTCATGGTGGTGAGCCTAGCAAGTGAATATTTCTGTAGGGAAGATAAACCTGACATAATTAAACCGTTGGGGTTTTGAACTCCTGCATTGCCGAAGTGGCGCAATTGGTAGCGCACCCGACTTGTAATCGGGCGGTTAGGGGTTCGATTCCCCTCTTCGGCCCGAATAACTCAATAAATGATTCACGGATGAACGGAGAGTCCTATGGATTTAACGATTCTGACCCGAGAGTTAACGCCTTTCGAGCATCTCGTAGGTAAACATATGTGCGACGGACTTTCAAACGCAGCTATCGCAATTAAAACCGCACACACTGAGAAAGTAATTGAAAATACTATTTCACGTCTTGCAAAAGGCTTTGCACTGAAATCAGCCCCAGATATAAATATTAGAGTTTTACTAGCTCTTGCATATCGCTCTCACTTTGGTGATTCTGCATTTGATAAAATTAATACTGAATGTAGCCATCTTGAAATTGGCCCAGATGGAAAAAAACTTTGTACTAGGCATATTTAATTTAATTGTGATCCTTTATTTGGATTTTATGACATTAGCGATAACCTCATCCGCATGAGTATTGATCTACGTTCAGACACCCTCACCAAACCATCAGAAGGAATGCGATCAGCGATGGCAAGTGCTGAAGTTGGTGATGATGTTTACGGTGAGGACCCAACTGTTAATTCACTCGAAGAGCGTGTGGCGAAAATGTTTGGAAAAGAAGCTGGCTTATTTACGCCAACTGGATCAATGGCTAATCAATTGGGAATACGTTTACTTGTAAAACCTGGAGAAGAGTTGCTTTGCGAAGAGGATGCACATGTAGTGCGCGCAGAATTAGGAGCAGGTGCTGCTCAAGGTGGTGTCACCACTCGAACATGGCATGCAGAACGCGGATTACTGGACGCAGCTGAGGCGATTCGTTTGGCTAGGCCAGATGCCGGTGCATATTTAGTTTCTACAACAGCTATCGCAATTGAGAACACTCACAATTTCGGTGGTGGAACTATTCAGCCGATCAGTGAAATTGCAAAGTTGTATGCACTAAGTAAAGAAGTTGGAATTTCATTACATTTAGATGGTGCTCGTATTTGGAATGCACATGTAGCGACTGGGACATCATTTTTGGAATATGGAAAATATTTTGAAACTATCAGTGTTTGTTTATCAAAAGGCCTTGGTGCGCCAATCGGTTCTGTTTTGTTATCGAGCAAAGAAAAAATAGCTACTGCTCGAGTTTTGCGAAAAAGATTGGGTGCTGGAATGCGTCAAGTCGGAATTCTGGCAGCAGCAGCGCATTATGCGCTTGATGAGAACATTTCACGATTAGCAAAAGATCATCACCATGCACAAATTTTGGCAAAAGCAATTCACTCGACGTCTCCAGATGTCGTAGATCCTAAGAATGTCGATTCAAATATTGTGGGGTTAAATCTGAAATCTCACCGATTAAATGCGAGCCAAGCCAGCGCTGCGCTGAGAGAAGAAGGCGTGCTTGCAGGTGCTCTAGGCCCTAAGTATTTGCGCTTAGTTACACATATGGATGTGAGTGCAGAACAGATTGAAATTGCAGCCACGAAACTAGTGAAAATTCTAGGTTAGTAGCAACCCCACACTCTGCTCGATAAAGTAGTGATATGAAAATCCTTTCAATTGATGGCGGTGGTGTGCGTGGATTGATTCCCGATCTTGCGCAAGGGACATTATTTCAGAGTGCAACCTCTAATGTCCGGTATGAGATCTGCGATCGATGATGCTCGCCCAGAAACGATAGAAGCGCTCGAACAGGCAAGTATTGAGGTAATCTCTAAACATTCAGAAGATCTCGATAAATTATGTCAACTGCTAGCTGATTAATGATTGGAATCTAAATGTCTAATGAAGTTATAGCTGAGTTTCGGGATTCAGGAGATCACTTTGTAAAGATAGCCAAGAGTGCATCGAGTGAGAAGTTGCATAAAAGCGGACAGAATGATGAGTGGTCGCCAGCAAATGTCATTCATCACATGGCAGATACGGAAGCACATTTCTACCTGAGATACTTACGTGTACTTACTGAAAACGTTCCAACTATAGGATTTTTTGATGAAAATATTTATCCAAAACTTTTACACTACGACAAACGTGATGTAAACGCTTCCATCGCTTTGATAGAAGGCTTAAGAGCATCTAGTGTTTCGCTTTTTAATAATTTTAAAGATGAGGATTGGCAACGCAAAGGATTAACCCCTGATGGAAAAGAATTTGTATTGATTGCCTTAGTCAAGAAGGCGCGCTCACATATGAATGACCACGCAAATCAGTTGCGTGCTGCTCTTCTAGAACTTTAGATTAGAGAGCATCCATAATGTGTCGGTTGCCGCGGTCAAAAGTTAAATAATTCCAAGACCAATCTGCAATTGTTCCCATTTTGTTTCGTCCACCAAGTAAATAAAATAGATGTAAAAATAACCAAATACCCCATGCAACAAAACCAGAAATTCGCAAGCCTTTTACTTCGACAACTGCTTTATGTCTGCCAATCGTGGCCATCGCGCCTTTGTCTCGGTATTTAAATTTTTTAAGATCCTTGCCTTGTACAAGTTGTGATATTTGCTGAGCAACAAATCTTGCTTGCTGCAATGCGACAGGTGCAATCATTGGGTAATGCTTACCATTTTCATCTACAGAGCCTGAGTTGTCGCCAATCGCCCAGATGTATGGGTAATTCTTAACTTGCAGAGTTTGCTCAGAATCAATTCGTCCTCGATTGAGAGGGATATTTAATTCTTCCAAAATTGGTACACCCCGAACTCCCGCGGCCCAGATTGTAATCTCTGCTCCAATTTGAGTTCCATCTTTAAACTTAATAATCCGAGGTGCAACTTCGGCCACTGCAGTGTTGGTTAAAACATGCACGCCCATTTTCTCAAGATCTCGAAAAGTGCGATCAGATAGTGATGGATGTAGAGCAGGTAATAATCGGTCACCAGCTTCAATCAATGAAATATTGATATTTGCGGCTGCTTCCGCATGATCGCCTTTGAGTGGCCCACGAATTAATTCAGCAAGTGCTCCCGCCATTTCGACACCTGTGGGACCGCCACCAACAACGACAATTCCTAATTTTGTATCGTCATTAAATCGACAGAGATCTTCAAACCGGCGCATTACCTCTGCGCGAATCGTTAATGCTTCGTGAATCGTTTTCATTCCTAATGCATGTTCTGCAACTCCTGGAATTCCAAAATCTGCAGTGGCCGAACCGAGTGCAATTATTAGATGATCGAAATAGATTTCTTCGCTGCTATCAAGTTTCACAGATTTTTCGCGGTGATTAATAGAAATTGGTGAACCCATTCGAAATTCAATTGGCAGACCTCGGAGTGCGCCCCGAATTGGGTAGGCAACATGATCTGCCGCAAGGCCCGCGGTTGACACTTGATAAAGCAAAGGTAAAAAAGTTTGGAAATTATGTCGGTCCACCAAAGTGACCTTTGCTGTCTTGGCTAGGGCAATTGCAGCGGTCAGGCCACCAAACCCGGCGCCCAAAATTAGGACCCGCGGCTTTTCCTTATTCTCTTTATTCATTGCTCCCAGCTTTCGAATTACCAACTCGTAATTATAAGTCTATTGTTTACCACTGTGAGCACGCCTCGAAAGATACTAGTTACGGGGGCTACCGGTTATGTTGGCGGCCGGCTAGTTCGCGCATTGCTTAATGATGAGTTGGAAGTTCGGATATTTGTTCGTGATCGGTCAAAAGTCACTGACCAGCCATGGGCTGATCAAGTAGAGGTTGCAGTTGGAAATGCGAGTGATTTTGAAACGACTAGACAAGCGTTAACTGGAATTCATACCGCTTTCTATTTGCTGCACTCTTTAAATTTAGGTCCCAAGTTTGACGAGATTGAAAGTGAAATGGCGGCCAACTTTGCTCGTGCAGCTGCCGAAGCAGGGGTCAAGCAGATTGTCTACTTGGGCGGTATCGCAAATGATACGAAGACAAGTAAACACTTATCATCAAGAGCTCGCGTAGGAGAAGTCTTAGCATCAACTGGAGTGGCCACTCTTGAATTAAGAGCTGGAATTATTATTGGTTCAGGTTCAGCATCATTTGAAATGGTTCGACATTTGACACACCGTTTACCGATCATGACAACACCTAAATGGATTTCGAATTTAACGCATCCAATTGCGATCAGAGATGTGCTTTGGTATTTGAGTCATGCCGCACAATTACCAATACCCGTGAGTGAAGTTTTTGATATTGGTGGCCCAGAAGTTCTTCCCTATTCTGAAATGCTGCAAAAATTTGCGAAGCTTTCTGGTTTAAGACGTAGATTGATTATAAAAATCCCAGTTTTAACTCCAAGACTTGCCAGTCATTGGATTGGTTTGGTTACTCCACTACCGGCCGCATTAGCAAAACCCTTAGTGGGCTCATTAATAAGTGAAGTTGTTGCTGACCCTGAAAAAAGTATCAACAAGTTGATTCCACCACCCACAGAAGGATTGTTAGATGTTAACGACGCTATGACTTATGCGTTAACACGGATAGATAAGAATCAAGTGCAATCACGTTGGTCAGATGCCACAGCACCGATGTTGCCTTGGCAAAAAGCACAATCAGATCCTTCTTGGGCTGGTGAAGTTATCTTTAAGGATCATCGTGAAGTAATCACTGAAGCCAAGATAATTTATCTTTGGGAAACCATTGAGGAAATCGGTGGTGAAACCGGTTGGTATGGTTCAGATTGGCTGTGGTGGTTGCGCGGTTTGATGGATCGAGCAATAGGTGGTGTTGGCCTTCGTCGAGGACGCCGAGACCCAAAAACTTTGCGAGTTGGTGATGGCTTAGATTTCTGGAGAGTTGAAGCTTTAAATCGTCCAAATTTCTTAAAATTGTATGCTGAAATGATTTTGCCTGGGAAAGCCTGGTTGGAATTTCGGATTGAACCAATTAATTCGACTGATGGCCCAGAGACTGTAAAAGTGATTCAGGAAGCGACTTTTTCACCAAGAGGTTTAGGCGGTCAGTTGTACTGGTTTACGATTTTGCCGTTACATGCATTTATTTTTCCAATTATGTTGCGAAACATCGTTCGAAGCGCAAAACGAAAAGAGTATTTCAAGGACTCCTAGTACCAATTTCTACACTAACAGCGGCAATCAATAATAAAACGTTTAATAGTGCAACCAGCATAATTGCTGGAAAAACAAAACGCTTGCCACCAAAAAGTAAAAACAAAGACCCAACAAGGCCGATACCTAGAGTTAAAACATTTTCGATTACCTGAGTCAAAATTATTGTGGTTAAAATCAAAATGAATGCAGTTATCGCTCTTGAATTCTTTTCACCAATAATTTGTGGTAAACCACGAATGCCACTTTCAAGATCTTCTTTTAAATCTTTAATAACATTTGCAAAATGAGCGGCTACTCCTAGTAGCGCGCCTGCGCTTAACAACCAGAGTGGTGGAGTTCTATCAGTTGCAACAACGATACAAGCGGGCAACGCTGCGAATGCTAAAAAATATGGAAGTGGTGATAGCGGTGTTGCTTTCAAGTAAAAGTTGTAGGCAACACCACAGCCGATTCCAAATAAGTAGATCAATCCACCTTTAATGCCAAGAGGGCCAAATAAATTAATTGCAATTGCCAAAACCAGTGCGACCCAAATACCTTTTCGCAGTTGCTTTTCGGTAATTGTTCCGGCGACTAACGGTTTTTCTAATCGGCGATGTTTCTTATCATCTGCAAAATCATTTAAATCATTAGTAAAACCAACAACAAGCTGCCCAAAAAACACACCAACGGCAATTATGTAAGCCGGACCCTCCCACCAAAGTTCACGCGCTAGTAAAAAGCTGACTGCGGTGACAAAGATTGTTGGCTGGAAGTGCGCAGCCACCAACAGGGCTTTAAAAGTGGAAAACACTAAATAAGTATCGCTCACCTGGCGACTCTTTAAACCGTACCAATTGGGGTAAATGACATCAATGTAATTTAGCCCTACGATAGGAACATGGGTGAACCGGTACAAAACAGTGGCGCAAGCGCGCTCACTGAACTTGAGCTCCAGATTTTGGAATTTGAGCGGCAATGGTGGCGCTACCCAGGCTCAAAAGAGGCCGCTATCCGGGATTTGTTCTCAATCAGCACCCCTCGGTATTACCAATTATTGAACGCATTACTTGATAACAGCGCAGCTGAAACTGCTTATCCCACGCTCGTAAGGCGCTTACGCCGGCTGCGTGAGAGCCGAACTCAGGCTCGATCCCCGATCGCCCCACTGCACCTGTAGCGGCAAGTAAGCCCAATCTCCGTTTGGCCGACTCACCCTTCCTGCCGTAGATTATGCGTTAGCACTCTCCCGATGAGAGTGACAGCCAAGGGCTGTAAATGTGCTTAATTTTGCAAGGAGTAAAAAGTGGCAAAGATCATCGCTTTTAATGAAGAGGCTCGTCGCGGCTTAGAGCGCGGAATGAATGTGCTCGCAGACGCAGTCAAAGTAACACTCGGACCTCGTGGTCGAAATGTGGTGCTTGAGAAAAAATGGGGCGCCCCAACAATCACCAACGATGGTGTTTCAATTGCGAAAGAGATCGAACTTGATGATCCTTACGAAAAAATTGGTGCAGAGCTTGTTAAAGAAGTTGCTAAGAAAACTGATGATGTCGCTGGTGATGGAACCACAACAGCAACCGTTCTTGCTCAAGCATTAGTACGCGAGGGTCTTCGCAACGTTGCCGCAGGATCAAATCCAATGGCACTAAAGCGTGGAATTGAAAAAGCAGTAATTGCGGTAACTGATGAGTTAAGCAAAATGGCTAAAAATGTTGAAACCAAAGAGCAGATTGCTGCAACTGCATCAATCTCAGCCGCTGATGCAACTATTGGCGCAATGATTGCCGAAGCAATGGATAAAGTCGGCAAAGAAGGCGTTATCACTGTTGAAGAAAGCAATACATTTGGTTTGGAATTAGAACTAACCGAAGGTATGCGTTTTGATAAAGGCTATATCTCTCCATACTTTGTAACTGATACAGATCGCATGGAAACTGTTCTAGAAGATGCTTACATTTTGATTGCAAACTCAAAAATCACCAACATCAAAGATATGTTGCCAATTCTTGAAAAAGTAATGCAATCAGGAAAGCCACTTGCAATTATCGCTGAAGATGTAGAAGGCGAAGCACTTGCGACTCTTGTTGTAAATAAAATTCGGGGAACTTTCCGCTCAGTCGCTGTTAAAGCTCCAGGATTTGGCGATCGCCGTAAAGCCATGTTGCAAGACATCGCGATTCTCACAGGTGCTCAAGTAGTTTCAGAAGAAGTTGGATTGAAACTCGAAGCAACCACCATGGATCTACTTGGACGTGCCCGCAAAATTGTGGTCACCAAAGATGAGACCACAATTGTTGAGGGCGCCGGAGATGCAGAGCAGATCGCAGGACGCGTTGCGCAAATTCGTGCAGAAATTGAAAAAAGCGATTCAGATTATGATCGCGAAAAGTTGCAAGAGCGTT
>DDZI01000067.1:0-11345 GCA_002346305.1 Actinobacteria bacterium UBA3012 | reverse complement strand
AAGCACCGCATCGAAGATGCCGTACGAAATGCGAAAGCAGCCGTTGAAGAAGGAATCGTTGCCGGTGGTGGCGTTGCCCTTCTACAAGCAGCCAAAGTGGCATTTGCAAAATTGAAATTAACTGGTGATGAAGCCACTGGTGCAAAAATTGTTGAATTAGCAGTTGAAGCACCGCTAAAGCAGATTGCAATTAACGCTGGAATGGAAGGCGGAGTTGTAGTTGAGAAAGTAAGTCACCTTGAGGCAGGATTTGGATTAAATGCTGCAACAGGTGAATACGTTGACATGATCAAAGCCGGAATCATTGATCCTGCCAAGGTAACTCGTTCTGCACTTCAAAATGCCGCATCAATCGCCGCACTGTTCTTAACAACAGAAGCGGTAATTGCTGACAAGCCTGAGCCAAAGAGTGCAACTCCTGCAGCTCCTGGCGGCGGGGACATGGATTTCTAAATTCCAAATGGAAATAACCACAGATCAACTTCTAATTGACGCGATCGATTTAGCGCGCGCAGCAGCAATTGATGAGGCGCGCGCAAGTGGTCTTCCTTATGAAGGTGAATTGGTTGGGGAACATCTAGGTGTTGACGTTGATGGTGAAAGATTTTTAACACATTTATTTAAGACTGGACTCTCTGGGTATCGTGATTGGCGTTGGGCGGTAACACTCACTCGCGCTGATGAAGACGCAAATAGTGCAGCAACTATCTGTGATGTTGTTTTACTTCCTGGGCCAGATGCTCTGCTTGCACCGAAATGGATTCCGTATCACGAGAGAATTCAAGCTGGCGATTTAACACCTGGCGCGATTGTGCCGACATCTCATGATGATGCGCGTTTAACTCCTGGTTATGCCGCACTTCCTGGTGATGAAGAGTTGGATATGGCGCAATTATTTGAATTGGGATTAGGAAGAGAACGAGTGCTCTCTGCATTTGGTAGAGATGCAACAAGCCAGCGTTGGTATCGTGGTGATTTTGGACCAGAGGCGCAAATGGCGAAGGCTGCTCCACTTCCTTGTGCAGCATGTGCCTTCTTTATTCCAATGGCCGGCTCGATGCGCTCAGCATTTGGAGTCTGCGCCAATGAGATTTCACCGGCTGACGGCCATGTGGTCTCGATAGATCATGGGTGTGGAGCCCACTCACAAGCCCAAGTCATTTAATCAAAAGATTGGATTTACCCCTGTTTAAGGGAAATCGAGCCTAAAAACTGCTTAGCAACTCCGGCCTATTTCTCGGTAAACTCCTTCTCCTAGCTACTTCCCGGCTAGACCTGAACTGTTGATGGAGATGATGATGCCTACCGGTCGTGTTAAATGGTTTAGCCTAGAAAAAGGCTTTGGTTTCATTGCTTCCGAAGAAGGCGATGATGTCTTTCTTCCAGCAACTTCACTTCCCGCCGGCGTAACAAGTGTTAAACCTGGCACTCGACTTGAATTTGGCGTAGCTGATGGTCGTCGTGGGCCGCAAGCACTTTCAGTGAGCATTCTCGAAGCACCACCATCATTAGTAGCTAGTTCAAGGATTAATCCTGATGATTTAGCGGCAATCATTGAGGATGCAATTAAGATTTTAGATCGTGTTGGAAATGGTTTGCGTCATGGCCGTCATCCATCGACGAGTGAAGCAGAGCGATTAGGAAAAGTGTTACGCGGTATTGCAGATCAGATCGAAGCTTAAATTTAAATTATTTTCGATTTTTTATTGCGCGCAAACCAAATAATCCAAGAGCAACACCAATCACGCTTGTTATTGCCCAATTTCCGTATTTGTCATTTGTGAATTGCAAAATAAGAGCGCCAGCAAAAATAATTGTCCAGATAGTGATACCAATCTTCACGACCTGTTCATCTTTTAGTTGCATGAGACTATTGTAGGAGCACAAACAGAAATATCCAGAGAATGCGTGGCGAGAAGTTGGCGAAATCTTCAGGAACTTTCCGCTCCTTCAAGCATAGAAATTTTCGGATCTTCTTTATTGCGAGCTTTTTTTCAAATATCGGCACGTGGGTGCAGCGAATCGCTCAAGATTGGCTAGTACTTGAATTAACAAATGATGCATTTCAGTTGGGAATTGTCACTGGATTACAAGCACTTCCATTTATCTTTTTTTCCAGCTTTGGTGGAAAACTCGCTGATCGATTTCCAAAACGAAAGTTATTGATTATTGCCAATTCAACGGTTGCTTTATGGGCACTTATTCTTGGAGTTCTAGTAATTTCAGGAAATGTACAGATCTGGCATGTTTATGTAGTTGCTTTACTACTCGGAATTTCAAGTTCGATTGAAGCTCCAATCGCTCAAGCATTTATAACGCAGATAGTTCCACAAGAAGATATGGTGAATGCCATTAGTTTGCGTGCCGTGAATTTTAACTCTGCAAGATTAATTGGACCAGCAGTATCCGGTTTCATGATTAGTGCTTTTGGAACTGGCCCATCCTTTATTTTTAATGCAGTTTCATTTGTTTTTATCTTAAGTGCGCTATTTTTCATGAGAACTAGTGCAATCACTGAGTTAAATCCAGAACAAGGAAAAGTTTACATACGCGAAGCAATCAATTACATAAGAGCTAGGCCTGACTTGAAAGCCTTAATGCTTTTAACCTTCTTTTTTGCAACATTTGGATTTAATCCAGAGTTGTTTAGTGCGACTATGGCAACGAAGGCTTTTGGAAAAGATGCTAAAGAGTTTGGCCTTTTAGGCAGCTGTATCGCTGTTGGTTCGTTATCTGGGTCACTTATCGCAACGAAATTGGAATGGAAGCCTGGGACCAAGAGAGTTATCGCAAGCTCAATTGGTTTTGGATTTGCGATAATTATTGGTTCGCTAGCGCCCTCTTACACTTTCTATGCAATTGCACTTCCGTTATTTGGTGCAGGAATGCTCACTACTGGAATTGCCGCAAATAGAACTGCTCAACTCGGAAGTGATCCGTTAATACGTGGGCGAGTAATGGGAATTTACTTTGCAATTTTTATGGGGGGAACTCCGATTGGGGCACCGTTCATTGGTTGGGTGGCTGAGGTTCTTGGACCAAGAGAATCATTGATTACAGCCGGTCTAATTGTTATTTTTGGCTCACTATTTGTTGCCTGGCGCTTTCGAGGACGCCTTGAACCCCCTGAAGATGTATCAATCGGTGCCACACTAGGCAAATAACCAATTAATATGGCTAGGATTGCATAGAATCAATTAACGGCAAGACATTAACTTTGGAGTTGAAATGGCTAACAAAGAACAAAAAAGCAATGCAAACGCGAAAAAGGAACCAAAGCTTTCGCTAAAAGAAAAGCGTTTGAAGAAGCAAGAAAAACAATCCAAAAAGGATTAATTCTCTTAAAGGCCACCGATAGCGATTAGGCCGAGCAGGGAAATAAGAATTATCAAAGAGGTTAGGCGACGTGCGCGCGGACTCACAGACTAGGCCATCGCTTTTACGACGTAATCAATTGAAGCGGTGAGTGCTTCAACATCTGCTGGGTCAATCGCCGGGAACATGCCAATTCGAAGTTGGTTTTTACCCAACTTGCGATAGGACTCGGTATCGACAATTCCATTCGCACGTAAGGTCTTTGCAACAGCATTTGCGTCAATTGAGTCATCAAAGTTGATAGTTCCAACAACTTTGGATCGCATTGCTGGATCAACCACAAATGGAGTTGTGTAAGAAGTTTTATCAGCCCATCCGTACAAAGTTTCGGCAGATTTTGCTGATCGCCCGGTTGAGAATTCAAGCCCACCATTGCTATTCATCCACTCAATTTGTTCTGCAAGTAAAATCAATGTTGCAACTGCTGGAGTGTTATAAGTTTGATCTAACTTGCTGTTTTCAACAGCGATTCCAAGATCAAGAATTGCTGGTGTCCATCGCTTTGTTGCAGCGATTTCTTCTACGCGAGATAAAGCAGCCGGACTCATAAGAGAAAACCAGAGACCGCCATCAGAAGCGAATGATTTTTGTGGAGCAAAGTAGTAAGCATCAAACTCACTTGCTTTGACAGTTAATCCACCTGCAGCACTTGTTGCATCAACGAGAACTAATCCTTCTGAACCAGCTGGTCGCTTAATATTCATCGCTACACCAGTGCTGGTTTCATTATGAGTAAGTGCATATGCGTCAACGCCAGCTTCAGCAACAGCTTCTGGATGTGAACCAGGTTCAGCTGAAATTACAGTTGGTTCGCCCAGGAATGGTGCAGATTTAACTCCACTTGCAAATTTAGATGAAAACTCACCAAATACTAGGTGTTGTGATTTTTCTTTGATCAAACAAAAAGTTGCAACATCCCAAAATGCAGTTGATCCGCCATTGCCGAGTACTACTTCATATCCATCAGGCAAATTAAATAAATCTTTCAAACCATTGCGCACGCGACCAACAACATTTTTCACTGCAGGTTGGCGGTGTGATGTTCCTAAAATTGATGAGCCGCTAGCGGCTAATGCGGCTAGTGCTTCTGGGCGGATCTTTGAAGGTCCACAACCAAAACGTCCATCTTTTGGTTTGAGATTACTTGGGATAATTATTTCGTTGGCCATGCGATAAGCCTACCGATGAATTCTTATGGGGCGAGACGAGTTAATTGCCACTTCTTGTTCGCATCTAATGCATAGCGAAGGCGATCGTGGAGCCGTGAGTAACGCCCCTGCCAAAATTCAATTGAATGGGGGACGACACAGTAACCGCCCCAATTTGGTGGCAGTGGAACAGTGGTGCCCTCTGGATATTTTGCGGCGATCTCATCCCAATTTTTTTGCAAGCTATCCCGATCAGCAATTACTTCTGATTGATTGCTCGCCCAAGCGCCAATTTGGCTAGACCATGGCCGAGTAGCGAAGTAATCCGCAGATTCAGCTTGGCTAACTTTCGTTGCGGTACCCAAAACAATTACCTGTCGTTCCATTGGAAACCAAGGGAAAGTTAGGCTGACATTTTGATTTTGGCCGATCTCTTTACCCTTGTCTGATTCGTAATTCGAGTAAAAGACAAAACCGGTTTGGCTGACCTCTTTGAGCAGAACCGAACGTGCCTTGGGATGGTCGCCAGAGATAGTTCCGAGCACCATCGCATTTGCTTCAACCACATATGGGTTCTCGGCGGCGGCTGTGAGCCAGATCTCAAATTGAGTTATTGGATTTGGATTTGCATCACTCTCACTTAGCCCTAATTCACCGTACGAGCGGCGCATTGCCCTGATTTCATCCCGATCCATGGCTCTATTAGAGCAGGTGACTGCCCTCATAGCGAGTCGAGAATGACCGTTGAATTTATGAATAGTTGGCCAAGAGGGGCAGAATAAGGGAGTGGGCTAGAGCACGATGGCTCAACCCAAGTAAGTTTGCCAGTCACTTTAATTAAGGGGTTAAGGAATCTCATGAGCGAATTCAAACCAGGTCTTGAGGGTGTTATTGCATTTGAATCAGAGATTGCTGAACCCGATAAAGAAGGAAGTGCACTGCGCTATCGCGGTGTTGATATTGAAGATTTAGTTGGTCGCGTAACTTTCGGAAACGCATGGGGCTTGTTAGTTGATGATGAATTTAATCCAGGTCTTCCACCCGCTGAACCATTTCCATTGCCAGTTCACTCAGGTGACGTGCGCGTGGATGTGCAATCAGCAATTGCAATGTTGGCACCAGCTTGGGGATTCAAACCACTGTTAGATATTACTGATGAAGAAGCACGTAGCAATCTTGCTCGCGCATCCGTGATGGTTTTGTCATACGTTGCACAATCTGCTCGTGGAACTTGGCAACCAATGATTCCGCAATCTGAAGTTGATAAAGCACACACCGTTGTTGAGCGCATGATGATTCGTTGGCGCGGAGAGCCAGATCCAAAACATGTTAGAGCAATCGATGCGTATTTTGTTTCTGCAGCAGAACACGGAATGAATGCATCTACATTTACAGCTCGAGTTATCGCTTCAACTGGTGCTGATGTTGCCGCGGCTTTGTCCGGCGCAATTGGTGCGATGTCAGGCCCACTACATGGTGGTGCACCTTCACGCGTACTGCACATGATTGAGGGCGTAGAAAAAACTGGCGATGCACGCAAGTATGTAAAAGATTTGATGGATCGCGGCGAACGTTTAATGGGATTTGGTCACCGGGTTTATCGCGCTGAAGATCCACGTGCGCGTACCTTGCGCCGCACCGCTGAAGAATTGGGTGCTCCTCGTTACCAAGTTGCTCTTGCACTTGAAGAAGCAGCGCTCGCCGAACTTAGAGAACGTCATCCAGATCGAGTACTTGCAACAAACGTCGAGTTCTGGGCTGCGATCGTTCTTGATTTCGCTGAAGTTCCAGGACCGCTGTTTACTTCAATGTTCACTGCTGCACGTACCGCAGGATGGAGTGCTCATATTCTTGAGCAAAAGCGAACTGGTCGCTTAGTACGTCCTTCCGCTACCTACATCGGCAAAGGTCCTCGCAAGCCAGAAGATGTAAAAGGCTGGGATGACAGCGTAATTTCTCTACACCTCTGAGGGAGATACAGCTAGATGCCAAAAACTTCTATTTTTTGGTTTCGACGGGATTTACGGATCTCTGACAACCCGGCGTTATTGGCGGCATTAGCTGAGGGCGATGAACTCTTGCCGATTTTTATTGTGGATCAAGCAATTTCAGATCGTGCCGGCGAATTTAGGCGCTCCTATTTAGCAAGTGCTTTGAAGCATCTGGATAAAACTCTCGATGGAAATTTACAAGTTTTTAAAGGCGATGCTGTCGAAATTTTGCAAAACCTTAAAAAGAAATACAACGCGACTTCAATTGATTGCGCAAAACAGTACGCACCTTATGGAGTTGCATTAGAGAAAAGAATTGCTGAAAGCGGAATTGATTTAACTTTCACTGGTTCTGATTATGCAGTTGATCCCGGAAAAGTTCGCAAACCCGATGGCACTCCCTACAAGGTTTACACTCCATTTTTTAAGGCATGGAGTGTTATCGGTTGGGAGCGACCATACAATTCACCTAAATCTCCTAGTTGGGTAAGTGCAAAAGATGCAAAACGATATTTTCCAGATTGGGATAGCGCAAAAGATGCAAAAACTTTTGAAGTGGGCACAGATGTCGCACTAGTAAAATGGAATCAATTTTTTAAAGGACCGATCAATTCTTACAACCATAATCGAAATTTTCCAGGAATCAGCGGAACAAGTGGAATGAGTCCGCATTTACGTTGGGGTGAGGTGCACCCAAGAACATTGTTGGCGAATTTAAATAGTAGTGCAGATCAAGAGGTCTATCGCAAAGAGATTGCTTGGCGAGAATTTTATGCCGATGTTTTACACCACAATCCACACACATCTCGTGAGTATTTGAATCCACAATTTATCAAGATGCGCTATGACAAACCGGGCAAGAAATTTGAAGCATGGTGCGAAGGTAAAACCGGATTTCCATTTGTAGATGCGGGAATGAGACAGCTGCGGCAAACAGGTTGGATGCATAATCGGGTTCGAATGGTTGTTGCATCATTTTTGGCTAAAGATTTACATATTGAATGGCAACATGGTGCAAATTTCTTTATGCAGTATTTGATTGATAATGATGTCGCTTCAAATTCACACGGCTGGCAATGGACTGCAGGTTGTGGAACGGATGCCTCTCCGTACTACCGAATTTTCAACCCGATAGAACAGGGTAAAAGATTCGATCCTGAAGGGGATTACATCAGGAAATATGTACCGGAACTTGCTCACTTAAAAGGTGCCGATATCCATGAACCGTGGCTCTATCTTGATGGATATTCAGGTGGGTATGTTGAGCGAATGGTGGACCACGCCGCGGAAAGAATTGAGTCTCTTGCTCGATTAGAAGAAATTAAGGTTAGCGCGCACCTTTAGCAACATACATGGCTTCATCCGCGGCTCGAATCAAATCAATTCCGATCTTTTTTTCGGCAACGCCTATGCTCACAGATAGATATCTTGGACTCTGATGCACGTAAATTGGTGAAGCAAGTGATAACTCCAAACGTTTTGAAAGCTCGGAAGCGTATTGAAAATCTGATTGAACCAAGACCCCAAACTCATCGCCACCGAGTCTGGCTAGGAAAGCGTTGCTTGGAAGTACCTGTTCAAAGCGGCGAGCTACTTCGATTAGTACAGAATCACCTGCGTCATGTCCAAAGAGATCATTAATTTCTTTAAACGAATCCAAATCCATCAGTAACATGCAATAAGAGGTGTCATTTTCTACATCTGCTAATTTAGCAATAAGCGATCTTCTATTTGCGATACCGGTCAATTCATCCGTGCGTGCCAACTTATGTTCCACATCAAGATTTTGTGAGTGTTTCAATGCAATCGACAAGCGTAAGAAAGCTAATAGGAGAGCAAGAACCGCTGGGATGGCAGCAAATTCTGAGAGAGAGTCAGACCAAATACTCAATAAAGTTAATGTTAAGAAACTAAGGAATATGGAAAAAAATAGCATCCTTTGATTAAAAAGTTTGTTCTCGTTATCTTTTCGAGAAATGCTTTTGTCGTGGAGTGATATAAAAATTAGCGCAAATAACCAACCACTTTCTATCCATGAACCAAGTAGGTATTCTTTATCAGCCGACATCCAAAAGAATTTGATATCTGTCAGAGTAAAGAGAAGCAAGCCTAACACTTGCAAGACATTTACTAAGGAAGTTTTGTATTTAGAAAAAATCGTAATTGCAAGTGCACATAAAATTACATCAGATATAGGATAATAATTATTCAAGATATTACGAGGGAGTTCAGATCCTTCAAGACTTGGAATTGGTTTCATAGCGAAAGCGGTCAAGAAAGCTGAAATACCCAGAGCAATAATTCCTGCGTCTAGAAACTGAATCTTTGTTTTAAACTCTTTGCTAAAAAATTTGAGAAAATACATCATCAGGCAGGGGAAGAAGAGCACATAACCGAAATCAAGAATGGTCGGGGAATCAGAAAAGTTGTTGTAGGCAAACCAACTTGAAGCGGTAGAGCTCAATCCCCAGCAAGTAAAACCAATACCGAGCAGGAATTTAGATTCGTTTAACAGTGCTATAGCCAGGACAAAGACAATCAAGTTGTAAATTATCAGGTCCCAAAAAAGTGAAGGCTCTGGAACCAGCAATCTCTCGACGGCATGTGTTGCTACGAGTCCGATACAAACTCCTCGAACCCTTAACCTCATAAGTTAAAGGTAAATCTAATTGGCCAAATTGAGAAGGGCTGAATAGACAGATTGGTTTTTTTGGGGATAATTACAGCATGGAGAAGGGAATCAGTCGCCGAGGATTTATTTGTGCCGGCTTGGCAACCGCCACTGGAGTTGTAATTTCAGGAACTTCGGCCGAAGCAGCCGGCAAACTGAAGATTTTGCGAGATGGGCGCGTCCAAATCGACGTCTCAAAATTCAAAGTCCTTGCAAAAATTGGTGGCGTTCTTTCGGTAGGGAATGTGAAAAGTATTCCTACCGCTTTAGTAAGAACCGGGAAAAATTCTTATCAAGGGTTAGATTTGCGATGCACTCATCAACAAGTGACCTCAAAATTGGTATCTGGAAGTTTTAAATGTCCAGCCCACGGATCAGAGTTTACAAAAACGGGAGCCGTTAAAGTAGGTCCGGCTCAAAGTGGATTGAACAAAGTTAAAACAGAAGTTTCTGGCAAAACTGTAATTCTTGGTTAGTTATAACCCAGGAGTACAAGCTAAATCGCGAACCTGCTTATTCATTTTACTTAAAGTTTTATAGGTGTTAATGATCGTGTCATAGAGACTTAAGCCATCTTTTTTGGTCTGAGCCAATATCTCACGATCTTCAACACTTAGAGTCTGGTCAGCTTCAGTCGCGGCTGTTTGTGCTAAAAATACGCCTCTTTTAATTTTCTCATCAGCTAATTGTTTGGTGCCTTTTCTGTAAGCAGCTTGTGAGGTTAAACAATCAGCAACCACCCAAGTGTTCCTTGCTCTCGCAACAGTCGGATTTTTTGTACAAGTGTATTTCTTGCCACCAATTGTTGTCTTGGCTTTGGCAGTTTTACAGGCCCCCCCAGACTTATTAGCAGCTTGGGCGGGAGAAATAACCGCACCCACGAGAAGAACTGTCATTGCGATTACCAACCCGTTGCGTTTAATCATGGGCCAACCTTAACTTGAGATGCGCAGAAAACGTCGGATTTTCAGGTGAACTTCCTGTGAGTCTAGATTCTGCGCACTAATTTACGGGGCAAGTGCCGAGCCAGAAAAACTATCGTCCGATACTGTTTTCCAGAAATCACTATTGCATCACCGCGGAGGGCGCCGGCCCAGCCGGCTTTAACAACATCTGATGCTTTCTCCCAGAAAAATTCAGGGACAGCCCTAATTTTCATTCCTCCACGTTGATGGAATTCGGTGTGAGTAAATCCAGGCGCTAATGAGGTAACTGTAATTCCATCCTTAGCTAGATCAACATTTAAGTGCTCTGAGAACGCATTTACCCAAGCTTTGGCTGCACTATATGTGCTGCCAGATAACCATCCAGCGACACTTCCCACATTTATGATATATCCACTTTTAGCATTTCGCATATTAGGAAGTGCTGCATGTGTTAGACGTAATACTGCAGTGACTAATACATTAAGTAAATCAACCTCTGCTGCAGAAGTATGGTTGATAAACCGGCCTTTTAGGCCGTACCCAGCATTGTTGATCAGCACACCTACGGCCAGCGATGGATCTGTAGTGAGTAGGCGCTGTTCAACTTTGATAATTTCATTTGCATCCGAAAGATCGGCCACAATTATTTCGGTTGTGACTCCAAACTCTTTTTCTAATTCTTCAGCTGATTTCTTTAACCTTATTTCATCTCTAGCAACAAGAATGATGTCGTAATGCCCTCGCGCTAAGAGTTTTGTAAATTCCGCACCGATGCCCGAGGTCGCTCCGGTCACTAATGCCCACATGATTCAATCTTAGAAGATAACTCTGAGCAATGCTGGAATTAATCCATGGGAAGGTAGTTACATTTACGAGTAGGTGGTGTAAGTTTTTTATATGAAAATAACTAAGATTGAATGCCACGTTCTCTTAGATCCAGAATACGACCCAGCCGCAACTAGCTCGGCTCAAGATGATCTTGTTGTAGAAGTGCACACAGATGAAGGAATTGTTGGAATTGGTGAGACTGATCTAAATCCATGGATTGCACGTGAGTGCATTGAGGCACCTGGCACTCACACTATGGATCAAGGTCTTGGTTCTATGTTAATTGGGGAGAATCCACTTGAGATTGAAAAGCTTTGGTGGAAGGCGTACCAAGCAACCGCAATGACCGGGCGACGTGGTGCTTTAATCAATGCACTTGGTGCGATTGATATGGCGCTTTGGGATA
>DDZI01000071.1:6944-7151 GCA_002346305.1 Actinobacteria bacterium UBA3012 | reverse complement strand
CAACATCAAGTAACTTCATTAAACCATTACGGGCATCATCGGTGCTTTGGCTTGCGCGAATAAGAGCGATCACTGCATCCAGTGCATCAAGCGCCTTTAAGTATCCGCTCAAGATGTGAGCGCGCTTTTCTTTTTCAGCTAATCTAAATTTTGTCCGGCGAACAATTACTTCAATCTGATGATCAATGTAATAACGAATAAATTCAT
>DDZI01000071.1:0-6827 GCA_002346305.1 Actinobacteria bacterium UBA3012 | reverse complement strand
AGTAACGAATAAACTCATCAAGACGTAATGTGCGAGGGACACCATCGACAAGTGCCAACATATTTGCGCCGAAAGTTTCTTGTAATTGAGTATGTTTGAAAAGGTTGTTTAAAACTACTTTTGCTACCGCATCTTTTTTCAATACAACAACTAAGCGTTGACCTAAGCGCTCATTTCCTTCATCTCTAACATCTGCAATTCCAGCAATTTTTCCATCTTTAACAAGATCGGCGATTTTCAATGCGACATTGTCTGGGTTTACTTGATACGGAAGTTCACTTACAACTAAACATGTGCGTCCGTTTATTTCTTCAACTTCAACAACGGCTCGCATGGTTATCGACCCGCGACCCGTGCGATATGCATCTTCAATTCCTTGGCGACCAACAACTAAACCTTTAGTTGGAAAATCAGGTCCTTTTACAAATCCAAGTAATGCTTCCAGTAATTCAGAACTGCTGGCATCTGGATGTTCTAGTGACCATTGCACTCCACGACAAACCTCAGTCAAATTATGTGGAGGAATATTTGTGGCCATGCCAACTGCAATTCCGGCACTTCCGTTAACTAAAAGATTAGGAAAGCGACTTGGTAAAACTGTGGGTTCTTCAGAACGTCCATCATAGTTTGGTGTGAAATCAACTGTGCCTTGTTCAATGTCACGCATCATCTCCATTGCAAGTGGAGCAAGGCGGGCTTCGGTGTAACGCATTGCCGCAGCCGGATCATTTCCAGGTGAACCAAAGTTTCCATTTCCATCAACAAGTGGATAACGCAGAGACCATGTTTGAGCTAAGCGCACCAAAGTGTCATAAATAGCGGTGTCACCGTGTGGGTGATAATTGCCCATCACGTCACCAACTACACGTGAAGATTTGTAATAACCACGATCAGGTCTGTAGCCCGCATCAAACATTGCGTAAAGAACGCGGCGGTGAACTGGTTTTAATCCGTCGCGAATATCAGGAAGCGCACGACCAACGATCACACTCATCGCATAATCGAGGTAAGAACGTGCCATCTCCACTTGGAGATCGACAAGTTCTACCCGGTCGCGTGTCTCATCCATAATTTACAAACTCCATAACCTAGATATCTAAGAACCGAACATCTTTTGCATTACGTTGAATAAAGTTTCTACGCATTTCAACATCTTCACCCATTAGTACCGAGAAAAGATCATCCGCTGCTACTGCATCATCGAGAGTCACTTGAATTAGTACGCGAGTATCTGGATCCATTGTGGTATTCCAAAGTTCCTTAGCCGGCATTTCGCCAAGACCTTTAAATCGCTGGATTCCATCTTCTTTAGGAAGACGTTTGTTGTTGTCTAAACCAATTTTTATCATTCCGTCACGTTCGCGATCTGAGAATGCATATTGGACTGGCTCTTTGCCGCCCCACTTCAATTTATAAAGTGGTGGTTGCGCCAAATAAACATATCCACCTTCTAGCAGCGGGCGCATAAAACGGAAAAGCAAGGTTAAAAGCAAGGTACGAATATGTTGTCCGTCCACATCAGCATCAGCCATCAACACAATCTTGTGATATCTAAGTTTTGCGATATCGAATTCATCGTGAACCCCGGTGCCTAGTGCGGTGATTAATGCTTGCACTTCATTGTTTTGTAAAACTCGATCAATGCGCGCCTTTTCAACGTTAAGAATTTTTCCACGGATCGGCAAGATTGCTTGGAACTTTGAATCACGACCACCTTTAGCGGAACCGCCAGCCGAATCTCCCTCAACTATATAAAGCTCACATTTGCTTGGATCTGTCCATTGGCAATCCGCCAATTTTCCAGGCATTCCGCGACCTTCAAGCAAACCTTTTCGTGATCTTGAAAGCTCACGTGCTTTGCGTGCAGCAACTCGAGCTGTCGCGGCATCAATACATTTGCGAATTACGTCGCGGCCTTCGCTTGGATTTGTCTCAAACCAAGCACCCAATCTTTCATGCACAACTTTTTGAGTAAAAGATTTCGCTTCAGTATTGCCTAATTTTGTTTTGGTCTGTCCTTCAAATTGAGGTTCACCTAATTTAATAGAAACTATTGCGGTCAGACCTTCGCGCACATCGTCACCTGTTAAGCGATCTTCCTTTTTGCGAATTAATCCCCACTCTTCACCGAATTTATTTACGATTGATGTAAGTGAAGTACGGAAGCCTTCTTCGTGCGTTCCGCCCTCTTGAGTATTAATGGTGTTTGCAAAGGTATAAACCGATTCGGTGTAACCGATACTCCATTGCATTGCAACTTCAAGTGATAACTGAGCTTTAACATCCTCTGAATCAAAAGCAATAATGCTTTTATGTGATTCGCCTTTTGTTGAATTTAAATGTTTTACAAAATCTGAAATTCCACCGTCATATTTGTAAGTTACATGAATCGGTTCGCCTTTTTCATCAACATGTCCCGCGCGCTCATCGCGCAAAGTTATGGTCATGCCACGATTTAAAAATGCCATTTCGCGAAAACGAGTTGAAAGAATTTCGAAAGAATAAACTGTAGTTTCAAAAATTTCTTCCGAGGCCCAAAAGGTCACTTTAGTTCCGGTCTTCGAAGTTTTTTCACCTTTTTTAAGTGGCGCTTGTGGAACACCTAATTTGTAACTTTGGGTGTGAAAAAATCCTTCGCGTTGTACTTCAACATCAAGTCGGGTGCTCAGTGCGTTTACTACTGAAACACCGACACCATGAAGTCCGCCTGAAACTGCATATCCACCGCCGCCAAATTTTCCACCGGCGTGTAAAACAGTAAGCACAACTTCAACAGCTGGCTTTCCTTCGCTTTCAACGATATCTACTGGAATTCCACGACCGTTATCGGTAACACTCACTCCGCCATTACTTTCAAGAACTACATCAATCTGCGTGCAATAACCGGCGAGTGCTTCATCAACCGAGTTATCGACAACTTCATAAACTAAATGATGTAAACCACGTTCACCGGTGGAACCGATATACATTCCGGGGCGTTTGCGAACGGCATCAAGTCCTTCAAGAACTTGAATAGCGCTGGCGTCATATTCGCGCTTGCCCTCTGAACCCAATTTAAACCCCACTCCATGTGTCTTTACGGTTTCAAGCTCTAGTTTTAGCCGGCTGGAAGAACCTTTTTCACGACAGGGGTTAATCCTATTAGATATTTTGAACTTAACCAGCCAAAATTCGGCTTCTATTGGGGACTGGGGAAAAGTAACCCCCTACTTAAACTCCCCCCACACAACTGGGGTTAACCGTAGGTATCGCGAGGACCACGCCCCCCTTTGACCGTCCACCCCCCCCGCCTCCATGAGGGTGAACGCGGTCCGACTACCTCAATCCCATTTAGCTCCAGCCCCTCGGCTGCGATTCGCCGTTTCAAATCATCACTCATCAATCGAAGTTGGGTGGCCCAGGCGGTACTTCTTGCTTCAATCAACAATTTTCCATCGGTTAACCGCATTGGTTTTGCGTTCTGTGCAATCTCAGCTCCAACAATCTCATCCCACCTAGTAAATAAATCTCCAACTTTTAAATGCTCACTCCAACCTTGATCTGCAATCAATTCAGAGAGTGATTGATTTATTAATTGTGGGCCCACAGCTTGAGTTTCATCATTTTCGGCATTTTCCCTACGAGTAGGTGAACCCTCTTTGCGAAATCGGTGCGAATGTCTGCGTGCCGAAGCAAGTAATGCCCGCGCTAAATCTCGTTGGCTACTCATTTAAAGTTCCACTGCGCACATAGATTTTCCGATGAAGTAAATCTTGCGGCAAATCTTCTTCTACCGCGGCTGTGACAATCACTTGTTCGCCATCCTTAATTAATTCCACTAAAGCTTTTCTACGTGCTGCATCTAGTTCAGCAAATACATCATCAAGGATCAAGATAGGCAAATCACCATCGGAACGGAAGAGGTGGTAGGCGGCAACTCTTAGTGAGAGCGCAAAAGACCAAGATTCACCTTGGCTTGCATAACCGCGAACCGGTGTTGCACCAAGTGTCAAAAGTAAATCATCTCGATGCGGACCAATTAAAGAAAGTCCTCTTTCTATTTCGGCTCTTCTTAATTCAGGTAGTGCAAATAAAATTTCCGCTTCGATTTCACTTGCTTCTCTTTGTTTTAAATCACCTGAACATTTGTATTCAATATTTACATTATCCCCGGCTGCAATTTTCGAATAAGCGTCTACCACTAATGGTCTTAGCTCTTCGACTAAAGCTAATCTCGCAGCTATTACTTGACTGGCTAATTTCGCTAATTGGCCGTCCCACGGAACTAACTCGCGTTCATTAGGTCGAGTTTTCAAAAGCGAGTTACGTTGTTTGATCACTCTTTCGTAATCAGTGATGGTTCCAGCAAGTCGTGGTGTACGCGAAATTAAAATCTTGTCTAAGTAATCTCGTCTTTCGCTCGGGTCTCCCTTTACTAATGACAAATCCTCTGGAGTAAACAAAACCGCGCGCAAATGCCCCAGTAACTCTTTTGTTGATCTGCTTGGGCTCTGGTTTATGCGCCCGCGATTAGCTCGTCCGTTATTAATCTCAATTTCTAACAACTCTTCTCGGTCATCGTTCATGACCTTGGCGCGAATATATGCCCGTTCACAACCCAAACGAATCAGCGGTGTGTCCGAACCGGTCCTATGAGATGAGAGATAAGCCAAGTAGCCGATTGCCTCTGCAAAATTGGTTTTTCCTTCGCCGTTGCTACCAATAAAAGTAGTTACGCCAGGCCGTAAAAGTAATTCAGCGTTCTTGTAGGACCTGAAATCAGTTAACGATAAAAAAGTTAGGTGCACTGTTAAGAGGAATACCGCATTGGCATTAGCAGGTAGCGGTAAGAAAAATCTGATTCACCGTCAGCGCTAGATTTTCCAGAAAGCACTGCTGGTTTACTTCCACCTGTAAATGCGATCTCAACATATGGTGAATTAACTGCAGCTAATCCATCAAGCAGAAAGGTGGGGTTAAAAGCAATTGATAACGCTTCGCCGTCAAATGCAATTTCAATTTCTTCGGTCGCTTGAGCATCATCGCCTACTCCAGCTTCAAGTGTTAGTGCGCCTGGATTAAACGCTAAACGAAGTGGAACAGTTTTGTCTGCAACTAATGCAACTCTTCGAACAGAATCTACAAAAGGTGCAACCTCAACTACTGCTGTTGCGCTGCGCTCAGAAGGAAGCAGGTGTCGATATGGTGGGAAAGTGCCATCAAGCATTCTTGATGTCATAACTTTTCCTTCACTTGCAAAACCAATTAGTCGCTCCGTTGCGGTAGCAGCTGCAAGTGCAACGCTCACGCTCTTTACGCCAGCCAAGGATTTCGCAGCGTCATTCAAAGTACGCGCACGGATAAGTGCAGAGGCGCTCGCGCGTGGGGCGTCCCAATTTAATTCGCGTACCGCTAAACGGTATCTGTCTGTAGCAGCAAGAATTAATTTGTTTTCTTCTATCTCTACATAAACACCTGTAAGTACCGGAAGTGAATCATCTTTTCCGGCCGCTACTGCAACTTGACCTACGGCCTCTGCAAACAAATCTCCCGACAATCTTCCGGTTTCACTCGGTAACTCTGGAAGATTTGGGTAATCGCTCACTGAAAGAGTCGGGAGTGCAAATTTCGCGCTTCCTGAAATTACCGAAACTCTATTTCCTTCTAGTGAAAAAGTTACCGGTTTGTTTGGAAGCGCTCTTGCAATATCGGAAAGTAATTTTCCAGAAACCAAAACAGTTCCTTCTTCTTTTACATCAGCGGCTACCTCTGCTTTTCCTGAAGTCTCTAGGTCGTAGCCCGAAAGGTGAACTCCTTGTTTGTCAGCTTTAATTAAAACTCCTAATAAGACCGGCATAATTGGGCGCGCAGATAAAGACCTGGAAACCCACATCACGCCATCAGCTAACGCGTCGCGCTCTACAATAAATCTCATCGTTTTTAACTCCTCTAAGGTGAGGTGAATCCTCTCCCATTTTCACTAAATATCTCTACTCTTTTTTCTAGCCCATCTCTTATTGCATATTTCTGTTATTTTTTACTTAAAGATTAATTAAAGGTAGTAGTAGTCATAGGCTGATGATTATCTGTGGATAAAGACCATTCCAGCAGGTTGAGCCGGCAAGACACCTCTTTTTCTCTGTGGATAACCTTACCTCTCTTGTGGAAAAAGCCCCTGTTAACCACAGGGTTATCAAATAGCTATAGATCCCTGAAAAGATCTCCACAGTAGCTAAGGCAGTTACTCCTCAAAAAGCGGCTTTATCCCCAGTGATATCCCCAACTATGGAACCCCTATTTAAGGAATGAAACGGACATATTAGACAGGACAGTTAGGCGTTGTTGGTGCAGTTAATTACCGGTTCGGGCTTGGGTCCGGATTCGGTTGGTTAACTCCGTTACCTGGTTATAGATCGATCTTCGCTCTGCCATTAACTGTCTAATCTTTCGATCAGCGTGCATCACGGTGGTGTGATCGCGGCCGCCGAAAGTTTGGCCAATTTTAGGCAATGACAAATCAGTTAGTTCACGGCAGAGATACATCGCAACTTGTCGGGCATTAACTAAAGCGCGAGAACGCGAGGTTCCACAAAGGTCGTCAATCGTGAGGCTGAAATAGGAGGAAGTCTGGGCCATGATGGTTGCAGCGGTGATTTCAGGGCCGTGGTCATCCGGAATTAAATCCTTTAAAACAATTTCAGCTAACGAAAGATCAACGCCTTGACGATTCAAACTCGCGAAAGCAGTTACGCGAATCAAAGCACCTTCTAATTCACGAATATTTGTTGATATTTTGCTGGCGATATATTCCAAAACATCATCAGGTGCGTTTAATTTATCTTGCGCAG
>DDZI01000023.1 GCA_002346305.1 Actinobacteria bacterium UBA3012 | reverse complement strand
CAGCACTTGGCTGGATTATCGTGCTTGGAACCATGCGGGTTTAGGAAAAGTAGAGTGGTCTCAAGTCACTATTTGAGAGGCCTAAGATGAAGCACTTAAGATTAACTCTTCAAGCGAAAGGGTTGGAAAATCTACTTGGCTCTGTCGCTTCAAGCTCAAGTAAGCGATTCCATTTTGCGGTGCGCTCTGCGCCATGAGTTGAACCAACCTTAATCTGACCTGCCCGCCAACCAGTAGCTAAATCTGCAAGCCATGAATCTTCCGTCTCTCCTGAACGAGCAGAAACTACTGTATTAAAGTTATTTGCACGTGCTTGCTTTAATACATTCAAAGTTGATGTAACAAGACCATTCTGATTTGCCTTGATCAAAATCGCATTAGCGCTATTATCCGCAATAGCTTTATTTAATCTACCTAAATTAGTTGTTAGTAAATCATCACCTAAGACCTGTAATTTCACGGGTGCAATCGACATAAATTCTTGCCAGGCAGCCCAATCATCTTCTGCAAAAGGATCTTCAATCGAGACAATAGGTTGGCTGCTTACTAATCTATTTATATATTGCACAAAATCTGCTGAAGTCAGCGAACGACCCTCAGTTTTCAAATTATATTTCGAGCCATCAAAGAATTGAGTAGAGGCAATATCAAGTGCTAGCGAAACATCAGATCCTGGATTTAGGCCAACTGAGCTAATTACCTTAACAACGAAATCACAGGCCTGCGCCATGGAAGCAAAGGCAATTCCTAAGCCGCCCTCATCAGCAATTAGATGAGTCACCTTGCCCTCGGCTGCCCCTATCTTTGCCGCAGCCTCCCGGATTGCAACAATCCAGGCTAAGGATTCAGTAAATGAGTTGGCACCAATTGGGAGAACTAATACATCTTGAATATCAAGAGTTCGACCAGCATGGGCTCCACCAGAGAGGATATTTACCATAGGCATTGGAATCTCTAATTCACCATCACCGTTAAAGAAGCGAGTTAATGATTTACTCTGCGAGTGGGCTTCGGCGATAGCTGCAGCTAGTGAGACCGCTAGCGTTGCATTAGCGCCAAGTTTCATATGATTCTCGGAAGGATCAAGATTTATCAATTGGGTGTCAATATCAGTTAGTGAAATATCTCTACCCACCAAGGTAGGCGCAATTAGTGAATTTATATTGGCAACTGCCTGAGCAACTGATTTTCCGCCATAGAATCTATTTGCATCAGCCAGGTTCCCATCACGCAGCTCCATAGCCTCATGTTTTCCAGTCGAAGCGCCAGATGGAACTCGGGCAGTATGAGTAGTGCCATCATCTAATGAAATAGCAGCCGCAATAGTTGGCCGACCCCGCGAGTCTAAAACTTGATAGCCAAATAGCTTTTTAATCTTCAATGAAAACTCCCTTGGAAGAGATCGGCTATGGGCACGCCTTCGCCCTTTCTTAAAATATCTTTTGTGTATGCAACGAGAGCGCTCTGTTTATCTGAATCAAGATAATCAACGGGTGACTTACCCTCCACCCTGGCTAATGCGATTAGCGCTGTATGCAGCGACAGTGATGGTGCGATTGGTCGAACCGCTCCATATGAGGAGATAAATTGATTGGCACAATTAGATAGTAATTGCTTTTCATTCATCTCATCTGTTCTAAATGTTTTACAGAGTAAATGAGCTAAGAGAAAGGCCAGATCAAAGATTGGATTGCCAACATGGGTAACCTCAAAATCCAAGATATAAACCTGATTATCAAGACCCACCATAATGTTCTTTGGTGAAAAATCCCCATGAACAATCGCGGTCTTTTCACCTTCTAGCTCATTAATTAATCTACCTATTACTGGTTTAAGACGATCATTCTTTGCAGAAACAAAACGATAGAAAGGATCAATCCGCAATTGCTCAAAGAGGGAATCCTCCATGAATTCAGCTCTGGCGCCCTCGTTCTGTTCGCCAAAGTTATGCCACTGTGCCAGTGTTTTTCCTAGAACTGCTGCCACATTTGGATCTATCTGGCTATTTAATAGATCTGATTTCCATACAGTGCTCCTGATCGGAACCCGCTCTAGAATCAAGATAAATCGTTCTGAATCAAGGAAGAGTAAATTTGGAACTTGCTCAGGGCTCAACTTATGAAAGAGCTCAATGGCGTGGGCCTCAACTATTGCCCGGCGTTGATCGGCCTCCCATTTTTGAGCAACTAGCAATTCAGCTAGCGCCTGCTTTAATACTATCTTCTTATCATTGGTATTTATCGCTAAGACAATATTGGAGACACCGCCTGTCAAAACTTCGACCTCAGCTGGTTCGTTAGCAGAGATAATCTTCTTATCTATTAGATAAGCAAGGACAGTATCTCGGGTAAGTAGCTCGGTCATAATTTCCACTTTACGCTTGTGATAGCTACTCCAATCAAAGTGATCTACCGAATCCAAAGTGGTGCACTGAATTTACAGTGTGGCTGTACCCTACTAACTCAAAGGAGATTAGCAAAGCGTTGCAACACGAATTCTTGACATAAGCTACCCAACACATGAAGGATACGAGAGTGCTTGAAATAATTTATGTTTGAGACGATACTCGCTTAAGTTGCCTCAAAATTGGAGTGCAATGTTGGATCAGCAACTTATCTGGATTATTTGTTTGCATCGAGAGCAGAATCAAATTGGAATAGTGAGCAGCCGCCATCGGCCAACAAAACAGTTCCAGTGATGTACTCACCTGCGGGAGAGCATAGAAATTTGACTACATCAGCGACCTGCTTGGGGGTTTGAAACTCACCAAGTGGCACAACCCGGCCTGCACGTTTTGCATAGACAGGATCTGTTTTCAGTAGTTCACCCGCAAGACCGGCCCGAACAATTCCTGGTGCAACTACATTTACCCGGACGCCATGCACAGCAAGCTCGCGTGCCATTTGCTTTGCCAACATCTCAAGTCCTGCCTTTGAGACGGTATAAGCAGTAATTTCTGGCCATGGAACTGAGCCAACCCAAGAGCCGGTAAAAACGATTCGACCCGCAGTTTTATTTTTTATGAAATGTTTAGCTGCCACCTGTCCTAAATTAAAATTCGCTGTGAGATTAACATCCAGGGTGCGTTGCCAAAATGCAACATCAATATCAACAAAGGGTGAGGTGCCACCAACGCCAGCATTTCCAACTACTGCATCCAATGGTGCACCAGAATGGATGAGATCATTGACCGCATCTCGGTCACAAAGATCTAGACAGACCGGACGAATCTTGGATTGGTGTGCTTTGCTGTAGCGGCTAAGGATTTCACCCTCAGATTTAATATCTACAGCTGTGACAGTTGCGCCATCGTTGAGGAACTCCTCGACAATTGCTGTACCGATATCACCACCTGCGCCAGTAACTAAAACATGTTGGGATTGGACCATAAGTGCGAGCCTATCTTGCCGGCGGAAATGCCGTCCATCGCAGAACGGTACTTCCCATTGGAACTAGATTGACAGTGTGGAATGCAACTATATCTAAGCCTTCATCAGCGTGTGGGTTTGGATTCCAGCAAGTTGTTGAGATCGAGATAGGTGGTTGATCACTCCATGGATAATGGCCTTCTAGCAATGAACGCCTTGCCACCTTGGCAGTAGCTAAATCCGGCTCCCGAAATGTTGGCGGGAAAATCCATTTTGCATTTGCAGCAACCACATCTAGATCTGCATAACCTTTTACCGCATACTCTCGATACTCCGTCGCTACGTGTGCAATTGGTACTGAGAAAACCAACGGGCCAACATCAAAAACATATCTCCCATCTGGAATTGTGCGCTGGGTAAGCTGTTGTGGCAGATTTAGCTCAACTTTGGAATCAGCTGACCAAGTCGCAGTAACTCGAATACGATCAGTAAGCTTTTCTTCGACCACATCCTTCGCGCCAATAACTTTAATTTGTGGCTGCTTGCACCAAGCTGGCACCCTGAACTCTGCAGTAAAGCGAAGATCTGGTGCGCCGATGTGAACGGTAATTTGCTCTTCAAATGGGTATGCAGTCTCTTGTCGAACCAGCAACTCTTTGCCTTGCATTTGCAAATTTGCCGCCATCGGACCGTAAAGTTGAAAACTGACAAGATTCTCAGCAAGTGCAACCATCCGACGGGCAAAGATTGGCAGGATTTTGCCGGCGTTTGGAACGCAGCACACCGCAACATCATCATGAGTGGCTGAGATATCCCATCTTGTCCCCATGGTGTGCGTTGCTGCCGGCTGATTTTGTGACAAGCAGTATGTTGTTCGTCTTCCATCATTTGTTACCGCAGCTTGTACATCGTTGAGAAATAACTTTTCGGCAAGGTCTAGGTAGTGGAAGTTACCGGTGAAACGTGCTGACTCAAGTAAAGCCATAATCATTTCAAACATCGTGCAGATCTCATACCCATTCTCTGGTAGTGGGATTGGCGCTATACCTGGCAGTGATATCTGCTCATCACTTTTGACTCCGCCGCCAATTCCAATCGCAGGTTCAATCTTTACCATGCCATTTTGGAATGCTGCTAGATAATCTTCATCTCCGAGGTACTCGGCAAGCGATAGCGGAACTCTTAAGTACTCAACTGCGTGAGCACCATGTCCAACTATTGGCTCATCTGACAACAATCGCTTTATTTGGCCATCAGTTTCATGCCACTCCATCTCACCTACAGAGTAATCGGCATACAACTCGCGCCCGAATTCGATAAATCTCATCTCACCAGTTTGTCGAGTTTGTTCGGCAAGTGCGTCCATAAACATCAGGTCATGGCCCGCTCCACAACTATCGCCAGTGGGGGTTTGAAAGCGCAGATTCTTATCCGACTTGCGATAACGGGTGATGGTGTAATCCAAAGCGCGTGAAACGCTGCTTCGCACTTGATCATCGTTCCAGTAATCTGCCCAAAGTTGCAGTGCAATTAATGCCCGGCTCTGCGTCCACAGATCACCGATAATGAAGCCACGACTTTCCTGTGCCTCATCATTAAACATGCCGATGTATCCGCTAGCGCTTTGGTGGCTCAGAATTCGCTGAAGATAAACTCGAACCTTTTCTATTTCAGCACTCTCACCCTGCAGTAGCACATGTCCAATCCAGCCAATCAGCCAATTTCCTTCGCTCTCACCATTCCACCACTCAACTTTCGCGACATTGTTTCCAGTACCGTAAGTAGATTTGATTCCAAGCTTTCCAGTAGCAAAGACATCGCCCCAGACCTCTTTACTTATAAGTGGCAGGGAGCCGATATAACCCTGCAGTGCCCGCGTCGATTGCTGTTTAAGCCAGCCGTGAATTTCAACCGAGCTAATCGGAATCGGTTTGTAAGTTGCTGCGGTGCTTAGTTTTATGACGATTCTCCTTATTAGATATTAACTAACTAGCCTAACACGATTTGAGGATAGCATAAAGTCTTGGCTCAAATCTGTTCGATTACAAGAAATTAATGTGTTTGGAATTAAGTTCCTTTACATTCGATACGCCCAGCAACTTCATCGTGCGCTTGATTTCTGTTGCAAGAATTTCAAGAGATCGCTCAACGCCTTGTTGTCCTCCAGCCATCAGCCCGTATAAATAAGCGCGGCCCACATAGGCAAAGTCCGCTCCAAGTGCTAGCGCCGCCACAATATCTGAGCCCCGCATAATTCCTGAATCAATGTGGATCTCGGTACCTCTTCCTACGGCTTTTCGACAGCTTGCTATTAATTCAAGTGGCCTTGGAGCTTGGTCAAGCTGTCTTCCGCCATGGTTTGACAGAATAATTGCATCAACGCCTAATCGAGCGGCTTTTTTTGCATCATCTACATTTTGGATTCCCTTAATGGACAAAGTCCCTTTCCATTGGGCTCTAATCCATTTTAAATCATCAAAAGTCATGCTGGGATCAAACATAAAATCAAGCAGTTCGGCCACCGTTCCATTCCATTGTGACATGGAGGCAAATCGCAATTCTGGAGTGGTTAGGAAATTCCACCACCATTCATATTTCGGAGCTGCTTCAAGTAATGTTCCAAGGGTTAAAGAGGGAGGAACTGTTAATCCATTGCGTGTATCTCGGTGGCGCGCGCCAGCTACAGGTACATCTACGGTTAAAATCAAATTTCTTACTCCTGCGCTCCAAGCCTGATCAACTAAAGCCATCGATGCTTTTCGGTCCTTCCACATATATAGCTGAAACCAATTTCGACCAAGGGGTGCTGCGCTAACCACTTCAGAAATTGTGCTAGTTCCAAGCGTTGAGAGCGTAAAAGGAATTGCGAATTTATCTGCAGCTCGAGCTCCAGCAACTTCTCCCTCCGCATTCATCATGCGTGTAAATCCTGTCGGAGCAATTCCGAAAGGAAGAGCAAATTTCTCTCCCAGTATTTCTACTGAAGTGTCGAGCTTTGAAACATCTCTTAAAACATTAGGGCGAAATTCAAGATTTGAGTAGAGCGCTCTGGCTCTAGAGAGTGAACTCTCACTTTCGGCGGCGCCATCTGTGTAATCAAAAGGGCCGCGAGGAGTCCTTCGTTTGGCAATCTTGCGCAAGTCTTCAATAGTTACCGCTTTGGATAATCTTCGTTTTTTCCCTGAAATAGTGATTTTTTTAAACTTAAGAGTTTTTGAAAGTGTTATTGGATGTGGGAAAATTCGTTTCAAATTTGGATTAGCCATGATTAGGCCGTGGTGCTAACAAGAGAACTGGCACGAAATTCATCCCGTAGTTTTAAGCCCAAACCAGGACTCATGCTTAACTTTAATTCACCATTTTCAATCAGTGGCAATCTATCTACTAGATGTGGGTACCAGGTGCGGTAGTAAGACCTGACCGTCTCTTGAATTAAGGCATTATCATCGGCAGTTGATAGGTGGGCGCCGTAAGTCAATCCCACTGGGCCAGTGCAATCATGAGGGGCGATCCGTACGCCATTTTCTTTTGCAAGTTTTGCCATAGCTAAGCCTTCGGTTAAGCCGCCACACCAACCTAAATCTAGAGTGAGCACATCAATTAGATTCTCCCTAACAAGTCTCTCTACTCGTTTCCTACTCGCAATTGTTTCTCCATGGGCAATTTTTGGCATCGAGTTACCTCGAAGAACTCCTAACTCTTCAAGTAAATCTGGATAGATGGGATCTTCGACCCAGAAAATTTCGAACTCTTTTAACGCCGACATTATTTCTTTCGCTGCATTAGGCGACCAAAGTGCATGGAGCTCAACCATTATCTCCATCTTCTTTCCCACGGCGTCTCGAATTTTTTGAATCGGCTCTAATCCCAACTTCAAGTCAGAAGAGGAAATTTCCTTTCCCCAATTTTTTTCAGCGAGTAAATCAAATGGCCAGATTTTCATAGCTGTGATGCCCTCAGATAAAAGCTCGGTTGCCAAACGTCCAGCATCACTCATAAACGCTGCAAGATCTTCGTATTTGCTAGCGGCTTTGTCTAATCCCCAAGATTTTGAACTTTGGTTTGATTTGCGCATGTATTGCACCCCAGCGCAGGTGTTATAGATTCGAAGATTGCGGGGAGAGGTCCCGCCAATTAATTCGAAAATTGGCTTGTTATTAAATTGCCCAGCAATATCCCAAAGTGCTAAATCAATGGCAGATCTAGCTCTGGTCTCAACTCCTGAGCCGTTAGAGCCAACGTATGTAGTCAGAGTCTTGGCTATTTCTTCTCGATTTAGAGGATCCTTACCCAAAATCGCCGGACCTGCGAAGTCACTTATGAAATGTGCCACTGTTGAGCCAAAATAATGCGTTTCACCTAAGCCTACGATGCCTTCATCGGTCAGGATTTCAACATATGCCAAATTAGGAAATTCAGGATGAGAAAAAGGTTTGACTGCAATAATTTTCACGATTGCCCCAAATCTACCGAATAATCTTTAAGTGCAGAGCTAAGAATCTCCTCAATGCTTAAAGAGGATTGCAGTACATCTTTCACGATTCGCTGAGCAATTTCACGAAGTTCGCAATCCAAGTCATTTTTATAGGAGTCTTCAGCCAAGTGAATGTGTTTTGACATGGCTTTCCTGGCGGCTAAACCATCACGATTCTTAACTGCTTTAAGGATTGTGTAGTGAAGGGGAGCACCTTCTTTATAGATTTCTGGGTCAGATAAACTTCTTAACATGGTGTCAAAAACCAATGTGGTGATAGAGCCAAACATAATTTGTAGAACTGGATTGTGGGTGCTCTTAGCTAGCAGAGAGTGAAATGCAATATCGGCCTGGGCCATCGGGATAAGTCCATTGGCATCATCTAAAGCCTTCAGCGCAAATTCCATCTGCGCAATATCTTCTGTTGTTGCTCTCTCCGCGGCAAGCGCGGCACATTGCTCTTCTAAATTTCCTCTAGCTTCAATTAGATCTCGGGCGGTGGCTGTGGATTGCCTTATAGTGGTGTGTACGTTACGTGCCGCATTTAACATGCTGGGCTTTCTTACATAAATACCCTTACCCGGAAAAGTCTCAATAAGTCCTTGTCGTTGTAATCCAGCTAAAACTTCCCGCAAGAATAACCTTGAAACGCCATATTCTTCTGCCAAGATTCTAGTTGAGGGCATCAATCCATCTAAAGCTTCTTCGCCAAAAATAAACCGTTCCGTTAAGCTCTGGGCAAGAGTGTCTTGAGTTATACCAATTCTCTTCTGCAATGCTTTCACCTGTTGTCTACCTCCTAAGGATCTTAGGCTGCTCAAGTAAACCCGTAACTGAATCTTGGTTGGAAATATCCACGCCAATAACCTGGGCGCCCAGCTTTAATAACAAATTGGTAACAGGTTTTCCAATGCCCCCAGCAACACCCGTAAGGAGTATGACTTTTCCCTCTAGTGGTTCCATCGCTCTCAATTCCTCCCTAAGAAAATACTCACGTATAAATCATTGACAAGGGCCTACCTGCGGAGCAGACTCTCTCACCACCAACACCTATCTGACAAGTCAGATAGGTAAATAAGTTAAGGAGAACAGGCATGAAGAAATCCCGTCGAGCCATAGCGCTTGCATCATCTGGCGCTTTGGTTGCTTCAATCATGCTAGGAGTGTCAACGTCCAGTCAAAGCTCGGCAGGAACTTGGTGCTCCAGCGTGAAGATTAGTTATTTCAAAGGAGGAACTGCAGACAGTTTCTCTGACATTCTAGAAAAAGGTGCACGTCAAGCTGCCGCAGATACTGGCGCAGATGTCACCATCATTAGCTCTGGTTGGAACTTTCCTAAAATGGTTCAGCAATTCAAAGAGGAAATAGTCAAGAAACCAGATGCAATTTCTTTCATGGGTCACCCAGGTGATGCCGCGATTCTTTCTGCTGCTAAAGATGCAAAGAAAGCTGGTATCGCTGTCGACTTTTCAAATGTTCCTGCTAAGCGTTCGATTAAAGAACTAAATGCTGGTTTCGTAGGCGCAAATCTTGGAAAGATGGGTCAGTCTCTTGCTAATAGAGCTGTCAAAGACTTTGGTATCAAGAGAGGCGATAAGGCAATTGTCGTCGGAACTTTTGGAGTTAAGGGTCGCTCTGATCGCGAAGATGGCGTTGTTAAAGCGCTAAGAGCCAAGGGTGTTCAGGTAACTGAGCTAAATCTACAAGCAATCGGCGAGAACGTATCGGGAAATCCAAACCTTCTCACTCCAACTTTAGTTGCAGCAATTAAAGCGGCAGGATCTGACTTGAAACTTATCGTTTCAGAAGGTCCTCTGCTGGGCGCAACTCCAACTTACTTCAGGGCAGCAGGTCTTGAGCCAGGTCAAGTTAAAGTTGCTGGCTTCGATGTCGGAGCAGACGTTCTTGCCGCTTTTGCAAGCGGACACGTTCAGTTAACTGCTGACCAAGAGCCTTTCAAGCAGGGATATTTGCCAATCATTTCTCTCTGCCTACAGAAGGTATATGGCCTAGCTCCTTCAAGCGTCGACACGTCTGCTGGATTCGTCACGGTTGATAATTACAAAATAGTGGCAGCACTTCCAAAGGGCTTCCGCTAAAAAAGAGGTCTCGAGAGAGACCTATATGTAATACGAGGGATGGCGGCATCAAATCTGATTTGATGCCGCCATGGCCTGTCTTGCTAGATTTTGTATCGGCCTGATTGCTTATGGAGGTTTAAATGGATAAGAGTCCCCTAATTGAATTGATTGGTGTAGAGAAAACTTTTGGCCGAGTTCAGGCTTTATCAAATATAAATTTAAAGCTCTATGAGGGAGAGATAGTTTCACTTGTCGGCGATAACGGAGCCGGAAAAACGACCTTAACAAAGATCATCTCAGGAACTGAGAGTGCAGATGATGGCGCAAAGATTATTTTGCGTGGTCAAGAACAAAAAAATTGGAACGCTGCCAAGGCAAGAAAATTGGGCATCGAGACAGTGCATCAAAATAGAGCACTTTCCGAGCAGCAGAGTATTTATGCAAATGTCTTTATGGGTCGGGAGCTGGTGAATCGTTTTGGATTTGTAAAGAGAAAAGAGCAAATCAAGGAAACCGAAGCTCTAATGCGAAAGATTGGGTATACCTCAAAGGTGTGGACTCCTCACTCTCCTGTGTTAAAACTTTCCGGAGGAGAGCGCCAAGGCGTTGCTATTTCGCGCGCAATTCTTTTTGACAGCAGCCTGGTTATGTTGGATGAACCAACAACGGCGATGGCGCTATCTGAGCAGGCCGAAGTTATGGAATTTATTCTTAATTTGAAAGCTCAAGGGAGATCGGTGATTTTTATCAGCCATAATCCTTGGGATGCTCATGCTGTCGCCGATAGATTTGTAATTCTTGACCGTGGCCGATTGGTCTTTGATGGACCTAAGGGGAATACGACCGCTGATGAGTTTATAAGTATGCTACGAGATGTTGCTAAGAAAGGAAGTGTCTGATGGCAATTGATAACGTAACAGTAAAGAAAATAGTAATCCCTGATCGTTTCAAGCCTGTTCTTGGAGCATCTGGTTTTTACTTCATGATGATGGCTGTCTTTATCTATTTTGCCCCAGATGTCTTCTTGCAAGTCGGGATGTTTACCGCCGTTTTTCTCTCTCTTCCTCTTTTCATCATCATGGGTCTTTCGCTGGTATTTGTCACTGTATCTGGCGAAATTGATCTTTCTTTTCCCTCAACGTTGGCGCTGACTGGGTTGATTTTTTCTTTGACTCTGACTGCCACTGATTACAATTTTTGGTTGGCGTTTTTAGCAAGCGTCACCACTGGAGTTGCATGTGGGCTATTTGTTGGATTCCTGGTTACAAAGTTGGGATTTTCTTCTCTCATTACGACGCTAGGCGTAAATTTCATGTTCGCAGGTATTACTCAAGTGCTAAATAAAGGACAACTGCGTCAGTTTCCGAAATTTGACGATTCTCCGATCCGAGCAGCAGTTGTGGGATCTTGGGGTCCGATACCTGCTCAATTAATCTGGGGGTTAGGAATAGCTCTAATACTGGGCATTATTTTCAATCGCCATCGCTTTGGTATTCATGTTCACATAGCAGGTGACAACCCGGAGGCTGGTAGGGCGATGGGTGTAAATATCTCAAGAGTCAAAGTGCTCTGCTTTGTTTTGGTGGGTGTCTGTTGTTCGATTACTTCCACAATCTCAATTCTCATGAACTCTACCTATTACTCAACGATGGGAGAGGGTTATCTACTACCTGTTTTAGCTGCAGTCTTCGTAGGAGGAACTCCAGTAACAGGTGGCAAGGGAACAATTGCTGGATTAGTAATTGGTGCCACCACCGTTGTGTTTATCAACACCGGAGTTGTAGCCGTGGGGCTCGATGGATACTACACGGGATTGGGCTTTGGATTAGTGATAATTCTGTCCCTGCTCGGGCATCGCGCTTTATCTGGCCGTTTGTCTCGTTAGGAAATCTCTATGAGACTCAACCATGAAGAGTCCAATCACGGCCTAGAATTCGATGAAAGTTCGGGTCTTCCAAGCGAATTTCGCCTGACCAAGAGTGGAAAAAATTTCTTCATCAAGGTAGCGACAACGTTAATGATTGAAACCGGAGGCGGAGAGCGGCGTAATCCGGTTGGTGGTCTGGAGTATTTTGACACCCAATGGTCTAGCTCAATAAAGCGCGTCGGAGAGCCATTCACGTCTCAAGATTTGCAGGGAGTCAGCTGGATTATTCCAATTTTGATTGGCCCAGCAAATGCTCAAGTAGTTTATTCAATGAATCGTAATGGACCAGCGCTTTCAACTAAGGTAATTTTCATTGGCAATCAAGATTTGATTGTGCGTAATCTAGTAGCAGACTTTAAATTTGAATTACCTGAAAGCCAATGGCTGAGCAATATTGCTGGAAATGGAATGAGAGGAAATTTGCCATTAAGCGAATTAGCTTCCTCTACAGGAATCTCGCCTATGGGGGGGCTGCGCGGCTCATCAGGTTTAATCCACCTAAGCTCAGCAGATCAGAGTGAAAACCTCGCTCTTTGGGTTGATGGCGATGTCGAAATTCCCGAAGTTGAAGTTCAGGGAATCTCTAGTAGTCAAATTAATCTGAAGATCAAAACAGAGTTCTGCAGTGACCTAAAGGTTGCGAGCAGCATCCCAATTTCTTTAATGTCTATAGATCTCGACGTTCCTATTTGGGAGAAATTTCCTCCAGTGTTTCAATACTGGCTTGGAGAGCGAGGGGTAACTTCTCCAGCAAGGCCACCAGAGTGGATTAAGCATTCGATGATATTCGAAGCTCAATTAGGTTATTCGATTTTTGCTAAAGTCAACAAGTATGGGCCTTATCCAACTGCCACCGACTTGATTTCAGATTTGCCTCGAATCAAGAAGATGGGATTTACCTGTATACAACTTATGCCACGTCAGCCTTACCCAAGCTATAACGTGCACGACTATTGGGATATTGATACTTCCTACGGAGAAAAGGCTGAGATTAAACGATTAGTCCAACAGGCCCATAAAATTGGAATTCGAGTTATTTTAGATGTTCTGCTTCATGGAGTTTTAGATAAAGAATCAATAACCAGTGCGGCAGATGGCGTACGAAGTGGTCCATATAAGGATCGAGTTGATGAAACAACTTATGACAGTTTTAGTACCGATGTAAAAGATCCCTCCAACTACTACATTGCCTGGTCAAGGCACATTATTGACTTTGAAGAAGCTTGGCGAGAGGGAAGTCCAGCAGTTTCTCCTCTGATATCTCAGCATCCCGAGTGGTTCTATCGTGATGGAAATGGAAACGTCACTGGGGTATACACCAAGGCGTTTGATGCCAGGAGCGCATCATGGCAAGAGTATTTTATGGATGCCATGCTCTTTTTGGTTCGCGAACTTGAGATAGATGGATTTCGATTCGATGCTCCAACATATAACGACTATCCAAATTGGGCGACCTGGGCAAGGGGGAGAGCTAATGCCTCTGCTCTTGCATGTGTGGGTCTTTTTCAAAAATTACGCCCAAAGGTTAAAGATTTAAATTCTGACGCTCTGATGTATACCGAACCATCGGGGCATCTCTTAAGAAAATCTATGGATTTAAATTACAATTACGATGAGCAGTGGCTAGTTACATCCCTTGCCTCGCCCAAGACCCGCTCACGCCATGGAATCAGAAGTGGCAAGGAAATTGCCGTTTGGATGAGAGATCGTGATTCACTCTTGCCTCAAGGTTCAATGACGGCACATCACATCGATTCGCACGATACCTTCTGGTGGCCCTCATGGGGAATCAAGTGGCGCCGTGAACAGTTTGGACTTCAAATGACCCAACTTCTTACCTGCATCTTTGGCTCCCTTCCAGGCCCTTTCATGATGTTTGTTGGGGGAGAAGAGGGAATAGAAAGTCTCCTTCCTAAATTAGCGCTTCTTAAGTCGAGTGACTCCTATAAATTTGGCGAAGTTAAGTGGTGGGATTCAAGTCAAACTCCGGACGAAATTTTCGGTATAAGTTATCGGAATAAGGGCGAGGCTAAAACTATTCTGGTAAATCCAAGTGAAAATGAAGTAAGAACTCCTTTTGAAAAGTGGTTTATTCCCTATGAATCAGAAAACTTAGTAGGTGATTCATTTTTGGAGTCTGAGGCCATAGTCTTGCGTCCTTACTCAGCCGTTCGCATCGACAGCAAAGAGAGCCAATGAAGGCAATTGCAGTGGTAACTGGCGCCGCAGGTGGCATGGGGCTTGCTACTGCGCGAGAATTTCAATTAAAAGGCTTTGAAGTTATTGGAGTGGATCAAAGACCAAGTGGTGGAAATTGTAATCATTTCTTTCAAGGTGATATTTGCGACGAGAAGCTTTGGATGAAAGTGCGCGATTTTATTGAATCAGAGTATGGAAAGTTAGACACACTAATAAACATTGCAGGTCGAAACTATCTGTCGATAATTGAAAGCGCTGATTTAGATCAGTGGCGAAACATGTTTGAGGTAAATGTCTTGGGTATGGTGGTTTCGATTAAGCACCTAAAGAATCTTCTTGAAAAGAGTGATAAACCAAGCATCGTAAATATGAGCTCAATCTCGGGTTATATTGGCTCTGTGGGATATGCCGCATATTGCACAACTAAGGGTGCTGTCGACTCTCTTACTAAATCATTGGCCTTAGAGCTTGCACCTAAGATTAGAGTCAATGCAATTGCGCCAGGATGGATTGAAACTCCATTTACTGTTGAAGGGCTTGAGAAATCCGCTGATCCAGTGAAGTATCGCAAAGATGTTGAATCCATGCATGCTTTAATGAGAGTGGGTACAGCAGAAGAAATTGCTAAGAGTATTTATTGGATGTCATCCCCAGAGTCATCTTTCATGACAGGCTCAGTAGTCATCGTCGATGGCGGCTACATGATCAAGAATTGACATATCAATGGAGGCGTTAGGAAAAAATCGCGTAATCCCAGTTCTTGTCATTGAAGATGCGGCTTGGGCTAAGGATTTGGGTAATTGTTTGATGGACTCTGGAATCGATATTGTTGAAGTGACTCTCCGCACTCCTGCTAGTTGGCAAGCTATAGAGATGATGAAGCAGATTAAGGGGCTTTGCGTTGGAATGGGCTCGGTATCAAGAGACTCAGATCTGGACCGTGGTAGCAATCTAGGCATTGAGTTTGCAGTTTCAGCAGGCTTTAGAAGTGATTTGGTGGCAAAGGCAAGAGAATTAAGAATTCCTTATCTGCCAGGAGTAGCCACTGCATCCGAAGTCCTTGCAGGTCTTGGAGAGTCGCTGGATGAGCTCAAGTGGTTTCCTGCTGAGACCCTAGGAGGGATTACGGCTCTTAAAGCCATTTCTGCTCCATTTCCAACTACTCGCTTTATTCCAACTGGAGGAATTAACCAGGAGAATGCTGCTCAATATCTTGCAGAGAAGTGTGTTCTTGCTGTTGGTGGAAGTTGGATGTTTCCAAAATCTGCAATGGCAGAGAAGAATTTAACCGAAATTGCACGCCTTGCAGTACTAGCCTCAAAGCTGAATTAGGAGCCATAATGAAAATCAAAAAAGATGCGGCATTTGATTTACTCTCGTTAGGCGAGGTGATGCTTCGCCTCGATCCTGGAAGTGGTCGAGTTCGAAATGCACGTCGATTTGATTTGTGGGAGGGCGGCGGAGAATACAACGTTGCTCGAGGTTTGCGTAAATGCTTTGGTATGAAAACAGCAATTCTCACAGCTCTTGCTGATAATGAAGTGGGTCGACTAATCGAAGATTTAATTCTGCAAGGTGGGGTAGATACTGAGAATATTATTTGGAGAGACTTCGATGGCGTTGGCCGAGA
>DDZI01000105.1:7886-14276 GCA_002346305.1 Actinobacteria bacterium UBA3012 | reverse complement strand
CGCAAGCTTCTTGATGAAGGTCGCGCGGGCGAAAACGTTGGACTTCTTCTACGTGGAACCAAGCGTGAAGATGTTGAGCGCGGTCAAGTCTGTTGCAAGCCAGGATCAATCACTCCACACACTGATTTTGATGCCAGCGTTTACATCCTTTCAAAGGATGAAGGCGGACGTCACACACCATTCTTCGACAACTACCGTCCACAGTTCTACTTCCGCACTACTGACGTCACCGGCGTCGTAACGCTTCCAAGTGGAACCGAAATGGTTATGCCTGGCGATAACACTGAGATGAAAGTTGCTCTCATCCAGCCAATCGCGATGGAAGAAGGATTGCGTTTTGCTATTCGTGAAGGTGGCCGCACAGTTGGCGCCGGTCGCGTTGTAAAGATCCACAAGTAAAAGTAATTAATTAACAAACAGTTGTAATTAAGCAAGCGAGAGGAGGGCGAGGAGCATGGCGGGTCAAAAGATTCGTATTCGGCTCAAGGCCTATGACCATGAGGTGATTGACTCTTCGGCGAAAAAAATCGTCGAAACAGTTGAGCGCACAGGTGCAAAGGTTGCCGGACCAGTTCCACTGCCTACAGAGCGGAATTCATTTTGTGTAATCCGTTCACCGCACAAGTACAAGGACAGTCGTGAGCATTTTGAAATGCGCACACACAAGCGTTTGATCGACATTATCGATCCAACTCCCAAGACTGTTGATTCCTTGATGCGACTCGACCTCCCTGCTGGCGTCGACATTGAGATTAAGTTGTAGGGGTAGAAAAAAATGACGATAACTAGTACTCACCCACACACCCGAAAGGGCATTCTTGGCACAAAGCTAGGAATGACTCAAGTCTTTGATGCAAATAATCGGATCGTTCCGGTAACTGTTATTCAAGCTGGACCATGTGCAATTACATTAATCCGTACTCTTGAAAAAGATGGATATAGCGCAATTCAAATTGCATACGGTTCTACTGATCCGCGCAAAGTTACTAAGCCACTTGCTGGTCACTTTGCAAAAGCCGGAGTTACTCCTCGTCGTTCTGTTGCTGAGATTCGTTTAGATGATGTCTCTGCATACGAAGTTGGCGGCGAAATTAACGCAGATATCTTTGCTGCTGGAGATCTAGTTGATGTAACTGGAACTAGCACTGGTAAAGGAACCGCTGGTGTAATGAAGCGTCACGGTTTCGGTGGTTTAGGTGCATCGCACGGTGTTGATCGTAAGCACCGCATGCCTGGATCAATCGGAGCATGCGCAACACCAGGTCGCGTATTTAAAGGTTTAAAAATGGCCGGACGTATGGGAAATGAAAAAGTCACAACTCAGAGTCTGACTCTCCATGCAGTTGATACCGAGAAGGGCTACCTATTAATTAAAGGTTCAGTCCCTGGTCCAATTGGTGGCTTAATTCTGGTTCGTGCCGCAGCGAAGGCAGGTGCGTAATGTCATTAACAATTGAGATTAAAAACGCATCTGGAAAAGCTGCCGGAAGCATTGATCTTCCAGCGGAACTTTTCGATGTACAGACCAACGTTCCATTGATTCACCAAGTTGTTGTTGCTCAACTTGCTGCTGCCCGTCAGGGAACCAGCAAAGTTAAGAACCGCGGTGAAGTAAGTGGTGGTGGAAAGAAACCGTTCAAGCAGAAAGGAACAGGTCGCGCTCGTCAGGGCTCAACCCGTTCTCCAAATCAGCGCCACGGTGGAGTTGCACACGGTCCAGTACCTCGTTCATATGCACAACGCACTCCAAAGAAAATGATTGCTGCAGCGCTACGCGGACTTTTGTCTGATCGCGCTCGCAATTCACGGATTCACGTTGTCACTGAAATTTTGGCTAGTGATTCTCCTTCAACAAAGGGTGCACTTGCCGCAGTTCGCCAATTCTCAGATCGCAAACAACTTCTCGTAGTTATTTCACGTGAAGAAGTAGATGCATGGAGAAGTTTGCGAAATGCAACTGATATGCATTTGATCGTTCCAGATCAACTAAATGCTTACGATGTCGTTAAATCCGATGATGTTGTGTTTACACATCAAGCGATTAAAGATTTCCTAGCAGCTCGTGCCGAGAAAGCAGAGGTGAGCGCATAATGAGTAGAGATCATCGCTCAGTACTTTTTTCACCAGTAGTTTCAGAGAAGTCATATGGACTACTTGATGAAAATAAATACACCTTCTTGGTTGCAACGGATGCAAATAAGACCGAGATCAAGATCGCGGTTGAAAAAGTCTTCGGAGTGAAGGTGCTTAGCGTCAATACCTTGAACCGTAAAGGTAAGACCAAGCGCACTCGTTTCGGTATGGGTAGTCGGAGTGATACCAAGCGCGCGATTGTACAAATCGCTGCTGGGGATCGCATCGATATCTTCGGCGGACCAGTCTCCTAAGAATTTAGAAAAGAGAATCTACTAATGGGAATTCGTAAGTTAAAGCCGACAACACCGGGCCAACGTGGCATGAGCGTTTCCGACTTTGCTGAAATTACTCGTACAACCCCAGAGAAATCTTTGGTTCGTCCGATTCACAGCAAAGGTGGACGTAACTCTGCTGGACGCATCACTGTTCGCCACCAAGGTGGAGGACACAAGCGTGCCTATCGCTTAATTGATTTTGTTCGCAATGACAAAGATGGCGTGCCAGCGAAGGTTGCTCATATTGAGTATGACCCAAACCGCACAGCTCGCATCGCACTTTTGCATTACGCAGATGGCGAAAAGCGTTACATCATTGCTCCAAACAATTTAGAGCAAGGTGCTGTTATTGAAAACGGCCCAAGTGCAGATATCAAGCCAGGAAATAACTTGCCGCTGCGCAACATTCCTGTTGGAACTGTCGTTCACGCAATTGAAATTCGTCCTGGCGGGGGAGCAAAGATCGCTCGTTCTGCTGGTGCAAGTGTTCAACTTGTTGCAAAAGAAGGAGCCTGGGCACAACTTCGTATGCCATCAGGTGAAGTGCGAAATGTAGATGTACGTTGTCGCGCAACCATCGGCACAGTTGGTAACGCTGAGCAATCAAATATTAATTTTGGCAAGGCCGGAAGAATGCGTTGGAAGGGTCGTCGTCCAACGGTTCGTGGTGTTGTTATGAACCCNNGCAACCATTGGTGAAGTTGGAAACGATGAGCATTCATTGAGAAAACTTGGAAAAGCTGGAGCTGTTCGTTGGAGAGGCATCAGACCTACAGTACGAGGCGTTGTTATGAATCCAGTTGATCACCCACATGGTGGTGGTGAAGGTAAAACTTCTGGTGGCCGTCACCCGGTTACACCTTGGGGTCAGCCTGAAGGTCGCACGCGAAAGAAGAAAGCTAGCGATCAACAAATCGTCCGCCGTCGTCCGAAGAACAAGAAGCGATAGGAACCTTCGATGCCACGTAGCCTAAAAAAAGGTCCATTTGTGGACTCACACCTTTCTAAAAAGGTTGAGGCGCAAAATGAGAAGAACACGAAAAATGTCATTAAGACATGGTCTCGTCGTTCGATGATCACTCCGGACATGATCGGTCACACCATCGCTGTTCATGATGGTCGCAAGCACATACCTGTCTTTGTTACTGAAGCAATGATTGGTCACAAACTCGGTGAGTTTGCTCCAACTCGTACCTTCAAAGGTCACATTAAAGGCGACGATCGGAGGGCCAAGCGTGTCATCTAATACTGAAGCAATTTCGGCTCGCGCAATCTTGCGTGATGTCCGTATTACTCCTCAAAAAGCACGTCGGGTTATTGATTTGATCCGTGGTGTTAAAGCTGATGAGGCACTTACGATTTTGAAGTTTGCACCACAAGCAGCAGGCGATGTCTTCTACAAGTTAGTTGCATCAGCAGTTGCAAATGCAAAACAAAAAGATCCAAATATTCGTGATGCATCAGAGCTTTGGATTACCGAAGCCTATGTAAATGATGGAGTGACGTTAAAGCGTTTCCGTCCACGTGCTCAAGGTCGCGCATTCCAAATTTTGAAGCGCACAAGCCACATAACTGTTGTTGTGTCTGAAGTTCGGGGGGCCAAGTAATGGGTCAAAAGATAAATCCATACGGCTTCCGTCTGGGAATCACAACCGAATTTAAATCTCGTTGGTACACCGACAAGATGTACAAGGCATATGTTGGTGAAGATATTGCAATTCGTCGCATGCTAGATAAGGGCATGGAGCGCGCCGGTATTTCACGTGTTGAAATCGAGCGCACCCGTGAACGTGTTCGCATCGACATTCACACTGCACGTCCTGGCATCGTTATCGGTCGCCGTGGAATGGAAGCAGATCGTCTTCGCATGGATCTAGAGAAGCTAACCGGCAAGCAAGTTCAATTAAATATTCTTGAAGTTAAGAATCCAGAAATTGATGCCCAACTTGTTGCTCAAGGTGTTGCAGAACAACTTGCAAGCCGTGTTTCTTTCCGTCGTGCAATGCGTAAATCAATGCAGACCGCACTTAAGTCTGGGGCTAAAGGAATTCGTGTTCAATGCAATGGTCGTCTTGGTGGAGCAGAAATGTCTCGCTCTGAGTTCTACCGTGAAGGTCGCGTTCCACTACATACATTGCGCGCAGATATTGATTACGGTTTCTATGAAGCAAAAACTACTTTTGGTCGCATCGGTGTAAAAGTTTGGATCTACAAAGGCGACATTCTTGAGACCCGTGCAACCCGTCAAGCAGAAGCATTAGCTGCTGCTCGCACAGGTGCAGCTCGAGGAAGTTCTGCTCGCGGACCTGCCGGACCAGTTGCTCCTGATGCAGCACCAGTTGTTGAAGGAGGGCCGGCCTAATGTTGATTCCTCGTAAAGTTAAATTCCGTAAGCCGCACCACCCATCTCGTTCAGGTGCATCAAAAGGTGGAACCGCAGTCTCCTTCGGAGATTTCGGAATCCAAGCTCTTGAACCTGCTTACGTAACTAACCGTCAGATTGAGGCAGCGCGTATCGCGATGACTCGTCACATTAAACGTGGTGGAAAAGTTTGGATCAATATTTATCCAGATGTTCCATTAACAAAAAAACCAGCTGAAACTCGTATGGGTTCCGGAAAAGGTTCACCAGAATGGTGGATCGCAAACGTCAAGCCAGGTCGTGTGATGTTTGAGATCTCTGGTGTCACGGAGGCTATTGCTACTGAAGCAATGACTCGTGCAATCCATAAATTGCCAATGAAGTGCCGCATCGTTCGACGTGAGGAGGCGTAATGGCTAACAACGTGAATGAAGTTCTACGCGCGCTAACCATTGACGAATTAGAGGCCAAACTGCGTGAATCGAAGGAAGAGTTATTCAACCTTCGTTTCCAAGCAGCAACCGGTCAATTAGAAAGCCATGGTCGCTTAGCTGCGGTCCGAAAAGAGATTGCGCGTATCTACACGATTATGCGTGAACGTGAATTAGGAATTGGTATCGGGGGTGCTGCATGAGCGATCAAACATCAACTACTCCATCATCTGAGCGCGGTTTTAGAAAAACCCGTGAAGGTCTGGTAACTAGCAACAAGATGGATAAAACCGTCACTGTTGTAGTTGAAGATCGTGTTAAGCACGCTCTATACGGAAAAGTTATGCGACGTGCCCATAAGTTGAAGGCGCATGATGAGGCTAATGAATGTGGAATGGGTGATCGCGTTCTAATTATGGAAACGCGTCCACTTTCAGCTACAAAGCGTTGGCGCGTTGTGCAAATTCTTGAAAAAGCTAAGTAAGAGCGGGAGAAAAAAGCCATGATTCAACAAGAGTCGCGACTTCGCGTCGCCGACAATACTGGGGCTAAGGAACTGCTCTGCATCCGTGTACTTGGGGGCACCAGACGTCGTTATGCCAGCATCGGTGACATCATCGTTTGTTCGGTTAAAGATGCAATTCCTGGTGGTCAAGTTAAGAAAGGTGAAGTCGTAAAGGCTGTCATCGTTCGCACCACTAAAGAGAACCGTCGTGCAGATGGTTCATACATCAAATTTGACGAGAACGCTGCCGTTATTTTGAAAGCTGATGGCGAACCACGTGGAACCCGTATTTTTGGACCAGTTGCACGTGAACTTCGCGACAAGAAATTTATGAAGATCATTTCACTTGCTCCGGAGGTGCTATAAAAATGGCAAAAATCCGTAAGGGTGACACTGTTCAAGTGATCGCCGGCAAAGATAAGGGAGTTACCGGAAAGGTGATTTCAGTATTGGTTGAAAAAGATCGCGTAATTGTTGAAGGTGTGAATCAGATCAAGAAGCACACCAAACAAAGTTCAACTGATCGAGGAGTACGCACTGGTGGAATTATCACCACCGAGGCTCCCATCCACATTTCAAATGTTCTTGTTGTCGATGAAGATGGTCGCGCAACTCGTCTTGGATCTCGCAAAGATGAAAAGGGCAAAAATGTTCGGATTTCACGTCGCACCGGAAAGGACA
>DDZI01000105.1:0-7725 GCA_002346305.1 Actinobacteria bacterium UBA3012 | reverse complement strand
TCACGTCGCACCGGAAAGGACATCCGATGAGTACTGCAACTAGCGCACGCTTAAAGGATCGCTACCGCGCCGAAATTCTTCCTGCTATGCGTGAAGAGTTTAAATATGAAAATGTGATGCAAGTTCCTACCCTTGTAAAGATTGTTGTGAACATGGGTGTTGGCGAAGCTGCTCGCGATTCAAAATTGATTGAAGGTGCAATTAAGGATCTTTCAGCGATCACGGGACAACGTCCACAAGTGACTCGGTCAACTAAGTCAATTGCACAATTTAAATTGCGTGAGAATATGCCAATTGGTGCGCACGTAACAATGCGTGGAGATCGGATGTGGGAATTCTGCGATCGACTATTGAGCATCTCACTTCCACGTATCCGCGATTTCCGTGGGTTATCTCCAAAACAATTTGATGGCCATGGAAATTACACATTCGGTTTAACCGAACAAGTTGTATTCACCGAGATCGATCAAGACAAAATTGATCGTCCTCGCGGAATGGACATCACTGTTGTAACTACTGCGAAAAATGATGAAGAAGGGCGCGCGTTATTACGCAAGCTCGGCTTCCCTTTTAGGGAGAACTAAAATGGCCAAAACCTCATTAAAAGTTAAAGCCAGCCGTAAGCCAAAGTTCAAGGTTCGCGGTTACACCAGATGTCAGCGCTGTGGACGTCCACGTGCTGTCTACCAAAAGTTTGGAATTTGCCGCGTTTGTTTCCGCGAAATGGCACATGCCGGCGAACTTCCTGGAATCACAAAGGCCAGCTGGTGACCTCACCAGCGGTTGCAGCAAACTCGAGCAAGAAAACTACGGAGCAGGTCCTAACGGAAACCACTTCGAGGAAGGTTAAGGCGAACCAACTATGACAATGACAGATCCCATCGCAGATATGTTGACGCGATTGCGGAACGCCAATTCGGCATACCACGACAAAGTGGCGATGCCATCTTCAACAGTCAAGGCACGTATTGCTGCAATCCTCAAACAAGAGGGTTACATCAGCGGTTACGAGATTGTGACTAATGAGACTGGAATTGGAAAGACGCTAACTATTGATCTTAAGTACGGCACAAATCGTCAGCGGTCAATCGCTGGTGTGCGTCGCGTGAGCAAACCAGGACTTCGTGTTTATGCAAAATCAACTGCGTTGCCGCGCGTTCTTGGTGGTTTAGGTGTTGCCATTATTTCAACCTCATCCGGATTGCTGACTGATAAGCAAGCTGGCAAACAGGGAGTAGGCGGGGAAGTTCTCGCCTACGTATGGTGAGCGCTGATGTCACGAATTGGTAAACAACCGATCACGCTTCCTAAGGGAGTAGAAGTTTCATTAGAAGGGCAGCATGTTGCTGTTAAAGGTCCTAAAGGATCTCTAGCTCACACTGTTGCACTTCCAATCACAATTACAAAGAGCGATGAAGGTGTATTAACACTTACTCGTCCAAACGATGAGCGCCAAAGTCGTTCACTCCATGGACTTTCACGCACTCTTGTTTCAAACATGATCGAAGGCGTAACAAACGGTTACGAAAAGAAGTTAGACATTATTGGTGTTGGTTACCGTGTTGCAGCAGAAGGTAAAAACCTTACTTTTGCACTTGGATTCAGCCACCCAGTGACCGTTCTTGCTCCTGAAGGAATTACTTTTGTAGTTGAGTCACCAACTAAATTTTCAGTTCAAGGAATTGATAAGCAATTAGTTGGCGAAGTAGCCGCAAACATTCGCAAGATTCGTCCACCAGAGCCTTACAAAGGCAAAGGTGTGCGCTATGTCGATGAAGTTGTTCGACGCAAGCAAGGAAAGGCAGGTAAGAAGTAATGGCTATCGGAGTAAAGGTCCGTAAAGGATCGGCCCAAGTTGCCAAAGCTCGCCGCCACTTCCGCGTGCGCAAAAAAGTTTCCGGAACCGCAGCACGTCCGCGTCTCGTTGTGACTCGTTCATCTCGCCACGTATTTGCGCAGATTGTCGATGACACTAAGGGGCACACTCTTGCATCAGCTTCGACTATGGAAGAAAACTTCCGTAATTCGAAAGATGACAAAACCAGAAAAGCTCGCTTAATCGGTCAACTGCTTGCAGATCGTGCAAAAAGCGCTGGAGTTTCTACAGTTGTATTTGATCGTGCCGGAGCAAAGTACACCGGTCGAATTGCCGCTCTAGCTGACGGTGCTCGCGAGAATGGATTGGAGTTCTAATGGCTGCTGAAAGAAGTACTAATCCAGGTGCACCTGCTTCAGGTGAACGTCGCGAAAAACGTGAACGACGCGATGGTGGCGGACCAGAAAAAAGCCAGTACATCGAGCGCGTTGTTTTCATCAACCGTGTTTCTAAAGTTGTAAAAGGTGGACGGCGTTTCTCCTTTACCGCGCTAGTAGTTGTTGGCGATGGCAAAGGCATGGTCGGTGTTGGTTATGGCAAAGCAAAAGAAGTTCCTGCTGCAATTGCCAAGGGCGTTGAAGAAGCTAAAAAAGCATTCTTCAAAGTTCCAATGATCCAAGCAACCATTCCTCACCCAGTTCAAGGTGAAGCTGCTGCTGGAGTTGTACTCCTAAAGCCAGCAAGCCCTGGTACTGGAGTTATCGCTGGTGGTCCAGTTCGTGCTGTGCTTGAGTGCGCTGGAATTCACGATGTTCTAAGCAAATCTCTTGGTTCAAATAATGCGATCAACATTGTCCATGCAACTGTTGCAGCGCTAAAGAGCCTCGAGCACCCAAGTGCGATTGCTGCGCGTCGCGGTCTTGCACTAGAAGATGTTGCGCCTAATCGTTTACTTAAAGCAATCAACGCAGATCTACATCCAGTATCGGCAGGTGCATAAATATGGGTCGCTTAAAAGTAACTCAACTACGCTCCAAAGTCGGCGGAAGACCAGAACATCGCGAGACTCTTCGCTCACTGGGTCTTAAGCGCATCGGTGATGTTGTCGTAAAAGAAGATCGTCCAGAGATTCGCGGAATGGTTAAAGCTGTTCGCCATCTCATTCTTGTGGAAGAGGTCGAATAAATGACTCTTAAAATGCACCATCTACGTCCTGCCCCAGGAGCTAAGAAAGATCGCGTTCGTAAAGGTCGCGGAGAAGCATCCAAAGGTAAAACTTCTGGTCGAGGTGGAAAAGGTACGCATGCGCGTAACACTGTTCGCATCGGTTTTGAAGGCGGTCAAATGCCGCTACATATGCGTCTTCCAAAACTCAAGGGCTTTAAAAATCCAGAGCGTGTGGAATACCAAGCAGTTAATGTGGCAACTTTGAATGAGCTCTTTCCAAAAGGTGGCACCGTAACTGTTGCCCAACTTATTGAATATGGCGCAGTCCGTAAAGGGCTTCCAGTCAAAGTTCTTGGAAATGGCGAGATCTCTGTTGCAATCACAATCGCAGTGCAAGGGTTTTCTGCCACAGCCGAAGAGAAAATTAAAGCTGCCGGCGGCAAAATTACTAAGGTAGCTAAACTCTAAACAAGTTTTTCTAAGGGTGTAAGACTCTAAAAAGGGAGTAAAGAATGATCGCTGCATTTGGAAAGGCCTTTAAAACGCCGGATCTGCGCAAAAAGATTTTCTTTACTCTCTCAATTATGGCACTTTTTCGTTTTGGTTCAGTTATTCCAACCCCAGGTATCTCATATACAAATGTTCAGACCTGTTTAAGCCAGGTTCAAACAGGCGGTTTGTTTGGATTAATTAACCTTTTTAGTGGTGGAGCTTTGTTGCAACTCAGTGTTTTCGCACTGGGAATCATGCCTTACATCACCAGCTCAATTATCGTGCAGCTTTTGACGGTAGTTATTCCGCGTTTTGAAGCATTGAAAAAAGAGGGTCAAGCGGGAAATGCGAAGTTAACTCAGTACACCCGTTACTTAACAATCGGTTTAGCAATCTTGCAATCATCTGGTTTGGTGGCAGTTGCTCGCACCCCAGGACGTCTTTTCTCAGGATGCTCTGCAGAGATAATTCCAGATACATCTTGGTCAAGAATTTTAACAATGGTTGTAGTAATGACTGCTGGAACATCAGTAATCATGTGGCTTGGTGAATTGATCACTGATCGTGGCGTTGGTAATGGAATGTCTATCTTGATCTTCACTTCAATTGCAGCGAGCTTCCCTGGTCAACTTTGGAGTATCAGACTTCAAAAAGGTCTCTTTGTTTTCTTATTAGTTATGGCTGTTGGAGTTTTGATTGTTGCCGCTGTTGTCTTCGTTGAGCAAGCTCAACGTCGTATTCCTGTGCAATATGCAAAACGCCAAGTTGGAAGCCGCAGTTATGGCGGAGCGAGTACTTATATTCCAATCAAGGTCAACCAGGCCGGTGTTATCCCAGTAATTTTTGCTTCTTCTTTGCTTTATATTCCTTCACTAGTTGTAAATCTCTCCAGCAGTCAAGCATCTTGGGCTGTTTGGATTCAGCAAAACTTTGTAACGGGTGATCACTGGACTTATGTCCTTACGTATTTTGCGATGATCATCTTCTTTACCTACTTTTATGTTTCAATCACTTTTAACCCTGAAGAAGTCGCTGAAAATATGCGTAAATATGGTGGATTTATTCCAGGTATTCGAGCTGGTCGCCCAACTGTTGAGCATTTGCAATATGTATTGTCGCGAATCACCGCGCCAGGCTCGCTCTACTTAGGTTTGGTCGCGATCATTCCAGTAATTGCTCTTGCATTAGTTGGCGCAACCCAGAACTTCCCATTTGGCGGAACTGCAATTTTGATCGTTGTTGGCGTGGGTCTTGATACTGCGAAACAGATTGAAAGCCAATTGCAACAACGTTCATATGAAGGTTTCTTGCGGTAATGCGTTTAGTTTTAGTTGGACCACCAGGAGCTGGAAAAGGAACCCAAGCCGAATTCTTGTGCGCCCATTATGGAATTCCACATATTTCAACTGGGGATATTTTCCGGGCCAATTTATCTGCTGGAACCGCATTAGGAATTGAAGCTAAGGGGTACATGGATCGCGGAGATCTTGTCCCAGATTCAGTAACTAACAGCATGGTTGAAGCAAGATTAAATGAATCTGATGTGGATAATGGATTTTTATTAGACGGTTTTCCACGCAATGCTGCGCAAGCTGCGGTTTTAAAAGAAATTCTAATAAAGATTAATGCACCTTTAGATTGCGTACTTGAATTGCAAATCGATGAAGAGGAAATCGTTACACGCTTGGCAAGTCGAAATCGCGATGACGATAATGCAGATGTCGTTCGCCACCGCTTAAAAGTTTATCGTGATCAGACAGCACCAATTATTGATTTCTATAAGAATGAGAATTTACTAACTACAATTAATGCTTCTGGATCTATTGCAGATATTACTGAGCGGGCAATCGCAGCGCTTTCTGCTAAAAAATAATTTGGTTTTTCATGGCTATTCAGATAAAAACTTTAGAACAATTAAAGTTAATGCGCGTTGCTGGCCTTCTTGTTGCTGATACTTTAGAAATTATTAGAAATGCAGTTGCTCCAGGAGTTACCACAAAAGAATTAGACAAAATTGCTGCAGATAATATTAAAGCCGGTGGAGGCATTCCATCATTTCTTGGTTACCACGGTTATCCAGCAACAATTTGTACATCAGTTAACGATGAAGTCGTTCATGGAATTCCAAATGACAAACCTTTAAAAGATGGAGATGTGATTTCAATCGATTGCGGAGCGATCGTTGATGGCTGGCATGGCGATTCAGCAATTTCAGTGGGCGTTGGTCAGATTACTTCTGAAGATCAAAAAATGATGGATGCCTGCGCGCAATCAATGTGGGCTGGAATTGCAGCGGCGAAAATTGATGGAAAGTTAACTGATCTAAGTGCGGCAATTGAAAAAAGTATTAATGCAAGTGGTAATTATGGAATTTTGCGCGATTATGGTGGACATGGAATTGGCACTGAAATGCATCAAGAACCACACCTCTTAAATTTTGGTGTAGCCGGGCGCGGACCGACTTTAATTTCGGGAATGGCGCTAGCGGTTGAGCCAATGATCACTCGTGGATCGCACAAGGTGCGCACTTTGGATGATGAGTGGACAGTTGTAACTCAAGATGGAGCAAGGGCTGCGCATACCGAACATTCATTTGCTTTAACCCCCGATGGCGGGATTTTTGTATTGACCGCCAAAGATGGAGGGGCAGCTGGATTAGCCCCATATGGACGGGAAATCTCCCCATTACTTTGATTTATAGAGCTGATTTAAGTTCAGATTTAAGTTCAGATTGGGTCAGATTTGGGGGATTGAGGCCGATTTCACTGAATCGACCCCCTGGACCTAGTATTGCCCTTCGGTCTTGAGTTCAATTTGGGAGTAGGTAAGGCTTGTCAAAGAATGATGGCGCCATCGAAATAGAAGGCACCGTAGCTGAGGCTTTGCCAAATGCCATGTTCCGAGTTGATCTCACCAACGGACATAAAGTCCTCGCACACATCAGCGGAAAGATGCGACAGAACTACATTCGCATTTTGCCTGAAGATCGTGTGATCGTGGAGTTAAGTCCATATGACCTCAACCGAGGTCGCATTGTTTATCGGTACAAGTAAGAAGTAAAGAAAAGAGGGGGGAACATGAAGGTCAAACCAAGCGTTAAGAAGATTTGTGACAAGTGCAAAGTTATTCGTCGTCACGGTCGCGTCATGGTGATCTGCGAGAACCTCCGTCACAAACAACGGCAGGGATAATTTTTTAAAACTTAATAGTTAACATGTAACACAACTGAGAAATCAGTCCCCTTGGTCCAGAGGCTAAGGTCGTGTCGCATAGGACCTCTGGTTTAACGAAGGGCCACTGATGGCACGTTTAGTTGGTGTTGATCTTCCGCGTGAAAAGCGGGTTGAGATCGCACTTACATATATCTTCGGTGTTGGCCGTACCCGTTCACAAGAAATGTTAACGGCTACTGGAATCAACCCGAACGTCCGCGTAAAAGATTTGCCTGAGAGCGATCTTGTTAAGTTGCGCGATTACATTGAAGGAAACTTCAAAATCGAAGGTGATCTCCGTCGAGAGATTGCAGCTGATATCCGACGCAAAGTTGAGATTCAGTGCTACCAAGGAATTCGTCACCGCAGAGGTCTGCCGGTGCGCGGGCAACGTACCCACACCAACGCACGTACTCGCAAGGGTCCACGCGTTGCTATCGCTGGTAAGAAGAAGGTGACCAAGTAATGGCTGCTAAACCTGCTGCTGCCGGTAAAGGCAAAGTAAAACTTCGTAAGAAAGAAAAAAAGAACGTTGCTGTTGGTCAAGCTCACATCAAGAGCACCTTCAACAACACCATTGTTTCTATTACTGATCCAACGGGTGCAGTTATTGCATGGTCATCTGCTGGCCAAGTTGGTTACAAAGGATCACGTAAATCAACACCGTTTGCTGCACAACTTGCTGCTGAAGCAGCTGCACGTCGCGCGCAAGAACATGGTGTTCGCAAAGTAGATGTATTTGTTAAGGGACCAGGATCTGGTCGCGAAACAGCAATTCGTTCATTACAAGCAGCCGGATTAGAAGTTGGAGCTATCGCAGATATGACTCCAGCTCCACATAATGGTTGCCGTCCACCAAAGCGTCGCCGGGTTTAGGGGAGGAGAGAGATATGGCTCGTTATACCGGAGCAGATTGCAAGCGCTGTCGTCGCGAAAAAGTAAAACTCTTTCTTAAGGGTTCTAAGTGCGATGGACCAAAGTGTCCGATCGAATCACGTCCTTATCCACCAGGACAACACGGCCGCGGTCGTTCAAAAG
>DDZI01000086.1:1457-10286 GCA_002346305.1 Actinobacteria bacterium UBA3012 | reverse complement strand
ATCTGGGCTGCTAATGGCAGCAATGAAATTATTCAAACACTTTTCTTGGCATTCGCTGGGGCTGGCGTGAATTCTCTGGGCTTTACCCCGTCTTATTCAATGCATGAAAATATTTCTAGGAGTACCGGCACAAATTGGATCGTTGCAGACCGATTAAGTGATTTTAATATTGATATCTCATCAGCCTTGAATCAAATTTCAAAGCAAAAACCTAAATTAGTATTTATCACTACTCCAAATAATCCAACAGGAACGAGCACGGAAATCTCTGGTATCCGAAAGATGATTGAGGCAACAGCTCAAGTTGGTGGCTTGGCGATAATAGATGAAGCGTATGCGGAATTTTCTGAAGAGCCTTCCACTGTTAAACTTCTAGATGAGTATTTGAATTTGGTGGTTATTCGCACAATGAGTAAAGCGTTTTCATTTGCTGGAGTAAGAGTAGGTTATTTAGCGGCTGCGAAAGAAGTTGTTCAAGCACTTCAATTAGTCCGGCTTCCTTATCACTTGAGTACTCCCACCCAATTGCTAGCCAAAGTGGCACTTGAATTTCAGGGTGAATTATTAGCTGAGGTGGAACAACTCAAAATTGAACGCAACAAGGTGGTTGAAGAGCTAAATTCCCTCGGCTTAAATGTGGTTCCCAGCTCGGCAAATTTCTTGCTTTTTTCGATCACTAACGAGAAGCAAATTTGGCAAGAGTTGGTAAATGTTGGAGTGTTGGTCCGAGATGTGGGAATTGCGGGTCATTTAAGGGTAACTATCGGAACTCCAAGTGAAAATGACCGCTTCTTAGCAGCACTTCGTGAGATTCTTAGCGCATCGAAAGGGGAAAAATGAGCCGCAAAGCGATCGTAAAGCGGGCCACAAAAGAGTCATCAGTCCATGTTGAATTGGAGTTGGATGGAACTGGTGTAATTGAAATAGAAACCGGAGTTCCCTTTTTTGACCACATGCTCAATCAATTAGGTAAGCATGGCGGCTTTGATCTGAAGGTTATTACTAAAGGCGATGTTGAAGTTGATTCACACCACACCGTGGAAGACACTTCTTTGGCTCTTGGTCAAGCATTGCGTGAAGCACTCGGCGATAAAGTTGGGATTCGCAGATTCGGTGATGCAACTGTGCCGCTAGATGAAGTTTTAGTTACAGCTGCCGTTGATCTTTCTGGCAGACCGTACTTAGTTCACCGTCAACCTGAAATTGTGGAATTGATTGGTACTTACGACACCACTCTGACGCGTCACATCTGGGAATCATTAATTGCTGAAGCGCATATTGCATTGCACATTCGCGTTTTAGAAGGACGGAATGCGCACCACGTTATGGAAGCACAATTCAAAGCCGTAGCGCGTGCATTGCGCGATGCCGTCAGACTTGATGGCGTAGCGGGGGTTCCATCAACCAAGGGCGTTCTTTGATAGCAATTCTGGATTATGGTTCTGGAAATATTAAATCTGCTCAGCGGGCTTTCTCAAGACATGGCGCTCAAGTTGAAGTGACCAATGACTTTCAAAAATGTATTAATGCTGATGGTTTAGTTATTCCAGGTGTAGGTGCATTTGCTGCTTGCATGGAAGGACTAATAAAACATCGAGCGGATGCAATTGTCGATGCCCGATTGACTAAGAATTTGCAGACACTTGGGATTTGCGTTGGAGCCCAAACCCTTTTTTCATTTGGGGATGAGCACAATGTGGTAACTCCAGGATTAGGGCAATGGAATGGGACTGTTACCAAGTTGCAAGATCCGAAACTTCCGCATATGGGTTGGAATTTAATTGATGTCGCACCGGAAAGTGAACTTTTTGCGGGAGTAGAAAAGGAAAGATTTTATTTTGTGCACTCTTTTGCCGCACAAGAGTGGGAAGAAGATCCGCATTCACCTTTAAAAAAAGCAAAAGTTAGTTGGGGTAATTACGGTGGGAGATTTATTGCCGCAGTTGAAAATGGACCACTTAGCGCTACACAATTTCATCCTGAGAAATCTGGGGATGCTGGCGCGAAATTGATTGAGAATTGGATAGCCAAATGCGCTTAATTCTTTTACCTGCCGTTGATGTCAAAGATGGCCAAGCAGTTCGACTAGTTCAAGGTGCGCTTGAAAATGAAACAAAGTATGGAGATCCACTTGATGCTGCGCTGGATTTTCAAAATGCTGGTGCCGAATGGATACATTTGGTGGATCTAGATGCTGCTTTTGGTATTGGAAGTAATGCCGAGCTTCTTGCTGAAGTAGTTGGCGCGCTAGATATCAAAGTGGAACTCTCTGGTGGAATTCGAGACAACGAATCTCTTGAGCGCGCGTTAGCCACCGGATGCGCTCGAATCAATCTAGGAACTGCGGCATTAGAAAATCCTGATTGGACCGCACAAGTTATTGCTAAGCATGGAGAAAAAATTGCTGTAGGACTAGATGTTCGTGGCCACACTTTGGCTGCGCGTGGTTGGACTACTGAAGGCGGAAATCTTTTTGAAACGATTGAGAGATTAGACCGCGATGGATGCGCACGTTATGTATTAACAGATGTCGCAAAAGATGGAACTTTGATGGGTCCAAATATTAATTTGTTAAAAGAAGTTGCCGCAGCAACCAATCGTCCAATTATTGCAAGCGGTGGGGTTTCATCATTAGCTGATCTTGAATCACTTCGAGAGTTAACTGCAATAGGAGTCGAAGGTGCAATTGTTGGGAAAGCGCTTTATGCGGGTGCATTTACTTTAAGTGAAGCGTTAGCGAAAGTAAGTAAATAGTGAATCCCTCTATACGAATAATTCCGTGTTTAGATGTAACAGAAGGCAGAGTTGTAAAGGGTATTAATTTTACAAATCTGCAAGATGCAGGTGATCCAGTTGAGATGGCCAGAGTTTATGGTCTCGAAGGTGCAGATGAATTAACTTTTCTTGATATCAGTGCGAGCACGGGAAATCGCCAGACTACATATGATGTTGTCAGCAGCACCGCTGAACAAGTTTTTATACCTTTAACTGTTGGTGGAGGAGTTCGAACAGTTGCTGATGTTGATAAATTACTAAGGGCTGGTGCAGATAAAATTTCAGTAAACACCGCAGCAATCCAAAGGCCTGAGTTGCTGAGCGAGATCACTCAACAATTTGGAGCCCAGGTTCTTGTCCTCTCTGTCGATGCCAGACGAGGCGCAACTTCAAGTTCGTTTGAACTTACAACTCATGGAGGAACGCAAGGCACTGGAATTGATGCAATTGAATGGGTGGAGAAAGCTTGTGATTTGGGCGTTGGGGAAATTTTGCTAAATTCGATGGATGCTGATGGCACGCGGGCAGGGTATGACCTAGAGATGATTCAAGTGATGCGTCCCCATATTTCGACCCCCTTGATTGCTAGTGGTGGTGCCGGTGCGCTTGAGGATTTTGCACGAGCCATCGATGCAGGAGCGGATGCACTTCTGGCGGCTAGTGTTTTTCATTTTGGGGTCTATCGGATTTCTCAGGTTAAAGATTTCTTGCGCTCCGCTGGATATCTGATTCGCTGAACGGCAAATGCACGAATGGCCATAAATAGGGGAGAATAGCCGGATGAATATTTCCGCTGATCTAGCGAATTTGCTTGACCGCGAAAATGGCCTCGTGGCTGTAGTGGTCCAAGAAGATGAAAGTAACGAAGTTTTAATGCTTGCGTGGATGAATCGTCAAGCACTTGAACAGAGCTTGGAAAGCCATCAAGCTACCTACTGGAGCCGAAGTAGAAATGAACTGTGGGTTAAAGGCGCAACATCTGGAAATACTCAAGAGGTAGTTTCTGCATCATTAGATTGTGACGGCGACGCGATTTTACTTCGCGTGAATCAAAAGGGCGGCGCGTGTCATACCGGTTCGCACTCATGCTTCTCAAACGAGATTGAGATTTAAGTATGAAGTTAGAGGAGTTTCGCGAATTAGCCAAAAATTTTAATGTTATTCCGGTGACTCGCAAACTTTTAGCAGATGGCGAAACAGCATTATCTTTGTATCGAAAATTGGCACAAGAGCGCCCCGGAACTTTCTTACTTGAATCTGCCGAGAATGGAAAAATTTGGTCAAGGTATTCATTTATCGGAGTAAATAGCCAAGCAACACTAACTGAGGAAAATGGATTAGCAGTTTGGAAAGGAACAAAACCCGCAGGCGCACCAGAAGGTATAGATCCACTTGAAGCATCCCGAATAACAACTTCTCATTTAACAAGCGCTGAGGTTTCCGGATTACCTCCTTTGGCGAGCGGATTAGTTGGTTACCTTGGTTATGACGCAGTAAGAAGAATGGAGAAGCTGCCGAATTTAGCGAAAGATGACCTACATCTTCCAGAGATGGCTTTTCAATTGATTTCAGATTTAGCGGTGTTCGATCATTCCGAAGGAACCGTTTTACTTGTTGCAAATGCCATAAATTGGGATGGAAGCAGCGAGCGAGTAGATCAAGCTTGGGAAAATGCAATTGAGCGCATTGAGAAAATGCATAAAGATTTATTGGCTCCTTTGTCTGGACAAATTGATACCGTCGGCGAAAAAAGTAAAGCTGATTTTGTTCGAGCGACTTCATCAGCAGATTTCAGAAAAAATGTTGAATTAATAAAAGAAGAGATTAGATCCGGTGAGGCATTTCAAGTTGTACTTTCGCAACGTTTTTCTACCCCTTGTGAAGCGAGTTCAATAGATGTATATCGAATGTTGCGCTTACACAATCCAAGTCCCTACATGTATCTGATCAGATTTCATGACGGCGTAGACATAGTCGGTTCCAGTCCAGAAGCGTTGATAAAAATCTCAGATCGCAAAGCCATGATTCACCCAATTGCCGGCACACGGCACAGAGGAATAAATGCAGAAGAAGATATTGAAATAGGCAATGAGTTGATCGTGGACCCAAAAGAACGTGCCGAACATTTAATGCTGGTCGATTTAGGACGGAATGATTTAGGTCGCGTTTGCAAAGCGGGTTCGGTAGAAGTAATCGAATTTATGAATGTTGAGCGGTACTCACATGTAATGCACATCGTTTCAACCGTCACAGGTGAACTCAATAATGAGATTTCAGTAGTTGATGCATTGGCAGCGGTATTCCCAGCAGGAACTTTGTCTGGGGCTCCAAAACCTCGCGCTATGGAGATCATCGAAAAGTTAGAGCCGACAAGACGTGGGTTGTATGGCGGATGTATCGGTTACTTCGACTTCAGCGGCAACTTAGATACCGCAATTGCAATCCGAACCGCACTTATCAGAGATGGCATTGCATACGTCCAAGCAGGAGCTGGAATCGTTGCAGATTCAATTCCTGAGAATGAAGATGATGAGTGCTTAAACAAAGCCGCTGCGGTTCTGGGAGCGATCGCTTCAGCGAAGAATTTAGTGAAATAAATTGAAATATATTGCATTGGTTTTCAAAGGCATTTTTAGAGTCTTACGGAAAAGTGGTTCAAAAAAGCTTCCGGCTAAATACGAGCGTTCAGTCCAAGATCCTTGGCGCGCTTTGGACAAAGGAGTGGATCCAACCCTCTAGAATTGCGTCATATCATTAGCCAGTAATTAATCACCGAGTAGGAGAGTCAAAATGGACAACAATCACGGTCATACAGTCGCTGCTTGGGTGACAACTATTTTGGCTATCTCAGGATCAACAGTTGCAAGTGTGGCTTTTGTAATAGCAAATGTGAACGTTGCAATTTTTGGAATTGCAGTGACGGTGCTGGCCCCGTTTGTTGGTTTAGTTCTACGTCAACTGGGATATGGCCAGAAAGCTAAACGGTAAAATTTTGAACGTCCTAGATCAAATAATTGAAGGCGTACAAGAAGATTTAGCAGTACGTAAAAAGCGAGTTGGCTTAAATGAATTAATGGTCAAAATTTCTTCAGTAAAACCCGCTATTGATGTACTTCCCTCACTTCAAAGTTCAAAGTTATCGGTTATTGCTGAAGTAAAAAGATCATCACCAAGCAAGGGAGCGCTTGCAAAAATTTCAGACCCTGCAGAGTTAGCTCTTCGCTACCAAGCGGGAGGAGCTACAGCAGTTAGTGTCTTGACCGAGGGGCGGAAATTTGGCGGTTCACTTGCAGATCTAGATGCAGTTAGATCAGCCATTAATATCCCAATTTTACGTAAAGATTTCATGGTCGATGATTATCAATTTTTTGAATCCAGAGCTCATGGGGCAGATATTGTTTTGCTAATAGTTGCAGCATTGTCTGATCTGCAACTCAGCGAGTTCTATGCAATAGCAAAATCTCTTGGCATGCAGGTCTTAGTCGAAACCCATACTCTGGAAGAAGTTGAACGAGCGCTATCGCTAGATCCAGAAATTATCGGCGTAAATGCACGTGATTTAACTACATTAAAAATTGACCTAGGGGCCTTTGATAAATTAGCTAAGTCGATACCGGCCGGAAAAATCAAAGTAGCCGAATCCGGAATTAGCTCAGTGGCTGAGGTCATCTCTTATCGAAATAGCGGCGCCGAGGCGATACTGGTGGGGGAGGCGCTGGTGAAAGATGGAGACCCAGCCCAGATGATCCAGAACTTTATAAATCGCGCCGATACCCCGGATATCTCTAAGGTATAGCCATGAGCACCACAGCCGAAACCTCAAGTTCAACCAATTTATCCGGCTTTCCGCTGGGTCACTTTGGAGAGTACGGCGGCCGTTTTGTGCCGGAGGCATTAGTGGCAGCATTAGATGAACTTGCCCAGATGCATGCGCAAACTCAAGCTGACCCAACATTTATTGCAGAGTTGGATGAACTTCACCGTACATATTCAGGTAGGCCAAGCATCATCACGGAAGCAAAAAGATTCGCTTGCTATGCCGGCGGGGCAAGAATTATTTTAAAAAGAGAAGATTTAAATCACACCGGTTCACACAAGATAAACAATGTTTTAGGTCAGGCTCTTTTAACTAAAAGAATGGGCAAGAGCCGGGTCATTGCAGAAACTGGTGCCGGACAACATGGCGTTGCAACTGCAACTGCCGCGGCACTCATGGGACTTGAATGCGTTGTTTACATGGGCGAAGAAGACACCAAGCGTCAAGCTTTAAATGTTGCCCGAATGAAATTACTTGGGGCACAAGTTGTTCCGGTAACTTCAGGTTCGCGCACCCTAAAAGATGCGATAAATGAAGCAATGCGCGATTGGGTAACAAACGTTGCCGACACTCATTACATATTAGGAACGGTGGCAGGACCACATCCATTTCCAACAATGGTTCGTGATTTCCACCGAATTATTGGCGATGAAGCCAGAGCACAAGCTCTTGAATTAACTGGGAAACTTCCAGATGCCGTTCTTGCTTGTGTTGGTGGCGGCTCTAATGCAATTGGAATTTTTTATCCGTTCATCGAAGATGCATCTGTCAGGTTAATTGGACTTGAGGCTGGCGGTGACGGAATTGAAACCGGACGCCATGCGAGTGCGATTACTGGCGGAAGGCCTGGAGTTTTGCATGGTGCGCGTTCTTACATGCTTCAAGACAAAGATGGACAAACTCGTGAGTCACATTCAATTTCGGCAGGACTTGATTATCCCGGCGTAGGTCCGGAGCATGCATACCTACATGACATTGGCAGAGCAGAGTATCGACCAATCACCGACAAAGAAGCTATGGAAGCGTTCTCGCTTCTTTCTCGAACTGAGGGAATCATTCCAGCGATTGAAACCGCACATGCTTTAGCGGGTGCAATGAAAGTTGGTAATGAGTTAGGTCCAACAGCAACTTTGCTAATAAATCTAAGTGGTCGTGGCGATAAAGATGTTGAGACTGCGGCAAATTACTTTGAAAATCTGAAGATTTAATGAGCCATTTATCTCAAAGGCTCGCGCAGTTAAAAAGTGAAAATAGAGCTGCATTTATTGCCTACTTGCCAGCCGGTTTTCCTACCGTAGAAAAAAGCAAGGCAGCAATTGAAGTTTTAGTAAAAAATGGCGTCGATATTGTTGAAATCGGCTTTCCTTATAGCGATCCAATTATGGATGGTCCAATTATTCAAGAGGCAGCAGATATAGCTTTGGCAAATGGGACGGGTGCCAGTGAAGTTCTAGAAATTTTAGGTTTTACTACGAATCTAAAAGTTCCGGCAGTTGTCATGACTTACTGGAATCCAATTGAACAATATGGAATTTCTAAATTTGCCGATGCTATTAAATCTGCAAATGGTTCTGGCGTGATTACACCTGATCTTTCATTAGAGGAAGCAAAGCCTTGGATTAGCGAAAGCAATCGGGCAGGTATCGATAATATTTTCGTAGCCGCACCAAGCTCATTGCCTGAACGCCTTAATCATGTTGCATCAGCGTGTTCTGGATTTGTGTATGCAGCAAGTTTGATGGGCGTAACTGGAACCAGAACTAGTGTCTCATCATCTGCAAAAGATTTAGTTTCGCGGATACGCGAATCGGTACAAACCCCAGTTTGCGTCGGACTAGGGGTCTCAACACCAGAACAAGCAAAAGAAGTTGCTTCATATGCAGATGGCGTAATAGTTGGGTCTGCATTAATCAAAGTTTTACTTGAGCAATCAGATTTTGATACTGGCTTGAAAGAGTTAGCAAATTTGACGAAAAGTTTGGCTGAGGGAATAAGACAAGCGCGATGAAACTACCAGCCTTCTTGACAGAAACTCGACTTAATTGGTTTGGATTATTTGCCCGCTTAACTCTTGGCGGTGTCATATTTGCAGCTGGTGCACTAAAAGTTACGACTCCATATAAATCCGCAGCAGCGATGCGAGCTTATGAATTATTGCCAATCAGCATTGCAAATTTTTTTGGCTATGTATTGCCTTGGTTCGAAGTAGGCCTAGGGGCTTTATTGATTTTAGGAGT
>DDZI01000086.1:0-1218 GCA_002346305.1 Actinobacteria bacterium UBA3012 | reverse complement strand
TCCATTGATTGTGGATGTTTCGGTGGCGGGGGTCAGGTAGCACCCGGGGAGACAAAGTATTTACAAGAGATAGTGCGCGACTTCGGACTAGCCTTTTTAGGCTTTTATTTATATTGGCGACCTCATACCAAGTGGGCTTTAGAGCCGGGGTCAAGGTAGTATTTGAGAATGGCCAATAACAAAGGTAAATCTTCAGGAGATCCAATTACACGCTGGTTAGTGATTGGAATGGTTGCATTAGTTGTTGTCGTAGGAGCCGGAATTACCATTTTTAATAATACGAGCAAGAAAGCTGCCGTGATTCCAAGTGCAGCGTCGGTAAAAGATGGTTATGGAATTGTTTTTAACGGTGACTTAACACCTGTAATTGATGTCTGGGAAGATTTTCAATGTCCAAGTTGTAAAGTATTTGAGGCTACAAATGGAGCAGCGCTAAAGGCGCTTGCAGTTGAAAAGAAAGCAAAAGTAGTATTCCATCCACTTTCATTTTTAGGACCAGAATCAGTTTTTGCAGCAAATGGCGCAGCTTGTGCGGCTGACGAAGGAAAATTCCTTGAATACCACGCATTTATGTATGCAAATCAACCAGCAGAAAATTCAGGTGCATGGAGCAATGAAGGCATAATCGCGACAGCAGCAGCGGCCGGCATTACGGGTGCAGAATTTGAATCTTGTGTAAAGACCGGCAAATACTCTGATTGGGTTGGAAATGTTGGCAGTGAAGGTTCAAAGCAAAACGTAAATTCCACTCCAACAGTCTTCATAAACGGAAAAGAAATTGATCGAAAAACTGGTGCTTATTATTCCGCTCCAGAATTTATGAAATTATTAGTTGCAGCTGGCATAAAGTAAAAATCCAGTGAGCAATTGGGCTGCGATTCCTTCGCCCACTGTATCTGCGATAAATGCTGGCCCCTTAACTTTTCATTTCTACGCTCTTTGCATCATTATCGGAATAGTTATCGCGGTACGAGTCGGCGACAAAAGATTTGTTAAGCGCGGGGGAGATCTCGGCGATGTACCAACGATCGCTTTTTGGTCCGTACCTGCTGGAATTATTGGCGGCCGGATTTATCACGTTTTAACTTCGTGGGGAAGTTTTTCTTCACCATTAGATGCGATAGCAATTTGGCGCGGTGGATTAGGAATCTGGGGCGCAATTTCACTTGGCACAGTTGGGGCTTGGGTCGGATATCGACAGCTTTTAAAGAGCAAACC
>DDZI01000036.1:15788-16701 GCA_002346305.1 Actinobacteria bacterium UBA3012 | reverse complement strand
CTCCAGGTGGATCGCTAGTGGTTTGTGAGTTCTCACATCCGACATTTGCCCCATTTCGGGCGCTCTACCTGAAGTACCTGATGCGAGCCTTGCCTGCGATCGCCAAACGCACCTCATCCAACCCAGAGGCATATATATATTTGGCGGAATCGATCAAGGCTTGGCCCGATCAAGGAGCGCTCGCCGCTCAAATTAGCCAAACCGGTTGGGGCCAGGCCTCCTGGCAAAACCTTACTTTCGGAATTGTGGCGATTCATCGAGCCATAAAGCCAAAATGATTGGCTAAGCCGGCAATTAGGTAATCCAGGTAACACTTGCCGTGGGAAAAATTGAGGCGCTTGCCCCTCTAGAATTAAGAAAGAGCATTAGATCATTTGGAATTACTGGCCACATTTCTTGTTTAGCAGAAGGGCGTGTGCATGAATCCCTACCTGCCAATTATTGCAATTGGTGCTGTGGGATTTGCCTTTGCCGCCTTTTCTGTAGTTGCCGCAGCTATTTCTGGTCCGCGACGCTACAACCGATCAAAAGTTGATGCCTACGAGTGTGGCATTGAGCCAACACCACATGCTCCTGGTGGCGGAAGATTTCCAGTCAAATACTTTTTAACTGCAATGCTATTTATTATCTTTGACATTGAAATCGTTTTTCTTTATCCATGGGCAGTGGCCTTTGATCAACTTGGCTTATTCGCAATTGTTGAAATGTTTATTTTTATCGGGACAGTATTTATTGCTTACGGATATGTTTGGCGCCGTGGCGGCTTGGAGTGGAACTAAATGGGTATTGAAGAGAAATTACCAAGTGGTTTTCTTTTAACATCAGTTGAAAAACTTGCGGGGTACATGCGAAAAAATTCGCTATGGCCAGCAACATTTGGTTTGGCATGCTGTGCGATTGAAATGATGGCAGC
>DDZI01000036.1:8336-15754 GCA_002346305.1 Actinobacteria bacterium UBA3012 | reverse complement strand
AACAAGATGGCACCAGTCCTTCGTCAGATTTATGATCAAATGGCAGAACCTAAATGGGTTATTGCAATGGGCGCTTGCGCTTCTTCTGGTGGAATGTTTAACAATTACGCAATTGTGCAAGGCGTAGATCATGTTGTACCTGTAGATATTTACTTGCCTGGCTGCCCACCACGTCCTGAGATGTTGATGGATGCAATTTTGAAGTTACATGAGCAAATTGGTAATGAAAAACTTGGAATTAATCGTGAAATGATCGTTCGCGAAGTTGAAGCAGCAGCACTTGCAGCACTCCCAACTCATCAGATGAAGGGATTGTTGGCGTGAGCGATATTGTAAAAAGTACGCCTAAAGTTGCCGACCACGGTGCTTTCGGAGTTAGCGGAACTGGAGATACATCTGGTTATGGTGGCTTAGTACGCAAAAGTTCTCAAATTGGATCAAGTGAACGACCATTTGGAAGTTACTTTGATGAAGTTGTAGATGATTTAGAACGTGCATATCCAAGTTTTAGTGATGCAATTGAGAAAGTCATAGTTGATCGCGGAGAATTGACTTTGCATGTCAAAAGCTCACGCTTGTCAGAAGTCGCACTTATTTTGCGCGATGAATTGAAATTTGAAATGTGTATGGGTGTAAGTGGCGCACATTACCCAGCTGAAACTGGTCGAGAGTTACACGCTTTATATCCATTGCTTTCATTAACGCGTAACCAAAGAATTCGTTTAGAAGTTTCTGTTCCTGATAGCAATCCACACATTCCATCTCTTGTTGAAATCTGGGCGTCAAACAATTGGCAAGAGCGCGAAACTTTTGACATGTTTGGAATTATTTTTGATGGCCATCCAGCATTAACAAGAATCATGATGCCGGATGATTGGCCAGGTCATCCTCAACGCAAAGATTATCCACTTGGTGGAATTCCAGTTGAGTACAAAGGTGCAACAGTTCCACCTCCAAATGAGCGTAGGTCTTACCGATGACTACTTTTAATACTTCAAATCAAAATACAGATCCATACGCATCGGTTCGGGAAACGACCGAGGGTCGGGTTTACTCAGTAACAGGCGGAGATTGGGATGATCTCGTAACAGAGATCGGAGCAACACAAGAAGAACGTGTCGTTGTAAATATGGGACCACAACACCCTTCAACACACGGTGTGCTTCGTTTGATTTTAGAACTTGAAGGCGAGACCGTCACTGAAGTTCGCTGTGGAATTGGATATCTGCACACTGGAATTGAAAAAAATATTGAGTACCGCTCTTGGACCCAGGGAGTAACTTTTGTTACTCGCATGGATTATCTTGCGCCTTTCTTTAACGAAGCCGCTTATTGTCTTGCTGTAGAAAAATTATTAGGAATCACAGACCAAATTCCTGAGCGCGCATCAATTATTCGAGTGATGCTGATGGAATTTAACCGAATCTCTTCGCACTTAGTTGCACTAGGTACGGGCGCACTTGAACTTGGCGCACTTTCACCAATGATTTTTGCATTCCGCGAACGTGAATTAATTTTAAATGTTTACGAGATGATTACCGGACTCCGAATGAATAGCGCATACATTCGTCCTGGTGGCGTAGCGATGGATCTACCAGAAGATGCCATTCCAAAATTGCGCGAAATCGTAAAAGAGCTTCGCACCAATTTGAAAGATACTGAGAAACTTCTCGTTGGAAACACAATTTGGATGAAACGCACTGTTGGAGTTGCTTACTTAGATTTGCCTGGCTGTATTTCACTTGGAGTAACAGGCCCTGTATTGCGCTCAACAGGCTTGCCGTGGGATTTACGTAAAACACAACCGTATTGTGGTTATGAGAATTACGATTTTGATGTTGTTACAGCGGATAGTTGCGACGTATACGGACGCTTTTTAATCCGAATCTACGAGATGGAACAATCATTACGAATTATCGAGCAAGCGCTAGATAAATTGAAACCAGGACCAGTAATGGTTGCTGACAAAAAAATTGCCTGGCCAGCACAATTAGCGTTAAGTGGAGATGGACTTGGAAACTCACTCGATCATATTCGTGAGATTATGGGAAGTTCCATGGAGTCATTAATTCATCACTTCAAATTAGTTACTGAAGGTTTCAGAGTTCCAGCCGGACAAGCTTATGCAACAGTTGAATCACCTCGAGGTGAATTAGGGGCTCAGGTAATTTCTGACGGTGGAACAAAGCCATATCGCGTGCACTTCCGTGACCCATCTTTCAATAATCTTCAATCAACATCAGCGATGTGTGAAGGAAGTTTGATTGCAGATGTAGTTGCTGCAGTTGCTTCAATTGATCCAGTTATGGGCGGAGTTGATCGCTGATGACTTACGACGAAAAAACAAATGGACAGATGGATACCATAATTTCTCGTTATCCAAGATCTCGTTCAGCAATCATGCCGATGTTGCATTTAATCCAAGCTCGCGATGGTTTTGTAACTCCAGCCGGAATTGAATTTGTGGCTGAAAAACTAGGCTTAACTACGGCTGAAGTTTCTGCGGTAGCAACTTTCTACTCACAATATAAGCGCAAGCCAGTTGGCGAATACCATGTTGGAGTTTGCACAAACACTTTGTGCGCAGTCATGGGTGGAGACGCAATCTTTGCCGGACTTAAGGATCACTTAGGTGTAGGAAATGATGAAGTTACAAGTGATGGGAAAATTTCGGTAGAACATATTGAGTGCAATGCTGCATGTGATTATGCCCCGGTAGTTATGGTGAACTGGGAATTTTTTGATAATCAAACAGTCGAGAGTGCAAAAACTTTGGTAGATGATTTACGGAGTGGAAAAAATCCAGCGCCAACCCGTGGGCCTAATAAAGTTTCAACATTTAAAGAAACTTCTGAATTGTTAGCTGGATTTAATGATGGCCACGCCGAAGAAGGCGTTCAAGCTGGTCCTGCCACACTTTTAGGTTTGAATAAAGCGAAAGAGATGGGTGCTTAATAATGAGTAAGTTAACGCCAGTTCTTTCTGCACATTGGGATGATAAAGATTCATTTACTATCGCCGGATATTCACGCCATGGTGGGTATTCGTCGCTCAAAAAAGCTTTGGTGATGGAACCAGATGCGGTTATTCAAATCGTTAAGGATTCGGGTTTACGAGGACGCGGTGGTGCTGGATTCCCTACCGGAACAAAATGGGGATTTATTCCGCAAGGAGATAATCGCGAGCATTACTTTGTAGTCAACGCTGATGAATCCGAGCCAGGAACTTGCAAAGACACGCCACTCTTAATGGCTAATCCACACGTTTTAATCGAGGGAATAATTATTGGCTCATATGCAATTAGGGCTAACCACGCATTCATTTATATTCGTGGCGAAGTTTCGCATGTTGTGCGACGTTTACTACAAGCAATAGATGATGCTTATAAAGCTGGATACCTTGGTAAAAATATTCTTGGAACTGGTTTTAATCTTGAACTTACTTTGCATATTGGTGCAGGTGCCTATATTTGCGGCGAAGAGACTGCACTTCTAGATTCACTTGAAGGATTCCGCGGACAACCAAGACTTCGCCCACCATTCCCAGCCATTGCCGGCCTTTATGCACGCCCAACAGTTGTAAATAATGTGGAATCTGTAGCTTCAGTTCCTTCGATTATTGAAAAAGGTGCCGAGTGGTTCAGTTCTATGGGAACTGAGAAGAGCAAGGGGTTCACCTTGTACTCACTTTCTGGACACGTCAAAAACCCAGGACAGTTTGAAGCACCACTTGGAATTACATTGCGTGAATTGCTTGATCTTGCTGGCGGAATCCGTAATGGAAATAAAATTAAATTCTGGACACCTGGCGGATCTTCAACTCCAATTTTTACTGATGCACATTTGGATATTCCACTTGATTATGAATCTGTATCTGCAGCAGGTTCGATGCTTGGAACTAAGGCCTTACAAATTTTTGATGAAACAACTTGTATTTTGAGAGCTGTATTGCGCTGGACCGAGTTTTATAAGCACGAATCCTGTGGCAAATGCACACCATGCCGCGAAGGTACTTGGTGGCTTGTCCAAATGTTGCGTGATCTTGAAAATGGAATTGGAACTGAAGCTGATCTTGTGAAATTATTAGATGTCTGCGACAACATCGGTGGACGCTCCTTCTGCGCACTTGCTGATGGAGCAATCGCGCCGATTATTTCTTCATTGAAATACTTCCGTGATGACTATTTGGCACACTTCAAAAATGGTGGATGTCCAATTGATCCGGTCGCTTCAACTTTATTTGCAACTTCAAAGGCAGGTGCTTAATGACAACTGTTGACTCAGGCCGAACAGAAGCAGCAGTTACGCCTGTCGAGCAAATTAATTTGATTATTGATGGATTTGAAGTGAGTGTTCCTAAAGGCACATTAGTTATCCGCGCCGCAGAACAACTCGGAATTCAAATTCCGCGTTTTTGCGATCACCCACTTCTAGCTCCTGTCGGAGCTTGTCGCCAATGTCTTGTTGATATTGAAATTAATGGGCGGGCTTTTCCAAAGCCACAAGCTTCTTGCACAATTCCGGTAGAAAACGGAATGATTGTAAAAACTCAATTAACTTCTGAAGTTGCTCAAAAAGCTCAAGAAGGCGTGATGGAACTCTTGCTAGTTAACCATCCTCTTGATTGCCCAGTTTGCGATAAAGGTGGAGAGTGCCCGCTGCAAAATCAAGCCATGAGCAACGGCCAAAGCGAATCAAGATTTGAAGGAACAAAGCGAACATTTGAAAAGCCAGTAAATATCTCATCACAAGTATTGCTGGACAGAGAACGTTGTATCCTGTGCGCACGTTGTACACGTTTTTCAGAAGAGATTGCCGGCGACCCTTTCATCTCTCTAAATGAAAGAGGAGCACTGCAGCAGGTTGGTATCTATGAAAAAGACCCATTTGAATCTTATTTTTCAGGAAATACAGTGCAGATTTGTCCAGTTGGTGCATTAACAGGTTCTGCTTATCGTTTCCGCTCACGTCCATTTGACTTAGTTTCGACACCGAGTGTTTGCGAGCATTGCGCATCAGGTTGTTCACTACGTACGGATGTGCGCAGAAACAAAACGCTTCGCAGACTTGCTGGCGATGACACAAATGTTAATGAAGAGTGGAATTGCGACAAAGGACGTTGGGCGTTCCAATACACGATGGCTAAAGATCGCATTGCAAATCCATTGATTCGCGAAAACGGTCAATTACGAGAAGCATCATGGCCAGAAGCGCTAGCCGCAGCTGCTGTAGGTTTGAAAGGCAAACGAGCCGGCGTACTAGTTGGTGGACGTTCTACCGTTGAAGATGCTTATGGTTATTCAAAATTTGCCCGAGTAGTTCTAAATACGAATGACATTGATTTCCGTTCTCGTCCACATTCTCAAGAAGAAGCGGATTTCCTAGCGGCTCATGTAGTCGGATCAAAAGTAAATTACCAAGATATTGATTCGGCAGATCATGTTGTTCTTGTTGGCTTTGAACCTGAAGAAGAGTCACCAATCATTTTCTTGCGAATCAGAAAGCAAGTTCGTAAGCGGGCACTTGAAGTAACGGCAATTACTCCATATCAATCCCGAGGCTTTAAAAAGTTAAATGCGAAATCTGTGTTAACCGTACCGGGTCAAGAAGCTGCTGCGCTAAATGGTTTATCGCTAACAAATAAATCGATAATTATTTCTGGCGAACGTTTAGCAGAATCTACTGGCGGACTCTCGGCAGTTGCTCAGTTGGCAGATAAGAGTGGAGCAAAAATTGCTTGGGTTCCACGACGTGCTGGCGAGCGTGGAGCTATTGAAGTTGGAGCAATTGGAAATTTGTTGCCAGGAGGTCGCTTAGTAAGTGATGCGACTGCTCGGGTAGATCTTGCGGCAGCATGGGGAGTTGAATCCCTACCTACGGAAATTGGGAAAAGTGCAGATCAAATTTTGACAGCAGCAAATTCAGGGGAGTTAGAAGCTCTAGTTATAGGTGGCGTTGATCCTTACGATATGCAACAACCTTCGGTAAGCGCTTTGGAAAAGAGTTTTATCGTCTCTCTTGAGATGCGTCCAAGTGCCATTACGGAGTTTGCAGATGTGATTTTTCCAATTGCTGCAGTAACTGAAAAATCTGGTTCATTTATGAGTTGGGCCGGAACATCTCGTTCATTTGAGAAAGCAGCTCCAGATGCTCAACATCGAAGTGATGCATATGTGCTATCACTCTTGTCTGATGTGATGGGAACGCCAATTAATCTAACTGGCTCAAAAGCTGCGGCAAAAGAATTTGCAGCTGTCGGTTCTTGGGACGGAGCAAGAGCCACATTCACGGCAACACAAGGTGAAAATGTTAAAGCAGGAACAATTCTTGCGACCTGGCGCCACCTTTTGGATAACGGCTCACTTCAAGTGAATGAACCAAATTTAGCAGGGACGGCACGCAAAAATCTTGCCCGTGTGAGCACGAAATTTGCAAATGAACTTGGTGTAAAAAATGGTGATCTAGTAACGGTCTCAACAGATAGAGGCTCACTTGCGCTTCCTGTTGAAGTAAGCGAAATTCTAGATAGCGTAATTTGGTTGCCACGCAATGGAGTTGGAGCCGAATCACTTCGAATTCTTGGTGCACTTAATGGCGACGGAGTAAAGGTGCGTAAAGGAATATGAGAGAGATAATTCTTGATGACCCTATTTCAATAGTCATCCTAAAGGCAGTAATAATCTTTGTAATCTGCTTAGTCTCAACAATTATGGCAGTTTGGGCTGAACGCCGAATTGTTGCTCGGATGCAGATGCGTCTTGGTCCAAACCGCGTAGGAAAATTTGGAGTCTTACAGGGGTTGGCAGATGGAGTGAAACTGGCTCTTAAAGAGGATTTAATTCCGGCAGCAGCAGACAAAATTGTTTTTATTATTGCTCCAATAATTAGTGCAACTACCTGTTTTATGGCTTTTGCAGTAATTCCAATGACCGGTGAAGTTACTTTATTTGGTGAAAAAACTGCACTCCAGTTAACTGATATTTCAGTTGGAGTTTTGTACATCCTTTCTATTGCCTCCATCGGGGTTTATGGAATTGTTTTAGCTGGCTGGTCTTCTGGATCGACCTACCCTCTATTAGGCGGTCTACGATCAAGTGCTCAAGTAATCTCATATGAGATTGCAATGGGACTTTCTCTTGTAGCCGTCTTTTTATATGCAGGATCAATGTCCACAATAGATATCGTCGATTCGCAAAGCACATGGTGGTTTGCAGTAACTCTTTTCCCATCGTTTGCGATCTTTACAATTTCAATGGTCGGCGAGACGAATAGAGCTCCATTTGATTTAGCAGAAGCAGAAGGTGAACTTGTTGGTGGATTCCACACAGAATATTCCTCACTCAAATTTGCACTATTTTTCTTAGCTGAATATGTAAATATAATTGGCGTATCTGCTTTAGCGACAACTCTGTTCTTGGG
>DDZI01000036.1:6299-8172 GCA_002346305.1 Actinobacteria bacterium UBA3012 | reverse complement strand
TTCTTCTTTATCTTTGTATGGTTGCGTGGAACATTGCCAAGATTGAGATATGACCAGTTCATGAAATTTGGCTGGAAAGTATTAATCCCAGCGAATATTGCTTGGATTTTGATTGTGGCACTTTTGCGTTATTTCTCAAATCAAGGAACTTCTCGTTCAGTGATAATTGCCTTCGCAGGTGGAGTAATTTTGCTCTATCTATTTGCCAGCACGATTTGGGAACGCGCGGCTAAGAATCGCACAGAAACGGCGATATCTCGCCCAATGCCGGCCGCTCCTTCATTCCCAATTCCTAAACTTCCAATGGATATTTCAACTATTTCTGTGCCAAAAGCAGGGCAAGAAAGGGTCATCCATGAGTGAAATAGAGAAGAAGCATGATCTTTCTTCAGTCGAATACACAGATGTTTCGATTGGAAATGAAAATGCAAAACCATTTTTAACTCAACTAAAAGGATTTTGGGTTACTTTTGCAATGATGTTTAGAAAAGTTAATACAGTTCAATACCCTGAAGTAAAAGAGCCAACAGCTCCTCGTTTTCATGGTCGCCATCAACTAAATCGCCATCCTGATGGGTTAGAAAAATGCATCGGCTGCGAATTATGCGCATGGGCCTGCCCAGCAGATGCCATTTTGGTTGAAGGCGGACACAACACAGATGAACTTCGCTATTCACCAGGTGAACGTTTTGGCGCTGTCTACCAAATTAATTACCTACGTTGTATTTTTTGCGGTCTTTGCATTGAGGCGTGTCCCACCCGCGCACTTACCATGACAAATGAATATGAGTTAGCCGATGATGATCGCGCTAAATTAATTTTCGAAAAGTCAGACCTATTAGCGCCATTACAGCCTGGGATGATCGAAGCACCGCACCCTTACTATCCTGGTACTGATGATCAAGATTATTATCATGGAAAAGTAAAATCCTCACACCCATCACAAAAAAATAATGGCGGGGTGAAGCCATGAACCTTGCAGCAATTATTCAAGATCAAACCTCGAATTCTGAAGCAGTTTTATTCTATGTATTAGCCCCGATCACAGTGCTGTGCGCGGTAGGAATGCTTTTAGTTAAAAAAGCAGTTCATTCAGCACTTTTGCTCGCTGCTGTAATGATTTCGTTAGCAGTCTTTTATATTTTGAATGAAGCGCCATTCTTGGGAATTGTGCAAATTATTGTTTACACAGGCGCAGTGATGATGCTCTTCCTATTTATCTTGATGCTTGTCGGGGTTGATTCAGCAGATTCATTAATTGAAACAATTAAAGGCCAACGAGTTCTGGGAATTGTTGCTGCAGTAGGTGTAGCAGGTTTGCTAATTGCTTTAGTTTCAAAAGGAAATCTTGGCCGACCTTTTGTTGGCCTCCTGATTGCAAATGGTGAAGGAAATGTTGAAGGAATTGCGAAACTGATTTTTGTTCAGTACGTCTGGGCATTTGAAGTTATATCTGCCTTACTGATTACCGCAGCGATCGGCGCCATGGTTTTGGCGCATCGCGAACCAGATTCTGATCAGAAAGACCAGCGTGCCTTATCAGAGGAGCGGGTGCGTCAAAGCGCAGAGCCAGCAGCTGGATTGCCAGGGCCAGGAACATTTGCTCGTCACAACGCGGTTGATATTCCAGCATTGTTGCCAGATGGCACCACCTCGGATTTATCTGTTTCGGATGTAATTGCCGCTCGTGGCCATTTGGCTAAACCAGCGGATTATAAATTCATCGAAACATCTGATGAAGATAGAGAGGAGAAGTAATCATGAATCCTATGAATTACATCTATCTCTCTTGCATCCTGTTTTCACTAGGTGCTGCAGGTGTTTTGTTGAGACGAAATGCAATCGTTGTTTTCATGTGTATTGAATTAATGCT
>DDZI01000036.1:0-6209 GCA_002346305.1 Actinobacteria bacterium UBA3012 | reverse complement strand
ATGATGCAAGATTGTTGAGGCTTTAATGGTCTCGGGTACTAGTAGTACTTTGGTTTACTTAATCGCGATTCCACTTTTTAGTTCAGCCTTTTTGTTGCTTGGAGGTCGTGCGCTAGATCGGATCGGACACTTGATTGGCACTGCAGCTTCTGCCGGTTCATTTGCTGTGGCATTGATTGAATTAAATAAAATGCTTGGACGCGATGAAGAAGCTCGCGGAGTAACCCAACGTCTTTTTACTTGGATCAATGTTGGTTCATTTAAAGTAGACGCAACTTTGTTGCTTGATCAACTTTCGATTTGTTTTGTTCTTTTGATTACCGGTGTCGGAACATTGATTCATATTTACTCAATTTCATACATGTCTCACGATATTGACCGTCGTCGTTTTTTTGCATATTTAAATCTCTTTATTGCTGCCATGCTTCTATTAGTTCTAGGTGATTCATATCTGAACCTCTATGTTGGATGGGAAGGCGTAGGTCTTGCCTCATACCTATTAATAGGTTTCTGGAATCAAAAGCCAACTTATGCAACTGCGGCGAAAAAGGCGTTTGTTGCCAATCGAGTCGGAGACGTGGGTCTTTCTCTTGCAGTCATGATCGCATTTGTGCAATTTGGCTCAGTAACTTTTGATGGTGTTGCTAGGGGAATTGAAAGTGGCTCAGCAAGTTCGACTGCTCTTAATGCAATGGGTGCGGCAATTTTGCTTGCAGCTGTTGGAAAATCGGCACAATTTCCGCTACAGGCTTGGCTTGGCGATGCCATGGCTGGACCTACTCCAGTTTCAGCATTAATCCATGCCGCAACAATGGTTACTGCTGGCGTCTATTTAATATCTCGATCAAATTTTGTTTTTGATAATGCACCTACAGCACAGCTTCTAGTAGTAATTGTTGGAGCTGTGACTCTGCTATTTGGTGCCGTTATTGGTATGGCAAAAGATGATATTAAAAAAGCATTGGCAGCATCAACCATGTCGCAGATCGGTTATATGATTTTGGCTACTGGTTTGGGACCGGCTGGTTATGCATTCGCAATGATGCACTTGCTCACACATGGATTCTTTAAAGCTGGAATGTTCCTCGGTGCTGGTTCGGTAATGCATGGAATGAATGACGAAGTAGATATGCGTAAATACGGCGCACTTCGTAAAGTTATGCCAATAACTTTTGCGACATTTGGGCTTGGATATTTGGCAATTATTGGAATCCCGCCTTTTGCTGGCTTCTATTCAAAAGATAAGATAATTGAAACTGCTTTTAATGCTGGTGGCAGCAAAGGAATCATTCTTGGTTGCATCACTTTGCTCGGTGCAGCAATCACCGCGTTTTACATGACCCGCGTAATGTTGATGACTTTCTTTGGTACTAAGCGTTGGGATTCTCAAGCACATCCACATGAATCTCCGTGGTTAATGACGATACCGATGATTTTGTTGTCCATAGGGTCTGTTACTACAGGGTTTATTTTTTACAGCGGCGATCGATTAAAGAACTTTTTAGCACCTGTTGTAGATAAAGATCATCATGAACATGAAACTGAACTTTTGGCACCAATAGTTGTAACCGGACTGGCGATGACTGCGGTTGCAATAGGCGTTTCTTTTGCAGTGGCGAAATACGGACGCAAAGCTATTCCAGTATCCGCCCCAACTGATGTCACGGCGTGGACCAAAGTTGCACGTCGAGATTTATTGCAAGATGATTTCAATGAAGCCGTTTTTATGCGTCCAGGGCAATCACTAACAAGAGTCCTTGCGTTTCTCGACAAGAGAGTAGTAGATGGCGCTGTTAGTGGGGTAGGAGCAATGACACTTCGACTAGCTGGTGATCTTCGGAAGACTCAGACTGGGTATGTTCGCTCCTATGCATTACTGATTTTGCTTGGAACAGTTGCAATTCTTACCGCGATTTTGGTGGTTACCCTATGAATACCTTAACAATTTTAGGCCTGCTTCCACTTGTTGGAAGTGCAGCAGTATTTTTACTTCCTAAAGGCAGTGATTTGCTTGCCAAGCAAGTTGCTCTTGCAGTTTCAATAGTTGTGGCAATTGCTGGATTGGGAATGGCATTATCTTTTGATCGCTCTGTCTATGGATTTCAATTTGTCGAAAAATATCAATGGATTCCGGCTTTCGGGATTAATTACGCTTTAGGTGTAGATGGAATCTCGCTTCTATTGATTTTACTAGCGCTTGTGTTAACTCCAATAGTTATAGCGGCATGCTGGAACGAGGCCGAAGGTGGGCGTTGGTCAGTTAAGAACTTCTTTGGCTTAATTCTTATTCTTGAAACTATGATCGTGGGAGTTTTTGCTGCTACAGACATTTTCCTCTTCTACGTTTTTTTTGAAGCAATGCTCATCCCGGTTTACTTCCTCATTGGTGGTTATGGAACTGGAGAGAAAGCAGCTGCAGCAGTAAAATTCTTGCTTTACTCGCTATTTGGCGGGTTATTGATGCTCGCATCAATAATTGGATTGTATGTAATTAGTGGCAATCAATTCGAGGAACCTACCTTTGATGTAACTGCGCTCTCACAATTAACTATTGATCCAGTAACACAGCGAATGCTATTCCTAGGTTTCTTTATTGCATTTGCAATTAAGGCACCACTTTGGCCATTCCATACTTGGTTGCCTGATGCGGCGCGCTCTGCCACACCAGGAACATCCGTTTTACTCCTTGGTGTTTTAGACAAAGTCGGAACTTACGGAATGATCCGCTTCTGTCTTTCACTCTTCCCAGAAGCATCTAAAGAGTTTGGCCCAACAATTATTGTGCTGTCTCTGATATCAATTTTCTATGGAGCCTTTTTAGCTATCGCTCAAGGAACATCATCTGGTGATGGCAATATCAAAGCCTTGATTTCTTACACTTCAATCTCACACTTTGGTTTTATAACACTTGGCATTTTTGCCTTTACACAGCAATCACATTCTGGTGCCACTTTGTACATGATCAATCACGGCTTCTCCACTGCGGCATTATTCTTAATCGCTGGTTGGATGATTTCACGTCGAAAATCTGAGCGAATTTCTGATTTTGGAGGATTGCAAAGAGTCACTCCAATAATGGCTTGGTCATTCTTTATAGCTGGAATGTCGAGCTTGGCTTTACCCGGTCTTTCCTCTTTCGTAAGTGAATTCTTGGTGCTAATTGGAACATTTGAGCGTTATCCAATTCCGGCAATTATTGGAACTATTGGAATTATCTTTGCGGCTCTTTATATTTTGATTCCAGTACAACGCGCGTTACATGGGCCGACAACGCCAGGCAATGAGAATTTAACTGACTTAACCCTGCGTGAGAAAGTTTCCATCGCTCCGGTCATAGCAATCATTATTTTCTTTGGTTTCTATCCTCAACCTTTATTAGATGTAATTAATCCAGCAGCGACCGCCACACTTTCAGCCCTCGAAATTACCGGAATTACGGGAGGAAAGTAATGACCGCTCCGAATATTGAATATGGAATGCTTGGACCAATTTTAATTGTTTTAGCAGCAGCGTTAATTGGAGTACTTATTGAGGCATTTGCTTCTCGTCGCTACCGCTATGTCTTACAAGTAGGAACTTCATTCGCGGCTGTTACTTTGGCTTTCTTGCAATTAATTCTGATTCGCAATTCAAGTTCGAAAGTTGCCGTTAACGCCATGTCGATCGATGGCGTGGCTATTGTTTTACAAGGCTCAGTTTTGATTTTTGGCTTCTTAGGTTTGCTTTTAATTGCAGAACGCGGCTTCCAGTCGTTTACAGCACAAGCTGCTGCGATCCCAGGTTCAAATGAAGAACAAAAAGCGCTGGTTTCTGGTTTGCAACAAACCGAGGTATTCCCATTAACTCTTTTCGCCATATCGGGGGCGTTGATCTTCCCTGCTGCGAACGATTTATTAACTCTTTTTGTTTCTCTAGAAGTTTTATCACTCCCACTGTATTTAATGGCTGGACTTTCTCAGCGTCGCAGATTACTTTCTCAAGAAGCAGCCCTCAAATACTTCTTACTAGGTGCATTTTCATCGGCTTTTTTCCTATTTGGCTCAGCATTTATTTACGGTCAAGCCGGAAGCACAACATTTGATGGAATTCGCCAGTCAATTGTCGAATCTGGCGGAAGCGATCAATTCATACTAATTGGTTTAGCTCTACTCACAGTCGGATTACTGTTTAAAGTCTCAGCCGCTCCATTCCATGCTTGGACACCAGATGTTTACCAAGGCTCTCCAACTCCAGTAACAGCCTTCATGGCAGCGGTAACAAAAGTTGCGGCATTTGGTGCCGCCCTTCGAATTTACTATTTTGCAGTTGGTGGTCTGGTTTGGAGCTGGCGCCCAATTTTGATCGCGATCTCTATAGCAACAATGGCGATTGGTACAGTTATTGCAATTGCTCAAAAAGATGTTAAACGTGTTCTTGCGTACTCTGCAATCGCACATTCTGGATTTTTGCTAACAGGTATTATTGCTCTGAGTAAAGACGGCTTAGATGCAATTTTGATTTATTTGTTCACTTATGGATTTGCAACAATTGGAACATTCGCAATTGTTACTTTAGTGCGAGATTCTGGTGGCGAAGTGAGTGATTTGAACCGATGGGCAGGTTTAGGCAAGCGCTCACCACTAGTTGCTGGAACTTTTACTCTATTCTTGCTAGGACTAGCTGGAATCCCACTCACAAGTGGTTTTGTTGGAAAGTTTGCCATATTTTCGGCCGCATACAAGAGTGGAAATATTTCAGTTGTTGTAGTGGGTGTACTCGCTAGTGCAATCGCAGCGTTCTTTTATGTCCGTATTGTTGTTTTGATGTACTTTAGCGATTCTGTTGAAGATGGAACCTCAGTAGTGATTCCATCACCAGTAACTGTTGCAACTATTGCAATTTGTGCAGTTGCCACAATAGTTATGGGAGTTTATCCACAACCAGTTATCTCCGCTATAAATTCACTTGCATTTTTTGCAGGTTAGCAAATGGCTAAACTTCCAGATCTAGCTCCTGAGATTGAGCAAGATCTCGCTAGACGTTTAGATTTAGTGGAAAAATTGTTATTTGCACATGTTGAGGGCGAATATCCTTTTGTAAATGAAACTTCTCGCCATCTAATTGTTGCCGGAGGGAAAAGATTACGTCCTGTTCTTACTTTGCTTGCGGCAAATTATGGGAACATGGGAGAGCGTCAAGTAATTGAAGCTGCCGTGGTCTGCGAATTAACTCATCTTGCAACGCTTTACCATGATGATGTTATGGATGAAGCCCCATTACGTCGGGGAGTGGAAAGTGCAAATGAGCGCTGGGGCAATGCTGTTGCAATTTTGACTGGAGATTATCTATTTGCGAAAGCCTCTGATCTATTAGCTGATTTAGGACCTGAAGCAGTACGACTTCAAGCCAGAACTTTTGAAAGATTAGTCATTGGGCAGATAAAGGAGACTCAAGGTCCGCAAAATGGTGCCGATCCATTGGAGCATTACATTTCGGTGATTGCCGATAAAACCGGTTCTCTCTTCGGAACCAGTATTCGATTTGGAGCCCTGTTATCCGGCGCATCTACACAAGTAGTTGAAGCTCTCACCACATTTGGCGAAGAGATCGGTATCGCTTTCCAGTTGGCTGATGATGTAATTGATATTGCAAGCGAGACAAATGAATCCGGAAAAACACCAGGAACAGATCTGCGTGAAGGAGTACCTACATTAGTAACTTTACTGGTTCAAAAAGCGGATCGTCCTGAGGATCAAAAGTTAATTGCCTCATTGGCTGGCCCAATTTCAGATGAGAATGAAGTAGCAGAAGTTTTAAATACTCTTAGAAATCATCCCGCATTAGAAGAAGCACGTACCATTGCTTTGCAGTACGCCGAAAATTCTCGAAAATTGCTATCAGTAGTGCCAGTTAATCAAACTACTTCTGCATTCTTAACTTTGTGCGATTCCTTGGTTACTCGCTCTTCCTGATTTCCATAAATCACTACCTAAACATATTAAAGCAACCCAAATAGCAAAAAATCCAATCCAGCGTGCCAAAGGCATGGCTTCTCCATTTACGGTTACACCAATGATGAACATGATTGTTGGTGTTATATATTGAAGTAAACCGACCACAGATAAAGGTAATCGCACTGTGGAGCCATTAAAAAATAGTAGGGGAGCCACGGTCATAATTCCGGCCCCAGCCAGTCCCAATGAAAGCCATAAACTCGTACCAAATGCACC
>DDZI01000097.1:9282-9549 GCA_002346305.1 Actinobacteria bacterium UBA3012 | reverse complement strand
GTGTAGGTGCGGCAGTTGGTGTTGGAGTTGGATTCACACTTGGAGTTGCTGTCAGTAACTGAACTCGAAATCCGACGCCCGGAGCTGATGAAAACTTTGGTGCTCCTACTGCACCTGCTAGATAACGCCAGGGCTTAGGAAGTGGATCTTTATCTTTCAATTTCAGAAACTTAGAAAATAGCCCTTTGTTACCCATTACTTTTGAGCAGGAAATTCCAAATGTATTAACTTGATATGTGCCTTTGGGGAATTTAACTCCAACTATGA
>DDZI01000097.1:8137-8976 GCA_002346305.1 Actinobacteria bacterium UBA3012 | reverse complement strand
TGGCAATGCTCCCCTTGAATCGCACTCTAAAATGGTAATGGGCAGATCAAGCCTTTAGGGGGGTCTTAAGCAGGCATTTCTGCTCGTTGATCTGACCCGTGAGCCTAGGTGGTGGCGGTGACCATTTCGACCCAAATCTATGTGTGTCTATTGCAGGAGCTACCCTTACGGCGGTTGAATTCACAGTACTTTAACAGGTAACGCATCGAGATAAATCCACTCGCAATTTCATAGAACACATATGGTGTGACTATGACACCAGAATTTAGACCGGTTTTCTCAGGTGGAACTGGGCGATCAGGAACAACGCTAGTTGGGAAGATACTTTCCAGGCATGAATTAGTTCTCGCAGGAAACCCTTATGAAATAAAATTTTTAACAGGAAAAGGTGGACTACTAGATTTGGTTGATGGTGTTCCAATACCTCAGACTCCAGATATTTTGAAAAAAGTTCATCCCATTAGTAGTGGAAGACGATTTCTTAACCTTGCACAATCAAAGAGAAATATTGAGGAATTAGAGAGACGGATTAATGAAGATTGGTGGGAAAGACCCGGTAAACGAGGTGGAATAGCCGGATTACAGCAGGGATTCTCACTTCCGACTCTAAATGCTGAAATTGAGCGATTAAAGTCAGAGTATAGAAAACATCCTTTATGCAGCACACGGAATTTCTTTTTTAAAGTGGTTAAGAGTCACAAGCACTTCGATAACTCAAAGGTATTTGTTGACACTACACCGACAAATATTGAAAGGGCTTCCCAAATAAGTGAGCTTTTTGAAAGCGCGCTATTTATTCATATGCAAAGAAGTGGAAAGGATACGATCAGCTCCGTTTT
>DDZI01000097.1:0-8039 GCA_002346305.1 Actinobacteria bacterium UBA3012 | reverse complement strand
AGGATACGATCAGCTCCGTTTTGAGGGAGCCGTGGGGACCTAAAAAACCATTGGTAGCTATTGATTGGTGGAAGAAAAAATTGCAATTAGCGAATAGGGCTACCCGGCTTTTGGGTCCTGACCAATGTTTGAATATCAAACTTGAAAACCTGGTTGCTGAGAAAAGAACTGAAACTTATGAGGAGATACTCAATTTTCTCAAGATTAGCGATCAAGAGCAAATGAGTAACTACTTCGCTGAAGAGGTCGATGGGGATAGAGCACATATCGGCAGATGGAAAGGCGATGAACGTTTAGATAAAGAATTTCATAGTAAATTCGATAGAGCGGTTTCAGAACTTCTAGATGAAGGTATTTCAGCCTATTAAAGATCTAGGCCAAGCTCTAAATCGGCGGAGCTGAGGATTAACTTCCTCACCACTAAATGATGCAAGTAATTCCGTCAAAATTGAAAGTGAATTCGGTTCCTTGGAAGAAGAGTTCTTCCTCAGAATTAGCTCTTATTTAGTAATCACACCCGTCCCGCATAAGGCATCATTCCTGGCACGCTGTAAATATCTGAATATCTCAACCCACTCTTTGTTGAGCGAGCCTCCCACATCATTCCGTTACCGGCATAAATCGTGATGTGATGAATTGTGCTGATAGTTCCCTTGTAAGAGTAGAAAATAAGATCGCCAGGCTCCATTTCTGCCAGTGGAATCTGCTTAGTGTATGTGTAATAAAGCCCAGAGTTAAGTCGATCCCAAATCGGCCAACCCAGTCCGGCTGATCGATATGCGGCGTAGACTAAACCTGAGCAATCAAAGGAGTTCGGACCCTCATCTCCCCAGACATAAGGTTTCTTTGCCAATACTTGCTTCTTCGCAAATTCAACCGCCTGCAATCGTTGTGCCTGCGTGGTCCGAGAAGTTTTGGCTCCTGTAGGACCCCCGGTCTTCCAGACTCTTGATTGGCCTGTAACCTTTGCCGCTTCACTTGCTCGGGCCTCTTCAAGAATTGCAAGCTGGCGGCGCTGCTCAAGAGTAATTCTAACTTTCTTAGCAGAGGCTAAATCTTTTTGTAACTTATCTTGAACCGCTTGTAGCTTATCTACCTCTTTTTGCTGTTCAGCTTTAGCCTCATCAGCCTCTTTCTTGCTCTCTTCTACCTGTGCAGTAACAAAAGCTTGGCGCTGCTTAGCAGCATCTGCAGCTAATTTTGCCTCTTGAGCAATATCTTCTGCTTCTCTAAAGCGTTTTAATGTTGTTTTATTACTGGCTCCAAGATTTTCAATAGTCGAAAGTCTTTCAACGATCTCTTGTGGACCGGTTGCGCTAAGAACCGCCTCTAAATCTGTGAGTCCCCCGCCAGACATATAGGCGTGAACCGCAAGCTTTCCAATTTCTCGGTGTGTAAAGGCCACATTGGCGATCGCTTCGTTATAGACATTTGTTGCAGCGACCGACTCGCGAGTGGCTACAACTAACTCTTGGCGAGCTCGTTGGTACTTTGCAGCTGCGTTAGTAGCAATAACAGTGAGAGCCTTTAAGTTGCCTCTGGCCTTCAGTAATTTCTGGAGAGCCTCTTCAGCAACCTTTTTCTTTGCAGCCTCGACTTTTTTGGCCGCTTCGATTTGTTTCAATGTTGGCTTGTGACTGGAGGCAAGAGATGGGCTGCTTGGAACAAGCAGAAGAGCGCTAATTAGGGCGATGGAAACTCCGAGAACCTTTATATTTCGCATTACAGTCTTTTCGCAGCTACAAATGGTTTTGATCCAAACTTTTTAGTCATAGCTACAACTTCAACTCTCTTTCCGGGCCGAGGCGCATGAACCATTTTTCCGCCCCCCATATAAATAGAGACATGACTAATTGGTCTACCAAAGAAGACTAAATCCCCAGGCTTTAGTGCTCCATATGAAATTGATTTACCGTATTTTACTTGTATCCGAGAGGAATGTGGCAGAGAGACACCAGCTTTTTGAAAGGCTCTCATTGTCAGCCCGGAACAATCCCATCGAGTTGGACCTGCGGCGGCCCACACATAGATGTCGCCAACTTGGGCTAGCGCATATCGCAGTGCAAGTGATCCTCGGGAGTTATCGCCTTTAAATGAGGTGGCATATTTCTTCGAGTCCTTAAGAATTTTACTCTCTCGTGCTGCTTCTTCAGCTGCTAACCGTTCTCTATCCTCCTTCTTTAAGGACTTGAGGATTTTTTCTGCCCGCTGAAGGGCCGACTTTGCTTGTGTGACCTCTCGATTGAGCTTAGTCTGCTGAGCCTTCAATAGCGCCGTTCGGTCTGAAACAACTAATTGTGATGCTTCGACTCTCTGCTTGTTTGTTTCAAACTCTCGTAACTGTTCAGAGTATCCTCGAGAGAGCACATCAAGGGTTGCAGCATCTGAGAGAAACTTGGTTGGATCTGCTGAAAAGAGAAGTTCTATGCCTTGCCCTAATCCATTGGCTTTATATTGAGCAATTGCAATTTGAGCCAAAAACTTTGCTGAAGCATCTAGCTCCTTACGTAATCCCTCCTCTTTTTTGCGAAGAACACTTGTTTCGGCTTGGAGCTGTTTAATGCGAATAGTTGCCTCATTTGCCGCTTCATACTTGGCAGCGGCAAGGGTTCGTAACTTATCAACCTCTCGCTGTGCAGTTTCCACCGTGGGGGCAGCGAATGCAATAGTGGATGAGCAAAAGAGGAGAAGCCAGACTATTACGCTAATCTTTTTTAACATGGCACGCCTCCCCTCCATAAACTCTATCAGGGGCGCTCTTTTTAGACCCTTCCAACCATGAACCCTCGCCTAGATTCACAGAGTTTTCTGATATTCCTGATGAATTCATGGGAAGTTTCAGGTTGCAGGGGTGATCTTCAATCTTTAACCTGATACTCATATGAAAAAAATTCTTGCCCTAATGTTGGCACTTGGTCTCTTGAATTGAATTAATGAAAAGTTGGAGCGGTGTTAACGCTTCTACTCATATGGGGCACATGATGGATGGAATGTTGAGTGATAGTCAGATCCAACAGCTACAGGACTCAGAGGGAGCAACTTTTGATCGCCTCTTTCTTGAAGGGATGATCGCCCACCACGAGGGAGCGATCACTATGGCTCAAGATGTAATTGACTCTGATAATAAAGAGGTAGCCGGGTTAGCTGCAGCAATAATTGAAGCCCAAGAAAAAGAGATTGCACTCATGAAGGATTTACTCAAGCGCTATTAGACTCTGCACATGCTTGGTGGAATCAATAACGCACTTTTCTTACAATCCTTTGGAGGATTTGTAGGTTTAGCTTTATTGATTCTTGTTCTCAAATGGGGTTTTTCATCCAATAAGCGATTGATAATTACTCCGATAAAAGCTGGAAAGAAAGATCAATACGGTTTGCTTAAACCGCTGCAAACTCCAAGCAATTACATTGAAGCTCAGATGAGTTTACAGAAGTTAATAGATGCAAATATCAAAGCCACTTTGACGCAGACTTTGGATGGGCCTCAATTAATGGTGTTTGAGCGAGATCTCAAAGTTGCCAACGCCATTCTGAAACTGAATTGAAGGGCAAGCTCTGTTTTATCTGCCTTTACGAAGTAACCACTTTTTAAGATCTCGTAGATATGACTTGCTGCCTATTGGGGTCAAATTAGGAGTGGAAACAAACTCCGAATTAGCTTTGACAAACAACTCGCCCACTAACTCCTCCATACTGTAGAAACCTGGGCCACGTGCTTCCAGTTCCTTTAATGCAAACCTTGCCCCATTTCCAAAGGCTTCACGAGCAATAGACTCATGCTTCAAGCGCACTGTTTGATATGGAAATCCAAACAAGACTTCATGCACGCCGATGATTCCACCAGCTCTCACGGTTCGAATCTCATCTTCATTGTAGGACAAGGCTTGAGCTATCTTCTTAGCAGTTCCCGATATCTCTTTTTTGGCCTTAAAGTGCTCCTCTAATATTGAGATGTCGGCAAATGGTGCAATTTTTTGAAGCGTCCTTGCCGCAATGATTAGGAAATTAATCCCCAAAGTTATGTTTGGAGACCAGAGCACTTTTGTGCTTTCGCCATACTGCTTTAGAGTTCTGAGTCGGCTCTCTGGAAGCGAGGAGATAGCCGAAATAATCGTGATGCCTTGTTCTGCGGCAACTTCACCGTAGTAATCCATGCCTGTTTCAGAGCTAAAATCAATTATCACATCAACCGGACAGTTTTCTTGAAGTGTTTCAAAGTCCACATCCTCAATCCAATGGATTGAGCCATCTTCGTCAGAATCAATACCGAGAAACTCCGGAACAGAGCGATGCTCCAAAATTCTAGACTTCCGAACTACCCAGACCAGGTCAATAGTTTTGTCCAGTAACAAAACCATGGCTACTGCTCGACCGGTCTTTCCAAATCCAATTAGGCCAACTTTTGTTCGCTTTGCTTTAGGTAGAAAGTCAATTGTTGTCATAATGTGACGGTAAGCCTTGTGACGGTCTCTTGTCTCGACAATTAGATGTGAAACCCCTGTGAATATGCCGAACTTTACTCCATGAAAGGGTGGATTTAGATAATTTTATCTCGACCTAAGCGTAGATTCATTTGATCTATAGCTTCACCAAATTCGGGGGTATCGATCTCTTTCCTCCAACGCCCAGATGATGCATTCTCTACCGTCATGTTGCTGGTGTGAAAGGCGCGCATAGCTGGCTCATCTTGTAACTGCAAAAAATTTAAGATCTTGTTGTAGCTATCTTGTGGAGAATTCATGACCAAATCTTCTAGAGTTACAAACAACACTTGATTTGGTGGCACTGACTGAAGAGCCTCGTGATCAGCTCGCAAGCGAGACTCGATCCACTCAACACCTTCCAAAGCGGTATTAGGTCCCCAATCTTTGGTTAGCAATGAGGCAATCACATCTCTTGGGTCTCTACGAATCACAATGAATTTGGCTTCAGGGAACAGCTCAATCAATCGATGTGAGTAGGAGATATTCATGGGGGTTGTTTCAGCCCAAAACTTCTCTCGCTTTCCGCCCTTTTGTAATTTGATAAATGACTTCATAAATTTTCGAGCTTGCTGAATTGGATTTTTCTTAATGTCTTGGGAGTACTTTTCTAACAACCTTTGTAGATCTCTCTTTTCAATGCCTGCGTGCAGACCTGGACCATGCGGGGCAGGTGCATCAATCTCCCACCACTTATGCCACAATTTGGTACTGAACTCCTCAAATCGGTTTCGCCTCAGCGACACCTCTTTTTGTACGCGTTTGCGATAAGTTCGATAATGGAAAATTGAAACCTTCTCACGACTAATAGGTTGTGCGTTCAGAGAACCGAAAACGACATCCAGAAAGCCACCACGATTGGCTAAGAATTTAACCTCGGTCGGATTACTCGTACGCACACGTGAGTGCTCATTGAGCAGATCTCCAAGAATGGTGGTGCCGCTACGTCCTGTCCCACCGATAAATACGGGAACTACTACTTTTCCTCTGAATCCAAACATTAGATCTAATTGTTAGCCGTTGGCTGGAGCGGCATCTGAGCGACCCCACTTAACTTTTTCCCAGATGCGTTCGTGGAAGTAATAGAGCACAATTTTGGTGACAAGCTCTGTCGCAGAGATAGCTACTGCAAACTTAAGTTGCCGAGTGATCAGGAAGGATAGTAAAAAGGTGTCGAGAGTACCGGTAACACGCCAAGTCAAGGCTTTTGCAATTGAACGCCGATGATTTTCTTTGATCATGAATCCACAACACCTAACTCTGAATAAACATGTGAGTCTTAAGAATAATGAGAATCAGCCCCGCCTAAGGTAGGCAAGGCCGTACGTTGCTGAGATATCTATGTGAATTTACCTTCTTTTCCCGAAATCTCATATGAAATACATAGCCTACGCTCTCATACCCTTAAAGTTTTGATATGGACCAACCAATTACCCCAGTCTTTACTGGCGGAACCGGTCGTAGCGGAACGACAATCATCGTAAATCTACTCACGCGGCACCCAAAATTTCATGCCAGTCTTCCTCGTGAGATTAAGTATTTAACTGATCGCAAAGGGTTGATTGATTTTAATTTTAGAAGGCCTTTGTCTGAGGAGCGCTCCCTCAAAGAACTTCGTAACTCGATTTCTGCACGACTTATGCCAATAATGGGTACAAGTAAATATGATCTCTTCTCCACAAGGATTCATGGGCGTTGGTGGAGTGAGATCGGGAAAAAGGGCAATCAACGTGGACTTATCCAGGGGATCTCAAAAGATATTCTAGAAAAGGCGTTAAAGAGCTTTGAAAGTACTTACAAAAACGATCCAAAGAAAGCTGCTAGAGATTTTTTCTACTCACTTTCTAGGGCACAGATCAGTTCAACTGAAATTGAGTACTTTGGTGATTCGACTCCAACAAATATCATTAATGCCAAATACATCTTCAAAATTTTCCCAGAAGCGAAGTTCATCAATATGATTCGTGATGGTCGAGATGTAGCCCTGTCTGTCTCGAAGGAGAGATGGGGGCCAGCAACTCCAGAGCAAGCGCTATTGTGGTGGGAGAAAAGGATTGTGCATGCTCACAATTCACTGGCACAGGTACCACAAAACTCCAAACTCGAACTTCGGTTAGAGGATCTAGTGGTCCATCAACGAGAAGAGAGTTACACATCTCTTTTGGCCTTCCTGCAGCTTGAAGATCACCCCACAATGAGAAGCTATTTTGAAGAGCAAATGCTGCCCGAAAAAATGCACTCTGGTGAATGGCAAAAACAAGTGTCGAATCCTGAAGCCTTTGGTTCAACTTATCAAAAGATTGTCAAGCGCCTCAGAAAAGATGGCATCTTCATAGAAAAGTTTTATTAGAAGAGAAGTTTAAGTACCTGATCTACATTCTCATCTAAATCAGCATCACCCTTGAGATGTAGATCTGGATTTTTCGGAGTTTCATACCCCTGGCCTATACCTGTGAAGTTAGGAATCTCGCCCTTATTAGCTTTCTTGTAGAGCCCCTTGGGATCACGATCAACACATACTTCCACTGGAGTATCGACAAAGACTTCTAGGAACTCACCCTCATCAAAGAGAGATTTTGCACGCTGGCGATCTGTTTCAAATGGACTGATTACAGCAACTAGGACAATCAAACCAGCATCAACCAATACCTTGGAAACCTCAGAGATTCTGCGAACATTTTCTGCTCGATCTTCGGGAGTAAAGCCGAGATCTGAATTTAATCCCATTCGCAGATTGTCACCATCTAGGACATAGGCATGCATACCAAGTGCATGGAGCCGCTTTTCAACACCATTAGCAATCGTTGATTTACCTGAACCTGAAAGTCCAGTTAGCCAAATAACTTGAGCCTTTTGATTCTTTTGTACAGCGCGAGCGCTCTTGTCTACCTCATACTTTTGCAGCACAACATTTTCGCCACGTCGTAGAGAGTGGCGAATCATACCCGCGCCAACAGTTCTGAAGGTCAAGCGATCTACGAGAATAAAGTTTCCAAACTCGCGAGATTGTGTATATGGCAACAGTGTAAGTGGTGCATCAGTTGCAATCTCAACAGATCCAATTTCATTAACTCCTAAATTAGAAGCTGAATTTTGGCTACCGGTATTGACATCAATTTTGTGACGAATACGGGTAACAGTTGCAGGCGTTTGGCTTGAACCTGCAATTAATAGATAAGAACGGCTATGAATCAGTGGATCATCATGGAGCCAAACAATCTCTGCATTAAAGCGATCTGAGGGGTGTAACTCTTCTGATGCTGCCGCGATCAAATCTCCTCGGGTTGCATCAACCTCAGGCTCTAACAGCAACGTAACCGCATCAGAATCATGCGCGGTTTGGATCTCATCCTTGTAGGTAATGATTTTTGCAATCTTTGCTGCCTGATTGCTTGGGAAAATCTTGACCTCATCGCCCACCGTAAAGTTACCTCGGTGAACCGTGCCAGAGACTCCGCGGAAGTTATCGGCACGCGAGATAAGTTGAATTCGCATACGAGGCGAGGCATCTACAACCTCTGCTGGGCGCCACTCTTGGATTGACTCCAACAGCGTCTG
>DDZI01000042.1 GCA_002346305.1 Actinobacteria bacterium UBA3012 | reverse complement strand
GAATGGTGCCATGAAACCAGTCGCAGCCATTGCGGCTCCGATTAGAATTGGCTTCTTTTTTGCTGCGTTAGCAGATGAGGCAGTTACTGCTGAAATTCCAGTTGCGACAAGAGCTGCTGCAGCAACGCTTGCCAAAAACTTTTTAGAAATTTTCATGCATTTTCTCCTTAAGGTTTTTCTTGATTGCTGAACACCGGTCTTTACCGGCGGAGCAAACTAGTAGCCAAATCTTGCCCTACTTTTGACCACCGTCAAATATCCACCTGGTAACAATCCGGTAACTTTTGCCTGATTTACGCTTATGAATCGCCCTAGAAATTGCGCTTATGGGGCTGTTGGGTAGTCCGTGTATCCGATTGGGCCCCTTGAATAGAAGGTCTTGGAATCCCCAGAATTGAGCTCTAACCCCTGGGCCAATCGCTTTGGCAGATCTGGATTAGCTAGTGCCAACCTGCCAAAACTAAATAGATCGGCTTCGCCAGTTTCAATAATTCGCTTCGCGGTTTCAACTTTAGTTTTATCTGCATAGCCTGAATTAGCAACTATGGATCCTGAATAAAGCTTTCGAGCAAAAGGAATCGATTCAAAACCAAATTGATTTGATACATGTAGAAAAGCAAGTCCCATTCCATTAATTGCATTAATCAAATAGGTATAGGTCTTTTCGATTTCAGTTTCGGCAATATCATTGAATGTGCCATTCGGTGAAATTCTTATTGAAGTCTTATCTGCGCCTATCGCTTCAGCCACTGCATTTAAAACTTCTATTACAAACTTGCAACGATTTTCAATGCTGCCGCCATATTCATCGGTTCGGACATTTGAATTAGGCGCTATGAATTGGTGAAGTAAGTAACCATTTGCGGCGTGCAATTCAACGCCATCAAATCCAGCAGCGATTGCGCTATTCGCGGCAGATACAAAGGCTGCTTTGGTTTCAGCAATATCCTGAAGTGACATTGCCTTTGGAGTTTCAAAAGGATCCATTCCGGAACCCGTAAACAATTCTCCGGCAGGCTTGACGGCACTTGCCGAAATTGGATCTAGTCCAATTATTTTCTTATGAGAAATTCGCCCTGAATGCATTAACTGCAGAAAAATTCGACTGCCTGATTCGTGCACTGCTTGAGTTACTTTCTTCCAACCTGCAACTTGTGATTGCGTGTAAATGCCTGGGATTCCAGGATAAGCCTTGCCAACATGTGCCGGCGCAGTTCCCTCAGTAATGATTAGACCAAAACTTGAACGCTGCTTGTAATACTCAACCATCAAGCCATTAGGGTCACCATTTTCATCGGCGCGATTTCGCGTCATCGGTGCCATGACCATTCGATTCGTTAATTCATTTCCGCCGACTGTGACTTTTTCGAAGAGAGTTTTCATGGACCAATTATCAACTAACTTGAGCGATTATGACGATTAAAATCGAAGGGCCCCGACATTTAGTCGAGGCCCTTGAGACCAAACAGGACTTACTTTGGAAGACGAACGCCCTTTTTCTCTAAGCGAGGCAATACTTCCTGTGCAAAGTATGGAAGTTCTTTTGCATAATCCAAGAATGCAATTGTCATTCCACCGAAACCAGCTTTCGCAAAGCCTTCGATTGCATCTGCTACTTCATCAGGTGTTCCGATTAGTGGGCAAGATCCATGTCCAGCAGCAAAACGGCCACGGAACATTTCAAGCATCTCCTTGCTAAATGACATTGAGTGCAAACCTTGAAGTGTCATCAAGTTATCGACAGCATTCCAGTCTGCATATTCATCGGCGTAGTAATGCAAGAATTCATCAGCCTCTTTACGAGTTGGCTTACAAACGACGTGGCCAAGAGTGAATACACCCATATCGCGCTTGTAATTATTCTTTGCTTGAGATGTAACTTGCTTAACTACTTCGGCGCCATCTTCTGGGCCACCAACAACAGTGAACGCAAAGTTTGCATTCCTTGCCGCGAATTCGCGACCTTGTGGTGATGAACCAGCGTTGAGAACTGGAAGAATTCCATCAACCGGCTTTGGCATACCTTCAACATGTTGCAGCTTAAAGAATTTTCCGTCATGATCGAACTTACCTTCGGTAGTCCAAATCTTTTTTATGATTTCCCACCACTCCTGTGCAAGTGCATATCGATCATTGTGATCTTGTGGTAGGTCCATTCCGAAGGTGTCATATTCTGGTTTGTTCCAACCAGCAACAATATTCATTCCAGCACGACCGCCACCAATATGGTCAACTGTGGCCATCTGCTTTGCAACAACTATTGGATGATTAAAAGCAGTGTGAATTGTTGCAAATATTGAAATGCGTTTTGTATTTGCAAGAAGCCCTGCTGCCCAAGTTGTCGGATCTAGAACGCCCTCATGAAAGTTTGTTTCTCCGCCATAACCAATCCATCTTGCGATTGGTAGTAAGAAATCAATACCCGCATCATCAGCAATTTTTGCAAGTCTTAAATTATCTTCCCAAGAACCTGTCCATCGGTCTGGGGCCTTTGTTACAGCAAGTCCGGATGAGCAGTTTGGTGAAAAGAGTCCTAACTTAAAACCCTTTCCATCGAGTAACGCTTTTGCCATTTTTTTCCCTTTCATTATGTTGTTCGGGTTAGGTTAGTTGTTTGATCCGCTGATACTGCGTAGTGAACTATGGAGGAAAAGTAGTGGGGCTTTGTGGCTATTTTCAAGAGTCTGGACCTTGCCAATTATCAGCATGTGGTCGTAAGTATCAAAAGTTTGAGTGGTAGCACACTCCATCCGGACGCTAACTCCAGTCAAAATTGGATTTCCAAGTTTGGTTGTTTCGAACTCTAAACCCTCGAATTTGTCTACGCCCTTCTTGGCAAATCGGGCAACTAAATCCTTCTGATCTTCGGCCAAGAAATGCACATTAAAAGTCTTTGCTAATACCCAATGGCTGTAAGAACTTGAAGACTTATCGACTGACCAGAGAATTAACTTCTCTTCTAACGAAATCGAAGCAAGTGAATTACAAACAATTCCAATTGGTTTTGAAGAACCATCAGTTGCAGTTCCGGTAATGACGCTTACGCCAGTTGCCCAGCTGGACATCGCCGTTCGGAAAACATCTTTTGTTATCTCTTCTTCAATTGCCATACCTTAGGGTAAATTCAAAAAGATTTAAGTCAAGGGTAATATCGAGTTATCTTTGTGACTTGCGTCAATTAGGCGCTATACCCTAAACGCCATAAATAGCGAGTATGAAGTTAGGGCTATAGAGATTTAGAGAGAAGTTCTGGTGTGCTTGAAGGGATTCGAACGCAATATCTGCAATTTTTAGAGGGCGCAACGTTTAGGTCCTTGGTGCCTACTCTCGAGCACGATATTTTTCTTGCATGAATAACTCTTTTTCGCCCGTTTTTTCTGGAGGCACGGGAAGAAGCGGCACAACTATCGTAGGAAAATTGCTTGGTAGGCACTCGAAGATTAAATGCGGCAAGCCATATGAGATCAAATTTTTGACGGATATATTCTCGCTGACGGATCTCGCCTTCGGAATGAGAGATTTTTCTAGCCAAGAGATCTCCAAAAAGAGCCGGCTTTATCTCCACCTGATGCCTCTTAGCAAGTATGAACCGAGGCTAAAGAAATTTTCTGGAAAGATGCTTAACGAGTGGTATGAAAGAAAAAACAGGCTTGATAATAATAGCGGATTGCATTTGGGCATATCTAAGAAGAAAATCAGGGTCCTACTTGGAGAGTTACACGAGGGGGCAAGCCAAGATCTCGAAGGGGCATGCCGCCAATTTTTTTACGGGTTTGTCAACGCTCAGAGACAATACTTCGGCGAACCTAACTGGATGGACACTAGTCCACCAAATATTATGTATGCCAGCTCTATTTATAGACTTTTACCAGATGCAAAATTTATCCAGATGCAACGCAACCCGTTGGACACTATTGCTTCAGTAATTCGTGAGCCCTGGGGACCAAATAACTTTGATGCCGCGTTGGCATGGTGGCTACGGCGCACGTCGATAGCCGAGGCTTCAATGGTGCAAATTCCAGAGGGACAAAAATTTGTACTTAAATTAGAAGATTTGGTTATTCATGACCGGGAAAATTCCTATGCAAAATTGCTTGATTTTCTTCATATTGAAGATGAAGAAATGATGAGAAACTTCTTCGACAACGAAATGCTCGCTGAAAAACTCCATGCAAACCGCTGGCGAAGAGACTTTTCAAACCCAGATGAGATTAAGAAAAGATTCGAGCAGGCTGTCGGTGTTGGCTTTACTGGTAGGTGATTCACTGACTAGGGAGAAAGGATTTTGAGGGAGCAATCTGAGCGCAATTTTTGTGCGCTTGAAGGGATTCGAACCCCTAACCTTCTGATCCGTAGTCAGATGCTCTA
>DDZI01000040.1:16120-19998 GCA_002346305.1 Actinobacteria bacterium UBA3012 | reverse complement strand
CACCTTGGCGCAACAATGAAAGCGAAGTAGCAACTTCAGGCTTGGCTTCAAAGTTTGAGGAAACCTGTGAAGGGCCAGCAATATTTGTGCTTCGTTGCAATTGCAATACTTTAATTTTTCCATAGTCAGGACCTGGATCTGAATTAACAGCTGCAAAAGCGGCTAAGTTCTCACGTCCACCACGAGGTACAAATGGCGTTGTTAATGAAAACGCTGCATTCTTGTCGCCCGGCATCTTCAAGGTTAAGTAATAAGGCGGTTGCGCACTCGCATTATTACCAAAGGTTGATGGATCACGAGGAACTCTCCAGAAATCTTGTCCACCATAAAATGCAGATGCATTTTTCACGTGATAAGAACTTAAGATGTCACGTTGAACACGGAAGATATCTTCTGGATAGCGAATGTGAGAAAGCAAATCTTCAGAGATTGCACTCTTTGGTTTGACCGTTCCTGGAAATGCTTTTGACCAAGTTTTCAAAACTGGATCTTTGGTATCCCACTGATACAAAGTAACTGTTCCGTCATAGGCATCAACAGTTGCTTTCACTGAATTTCGAATGTAATTAATTGAAGTATCAGCTTGCGCTGTAACTGCTGCTGAATTTGCAGTTAAAGCATCTTCTGTTGATCCCGAAAGAGTGATTTTGCGTGAGTATGGGTAACCAGCACTTGTTGTATATCCGTCAATAATCCAAAGGATTTTCCCATCAACGACCGTAGGGTATGGATCTCCATCGATTGTTAACCAAGGAGCCACTTTTGCAACACGTTCACGCGGATTACGCTCGAATAGAATCTTTGATTTTGAATTAATCAAACTCGAAAGCAAGATCCTCTGTTCTTGATACTTAATTGCAAAAACAGCACGGGCAAATAAATTACCCATTGGCACGCCGCCCTTGCCGGTGTACGTGTAATTCTTCTGGCCATTTGCAGATGCGTCATCTGGATAATCAAATTCAACTTCGGTATCTGAATCTGCGCCACCGATAATTGAGTAATCGGGGACGTTCTCACCAAAATAAACACGTGGTTGGAATTCGCCCAAAGTCTTAGTTGGTGGAATGTCACCTAGGAAAAACTTGGGTTTTCCATCGACATCTTGCGTGTTGGCGTAAGCACCCGCGAAACCAAACCCATGGGTGTAAACCAAATGATCGTTAATCCAATTTCGATTTGGATTACCCGCGATATTTAATTCGCGGACTGCCACTACAACATCGCGAACTTTTCCATCGATTTTATAACGATCAACATCCAAAGAATTCGCAAAAGTGTAATAAGGCTTAATCTGTTGTAGCTGTCGGAATGTTGCAGAAATGACATTTGGGTCCATCAAGCGAATATTTGAAATTGTTTCGACATCAGAAGCTAATTGACCAGCTGCCGTGTCAACTGTCGCTGCATATTCGGAAATTTCAACTTTATCAATTCCGTAAGCAACTCTCGTTGCTTCAATATTACGTTGAATAAAAGGTGCTTCTTTGGTTGACTCACTTGGTTTAACTTGGAACTGTTGAATAGCAGCTGGATATAAACCTGAAATAACCACTGAGCTAACAACCAATAGCGCCATTCCCGCAGTTGGTAAAACCCATGAACGTCGGATTATGTTTGCAAAAAATAATAGCGAGCAAACTGCAGCGATCCAGGCAAGAATTGCTTTCGCTGGCAACACAGCATTTACATCTGTGAAACTCAATCCAGTTATCAAACGATCATTTTCCAATGCTAGTTGATATCGGTCGAACCAATACGCAATTGCCTTAACAAGAACAATTAGGCCAAGCAAAACAGATAATTGCACACGCGCGGCGACCGTAGTTTTTTCGCCGACACTTTGCGGTCTTATTCCACCATACAAGTAGTGCACTGCTGAGCTAGCAAGTGTTGCGAGAATTAAAGTTGAAATGGCCCAGCCGATTAAGGCTTGATAGAAAGGGAGTGAGAATGCAAAAAAGGAGATGTCTAAGTTAAATTGTGGGTCTATCACGCCAAATGGAGTTGCATTTCTCCAAAGCAACCATAGCTCCCACAATTGTGATCCAGCAGATCCAGCAAAATAAAAGAGCCCTAGAGTAAGTGCTACAAATCCCATACGTTTAACTGGTTCAATTTGAGCGCGGTAGCGTTCTAAATTATCGGCTTCCATGGTCAATGGAGCAAAAACAGGTCGTGATCGATATGCAATCAAGATATTTAAAATTATTACTAAGGCTGTGACAAAACCGAAAAGTACAAATAGCCACGCTTTGGTGAATAGAGTCGTTTGCCAAACTTTTGTAAATGAAACTGAGTTAAACCAAAGCCAGTCAGCATAGAAACCACTCAGGCTTACTAACGCAATAGAAAGCAAAACCAAAATCGTGATCGTTAGCGGAAGTGGACCACGACGACGATTAGCACCTGGGGTAAAAGCAGAGTTAAAGACCATAGGCATACGGTACAGAATTAATGCCACCAGGTCGAAAGCCGAACAAAGATTCGCCGGCCAAGCAAGGGGCAAAACTTAAAAAATGCTTAAATTACCCACAAACGGGTAATGACTCCAGGTCTTTGCTTTTTAATGCAGCAACAGCCTCTCTCAGGGTTTCCACAGCAACAACTTGCAAGCCCGATGGGATGTGACGGATATCGTCGCAATTTAAAGCCGGTGCTAAAAATAGTTTTGACCCAGCCCGCGCCGCTCCAATCAATTTTTCTTCTATGCCTCCGATTGGTCCTACGTTTCCAAAAGCATCAATAGTTCCAGTTCCTGAAATATCTCTACCCCTAGCTAAATTCTCTGATCTCAATTTTTCCACAATACCAATAGAGAACATCAGGCCAGCACTTGGACCACCAACATCTTTTAATCTAATTTTTATCTTGAATGGGTATTGATATTTTGATTCAATCATTAAACCTAGAACTTTTTGCATTGGGGCAATTTTATAAGTTCGGACTTTAAAAACTTCCGCTGACCCATCACGCAAAACAGTAAGCTGCATTTGATCACTTGATGTTTTTGGAGATGAAACCGCCGATAGTAGTTTTTTAAAGCCAGTAGTAGAGGTAACTCGAATTCCATTCAATTCAATGATTTCATCGCCATTTTTCAAAATTTTATAATTCGGAGACTCCTTAGTTATTGAAGAAATAATCATCTTTTCTGGAATTTCGTAACCAAGGTACTTAAGCGCCGAAACTTTTGCGTGCTCTTGAGAATTAAGCATGTCTACAGAGTTTTGTTCATCAACTTCTTGGCTAGAGACTCCTTTGGGAAAGAAAACTTCTTTGGGTTGGACACTTCGTTCTCCATCAAACCATGCGCCCAAAACATCAATGCCAAAAATTTTTGATTCAGGACTGGAAACATAAATACTGGTTAAGTTTAATTTTCCTGATGTTGGAAAGGTTTTTACTCCGGTAATTTCTATCAGCCGCTTATTGCTTTTCTTTTCAACTTTCCCTAAAACATTTTGCGGTTCCCCCGGTTCAACAATTACATAAGGCAACGGAAGTGCCAAAGCGGCGATTAATAAAAGTAGCGCTAAAAATATTGGTGTTCTAGGCAAACGACGAACCATTTAGGTTTACTCAAACCTTCTTTTACAAATCTTCAGATCGATGTTGTGATTCAAAAGTTGATCGAAATCTTTCATACTCTGCAATTGATTTTTCAACATTAGTTTCCCGCTTGCTGCGTCCGACCCTCCATACGTAAAACAGGGCGCCGGCGGTGCCGAATAGTGGGATCAACCACCAGATAAGTGCGGACATAAGACAACGATAGAGTTTTTTTCACTTTCCGGTGCCACTCTGGGGAATGCTTGGGAGTTAGCGAAGCGGATGATCAGTGAATATCTGGTGATCTGGTGATCTAGAGATCTAGA
>DDZI01000040.1:9672-16018 GCA_002346305.1 Actinobacteria bacterium UBA3012 | reverse complement strand
TCTAGAGATCTAGAGATCTAGAAAGTGGAGATCTGGGGAATCGAATTGGTGTGGATGTGGTTGTATGAGTTACTGAAGTAAAAGCGGATGTTGTATCAACCAGATTACCTATTGGATTGGAAATTGAGCGTGAGTATTCCGGGTGGCGGGTTTGGGGCTGGGGATTTTGGTGACATGAATGGTTTTGACTTCGCCAAAATGGGAGAGGCGCTCTCCCGTTTGGGTCGAGCAATTTCTGCCAATGCATCTGGTGAGGGACTCTCGCCCAATGCAGTGCGCGAGATGGCAGCACTTACAAATGACGAATCCCCCAGCGCTAGTGATATTGCTTCCGGCCTTGAAGCCCTCGCTGTTGCCCAACTTTGGTTAGATCCAAAAACTGATTTCACAGCGCCTCTCGCGCCGGCCCAAATTTGGTCGCGCTCTCAATGGATTGATGAAACTTTAGTTGGTTGGTGTGAAGTTGTTGCGCCACTAGCTGAATCTCTTTCAGGTGCAGTCTCGGGAGCTATCTCTGGATTAGCAACAGGTGCTTTTGGTGATGCTTTTGGTGACTCACTGGGTGGTGCATTTGGTGGCATGCAGGGAGATGAACCAGAAAATCAAAATGGCAATCCATTAAATTCATTTGGCTTTGGACCCGCAATTAATTCAGAAAATACGGGGAGCACAGAAAATAACAGCTCCAACCTCAATCCAATGGCTGGAATTTTTAATCAGATGAGCAATGCGATGCGCGCTTTTGGTGGAGTGATTTTTGCGACACAACTTGGTGAAACAATTAAAACAACGGCGGGAAGTGTCACCGGAGGAGCAGATATTGGAATTCCGCTTTTGATTAAAAACCGTCCGGCTTTGATTGCTGCTAATTGCAATTCATGGGGAGCAGAACTAGGGATTCCAGAAGCTGAATTACGTTATTACTTGGCTCTTCGCGAAGTAGCTGGTGTGCGCCTGTTTAACAATGTTCCTTGGTTGCGTGAATACATAACTGCTTCGATTAAAAGTTATAGCGCGGGTATAAAAGTTAACATCGAAAAGATTCAAGAAGGTATGTCTGGAATTGCAGGCACCTCCGGTCTTGACGGTATCGGCACCTCCCCTGAGGCATTAAATGAGGCGATCGCTAATGGATTGTTTACAACGGATGAGACTCCATCACAAAAAAGTGCCCTGCACCGGCTGGAAACAATTGCCGCATTGATTGAAGGTTGGATCGATGAAGTGAGTGCCAGCGCTGCTTTAGAACACTTGCCCTCATTGCCCGCATTAAGAGAAAGCGCGCGACGCGGCAGAGCAACTGGTGGACCCATGCAAAAAGCATTTGCTGCGTTAATTGGTTTAGAAATATCACCAAGATCTTCGCGTGATGCGGCAACTTTCTTTAACTACATAGCAACTAACGAAAGCATTTCACAACGAGATGAATTGTGGAGTTCTCCAGAGTTATTGCCAACAATTGAAGAGATCTCAAATCCAAGTGAATTTAGAAAAGGTAGAAGTGCTCCTGACGATTTATCAACGCTTTAATTCAAACAATCAACAAATAAAATAACAAATAAAAAGCGAAGCCCCCGGGGCGCACGTTTACTTATCTGCCTTCCCCTTGCAGATAGATAACCGGTTATCCGAGGACTTCGTAGCGTGAAAGTACGGCTCAATTAAAAAAGATGCAAGATAGAAATTTAAGAAATAATCTGCTAGTAAATTTCTGATTTTTTACCCCTGTGCGTAACTCCCCCAATATCTGTGCATAGTTTTGATCTACCTGTGGAAACCGCATTTTTGGCTGCCCAAAATTCTCCTTTGACCTGCATCGATACCCCAGCAGGGCGACACCTGGAGGCCATTGCTACTTACCCACATCCGGTGGAAAAGTTCGCCGGTATGGTTGGTAAAACTGTCGAGCATTAGGTGAGAAAAGGGGCAATTTTGGAGCGCGCGTTCTTAGTTGAAGTACGCAGAAGTACTAAGCGGCGCAAAACAATTGAGGCATACCGCAAAGGCGACACAATTATTGTTGCAATTCCTGCACGTATGAGTAAACGCGAAGAAGAACGAGTTGTTGCTGAAATGGTTTCCAAATTAGGCAAAGATGATTTGCGATTAACTTCAACTGAATTAATGTCACGTGCGCTTGAGTTAAATACGCTTTATCTTGGTAATAAAGCAACTCCATTAACTGTTGAATGGAGTTCACGTATGGAACGCATCTGGGGTTCTTGCACAATAGAAGATCGTGCAATTCGATTATCAAATCGACTGGATGATGCACCGCGTTACGCACTCGATTACATCTTGCTCCATGAATTGGTTCACTTGATCGTCGCCGGTCATGGTGCTGATTTCAAGGCTTTGCTTTCTGTCTACCCGCAACTTGAGCGGGCCGAAGGTTATCTGGAAGGCCGCCAAATTCGTCTAGATGAAGATCTTGAGGATGGTCAGAGGCAATCCGTTGAGCCCCTCGTAAAGCAAACCCAGAGTCAAATCCAGCTAAGCAATGAGTCGGGCCTTGACTCCGCTATTGAGCCACCACGGCCGCGGGCACCTACAAGAGGAAGTACTAAAGGAGAGGGGCAGCTGGAATTGCTCACCTTGGGCGAACTCTCCGCCTAAAAGAGTGGGGAAACCGACAAAACGGATATTTGCCCAAGCTTGAGTGCGCCAGTGGCTACTTTGAGCCGAAGATTTCCCAAAAAAGCAGGTCGCAAAGGGTAAATACTGGGGTTTGAGCGTGGGTCAGGCGGTACCGTGCTCTTTAGTTGTTTCACCTTGTTCCAACTTTCAGGAGGATCCCATGGCAGTAGAGACTTATACCGGCGAGGCATATTGCGTTAAGTGCAAAGCAAAGCGCAACTTCACTGGTGATGTAAATGTTTCAGAATCGGGCCGTCGCATGGCAAAGGGCAAGTGCCCAACATGCAACACCACCATGTGTCGTATCTTGGGTAAGGCGTAAGCCCTCCAAGCAGGATGCAGGAGATTTAAATTTCATAACCACGCAGGGCGAATCTCTAGGCACATCAGATGTGACAAAGATTTACTCCAAAGTTGGTTTGTGAGCAAAAAGTATGAAGGAGCCTGGCAAATGTCAGGCTCCTTCTATGTTTAATGACGAAATAAATCACAAGACAGATCACAAGACAGATCACGAGACAGATTGCAAGATGGATGAGAGCCCATCAAGTTGTGGCATTCCAACTAAAAGTTCGACAGAGAGAATTTCCGGCGCTGATTTCCCACGTTTAAAAGTTGGAGTGCTGGTTTCCCCTAGAGCTGACGGATTATTTGTGGGAACTTTTGATGATGCATTAATTATCGATCTGCCTGGTGCGCGTGCGGCTCTGGCTTTATGTGATGGAAGTAAATCTATAAATTCGATAGCGACCTCAATAGGAATTTTAACGTCAGATTTAATTGAATTAATCTCAACCTTAAATTGTTCATCTCTGGTGACATTTGAAAAAATTTCTAACCAAAAGCTTCTGCCCGAGATGCAACTCATCGATTGGTACCAACAATTAAGCCCCATAGGTCGACAAGAAAGTATGGAAAAACGCATAAATGCAACGATCTATATCTCTAAGTTAAATCGCGTTGGTTTTGCATTATCGGGCATCCTCTTAGCAAGTGGTGTTGGTGCTGTAATTAGTGATGACAATAGAAAAATCACAATTGCAGATATTGTTGGAGGCTACTTACGACTTTCCGATGTTGGTCGTGCCAGGAACGAAGTATTGATTGATCAATCTCGCGAGAATACCCAAAGCAAAAATGTAAACAATTTAAGTAATGTGAGCAATGTTAATCATTTAAACCAAATTAAAAAATCAACTTTGATCATTTCAACGTCTCCGCCAGATCCAGAATTACTTGCAGAGTGGATGCGAGGCGGCACTCCGTTTTTCCTAATTGATGGACTAGATAGAGATAACTTAACTTTTGGTCCTTTTGTGAATCCAGGGAAAGATGCCTGTCCGCGATGTATTGATCTGCACTGTCTGGACCGAGATCCAAATTGGAATAGCGTCAGCCTTGCTCATTTTCTCGATCGTAGGCGAGAACTCTCTTCTCCTTTAGCAATGCTTGGAGCCAGTGTTGGAGCGATTTTTGCGCTTGCACAATTAGATCAACTTGCTCACCTAGATCGATTCAATTCGATGGGTCCAGCCATCCAAGGCATCGATGAAAGATCATCCCAATTTCAGTTGCGGGGGAAAACCATTACTTACTCAGCTTCTGAATTGATGCACCCGATAATCCGCAGGTGGAGCAGGCACCCACTTTGTGGATGTTCTTGGCAATAATTCTGCCAATCGGAATCCGAGAATAATCGAATGTAGGTGTGTAAAAATTTGCAGGTGAGGGAGAAATCATATTTATCTAGAATTCCACTCCACCTGCTGGGCAAAGCACAGATAACTTTCAATTGGCGATGATTGTGGGTATCTAGCACAATTAGCCAAATGTCCAGTGATGAAAAGAATTTAAAGAAAGATTCATTACAGACCAGCACAAAAATTCGCAGTGCCAGATTAGCTTCATTGCCACTATCTCTTGCTGGACGAAGTGCCGTTGGTCTAGGTAAACAATTAATCGGCCAATCAAATTCTCTAGTTTCATCTGAAATTCAAGAAAAAACAGCACGTCAGGTTTTTCAAGTATTGGGTGAACTAAAAGGTGGCGCGATGAAATTTGGTCAAGCGCTTTCAGTTTTTGAAGCTGCTCTCCCAGAAGAGATAGCCGCTCCGTATCGTGAGACATTAACTAAATTACAAGAATCTGCACCACCGCTACCGGCTCGAGTTGTTCATCAAGTACTTGCGAAAGAATTAGGTGAAGATTGGCGTGATCACTTTTCATCGTTCACAGATAAACCCGTTGCTTCGGCATCTATTGGGCAAGTTCATAAAGGTGTTTGGAAAGACGGAAGAGTTGTTGCCGTTAAGGTGCAATACCCCGGTGCGGCTGAAGCTCTTATTTCAGATTTAAATCAAATTCAGCGTTTTGCAAAAATATTTCAATTATTTATGCCGGGGCTGGAGATGGGGCCGTTACTCGAGGAGTTACGTGCTCGAATTATTGAAGAGGTTGATTATCAGTATGAGGCAAAGGCTCAGCGTGCATATGCCGTTGAATTTGAGGGCGATCCAGATATAGCTATTCCAAAAGTTGTTATGGCGTCGGACAAAGTTCTAGTTAGCGAATGGTTAGAGGGAATTCCACTATCTCGAATAATTGCCAAGGGAACTCGTGAGCAAAGAAATAATGCCGGTCTAAAGCTCGCCCGCTTTCATTTCACTTCTCCAACTCGAGTTGGATTACTTCACGCAGATCCACATCCTGGAAATTTTAGATTGTTAGAAGATGGTCGACTTGGAGTATTAGATTTTGGTGCATGCAACAGATTGCCTAATGGTTTTCCGGAGCCCTTAAAAAACTTACTTAAACATGCCTTAGATGATGACGCAATTGGGTTATACGAAGGCTTTAAAAAAGATGGATTTATTCTTGCTGACGTTGATGCAGACGCAAACTTAGTTTTAGATTATTTATTGCCACTTGTAGAACCACTAAGAACAGAGACCTTTAAATATTCACGGGAGTGGTTACGAGATCAGAGCTCTCGTGTTGGTGATCCAAGAAATCCGACTGCAAAAATTGGTTTCCACTTAAATCTTCCACCAGAATATGTGTTAATTCACCGAGTAACTCTCGGGACTACTGGAATTTTCTGCCAACTAGGCGCAGAAGGCAATTTCCGGGATGAAGCACTTTCTTGGTTTCCGGAGATTGCACCTTCGCAAGGCAAGTAAATTAGCCAGGCAAGTAATTATTTAAATTGGTTTTTCGTTGATACTGCTTTCAGCGCACTTGTTTTCCCACTCCGACCTATTTGATCTTTTAACTGATCCCTTCAAATCAATTGTGGTAACAAGTGCGCTGAAAATTTATGCCGCAGTACGTGGACGTCCCGGTGAACGCTTCGCAGCAACTATCCGTCCATCTTCAAATATCTCGCCACCCCAAACCCCCCAAGGTTCTTGACGTGACAAAGCTCCTTCAAGACAACGTGCACGCATCGGACAAGCAGTGCAAAGATCCTTGGCGGTCGCTAACATCTCTTGCGATTCGGCGAAGAAGAGCTCAGGATCGACTCCGTGACATGGAAGTGAAAAACCCTCATCCTTCTTGTGCCCTGAATTCTCATTACGTGTTAATTCGTACACACCTACCTTTGTCTCTGCCCATCCTGGAACTAACAGTTCGTGAAATAAAACCGTCATTGCTCTCACCTTCCCTCATCTGGTCTTGCGCGGCTCTTGCAATTTGCAAGTTCTCCGTT
>DDZI01000040.1:6578-9640 GCA_002346305.1 Actinobacteria bacterium UBA3012 | reverse complement strand
TTCTGCTTTTCTGCTTTTCTGCGCCTACTATTTCGATTTACCCTGTGCTGCCCCACTGACCTTTCTGTGAATCTCCATAATCTCTAGCTCCGAATTTCCTTGCCTTTCGCTCAAGGTTTTTCTCCCGGAAAAAGAAAAGAGGGCCTGAATCCTTTTGGATTCGAGGCCCCCTGGGGTTTTCACTGGTACTTAGCCAATGAACTCCAGGGTGCCACTGAATCCAAAATGCTTTGGATTGCCGGTGGCGTATGAATATGAACGCGCGAAATCGTTCGTACGCCAATTGGCAGTACGAATCGGTGTTGATGTAAGCGCTAGCGCTACAGACACAGTCGACCTCTTTCGTTTCATCTTCAAGTTGAATTTAGCTACTTTTTGGCTACTTCAGACCATTTCTGGCCCCAAAATGCAGTTAAACATAACTCCTTGGCTTCAGGGTAAAGCAGAGGGTAGTGATCTAGCAACTCAATTAAATCTTCGAGCGGGATTCCCGCTCAACACCCACTTCACTTGAGCGGCAGGCCTGACAAGAATCTAGATGGGGTACCCGTAAAAGAAAGGTAAATCTCATCCTTTGCCCGGGTTACACCGACATAAAACAATCTGCGCTCTTCTGCGACAGCTGCCACACCTGCTTCATCACTTAATGTGCTGCTTATTGATTGCGAAATAGGAAGCACTCCCTCGCGTAAAGCAGGCAGAAATACGTAATCCCATTCCAAACCTTTAGCTGTGTGAAGAGAAGTAATAGTTACTCCGATTGGTAACGGCTCAACTGCATCTCTTTCTCGATTATCAAATTCATCTACAAAAGTTCGCAAATCTGCATCAGGGGCGTCTTGAACTAAGTCATATGCTAATTCATAAAGCAACAATCTTGGATCATCACCTTTTGCAGAACTTGGACTCCAACCGATTGAAGTTAAAACTTCAGAGATTTCGGTAAACAATGGTTGATGATCTGAAATCTTTGAACCCACTCTTATTTGTTTCACGTTTTCAGACGGCGTAACTTTTTTCCCTGACGAAGCAAGTGCTGCGCCACGTAATAATCTAATAGCCTCGCGAATTTCTGGAAGTGCAAAAAAGGGACGCTTACCAGCAAGCACTACTGGAGTTCCAGCAAGTGTTAAAACTCTTTCAAACTCTTGTACTTGATCATTCCGTCTAAGCAAAATAGCTATATCCCGCGGCCGGACGCCCGAACTTATTAAATCTGAGATCTGGTGAGAAATCGTTTCGACCTCTTGCTGTTCATCTCGATACTCGGTTAACTGTGGAGCGCGATGGGCTTTTGCAGTGGCATTTCTTGCCGCAGACAACTCACGATCTTCAATTGAATTAGCTAGGTGAATAATATGTGGAGTTGATCGATAATTACTTGTTAATCGCAGAATTTTTGCTTCCGGGTATTTTTGGGCGAATCCAGTCAAATACTGTGCCGTTGAGCCTGCAAATGAATAAATGTTTTGACTAGGGTCACCAACAACGCAAATTTCTTTTCGCTTTCCTAACCAAAGATCTAAAACTCTTTGTTGTAATGAAGAAACATCTTGATACTCGTCAACTGTGAAGTACCGATATTGGTCTCTAACTCGATCAACGATTGAAGTTCGCTCTTCCAGAATTGCTGAGACAAACAATAAAATATCTTCAAAATCTACTAAACCTCTTGATTGTCTTCGTTGATCGTACAAAGCATAAATTCCCGCCATCGTATCCACTGTTAGCCCACTAGATAAAGTTCGTTCGCTGGCCATTAAACTAAAATCATCATGATGAATCTGCTTGCCTTTAGCCCATTCAATTTCATCGCTTAATTCCCTGATGAATGCTGGTTTTCCACTCAATCCCTCTTCGCGGGCGATTTCGGAAAGGATTTCATATTTACTATTCAGAATTTTTGGTAATGGTCCACCGATTGCTTCATTCCAGAAAAAAGTTAGCTGGCGCCATGCAGCGCTGTGAAAGGTATGTGCTTGCACATTTGGTTGCCCTAAACCTCTCAATCTATTTCGCAATTGAGCTGCGGCTTTTGCAGTAAATGTCAGCGCAAGCACGCGGTTTGGATCCATCACTCCACTCTCAATTGCAAATGCAATTCGATGAGTAATTGCTCGAGTTTTTCCAGTACCTGCACCAGCGATAATTGCCACTGGGCCGCGAATTGCAGTTGCGGCTTCTCTTTGTTGCGGATCGAGATTGAGTAATAACGCGTTCGCCTGTGCGCTTGAACCTTCTAGCGCCACGCTTCCACGCCTTCAAGTGGTTGTCCGTACCAAAGTTCAATCATTCTGCGGGCAATACTTATTCCTGGTGGAAGCAACAACTCACCAGATGCAATATCTTCAGCTATTTGTTCTCTTGTGTACCAACGAATCGCTTCAATCTCTTCTCCATCAGCTTCGGCATCTTCAGGATTATCCGTGACCGCTGTGAATGAAAGCATGATCGATGCAGGGAATGGCCATGGTTGAGATCCTAGATATTTAATTTCACTTAATGAAACCCCTGCCTCTTCTGCAACTTCGCGAACCACGCAAGCCTCAAGAGATTCACCAGGCTCTAAAAATCCAGCAAATGTTGAAAATCTTTTTGCGGGCCAAATTTTCTGGCGACCTAACAAAATCCGATCTTCTCTGTCTCTCACTAAAACAATTACTGCACTATCAGTTCTTGGATAATGCTCTGCTTCACACGCAGGACATTTACGAGTTGATCCACCCAAGATAGAAATAGTTGGTTCACCACATCTTGCACAACGTGGATGCACATCATGCCAATTTGCAAGAGCGACAGCATGCATGACTGCACCGATCTCAAGATCACTTAGTAAGGTTCCGACATCTCGAAGTGAAACTAAATTTTCAGTTCCTTCTGGGAATGGCACATTGATTGCAAAAAATGGTTGGCCATTTGGAGCAAGTCCAAGAAAAAATCTTTCAGCCACTGATGCTGCAAACTCAGGTGAATTAATCAGCTTGCTACTTGGATCTAGATAGATCAACCCGCTAGTTGAAGATGCAGAAGTTCCGACAGGGCCAACCGAGCCAACCGAGCCA
>DDZI01000040.1:4592-6501 GCA_002346305.1 Actinobacteria bacterium UBA3012 | reverse complement strand
ACCGAGCCAACCGAGCCAACCGGGCCATCACTCCAAAGAAATTTTCCTTGATTTACTTGAAATATTTTGGCATTAGAAAAGAGCTCGTCCAAAGTTTGATCCGAGGTGCGCAAATGGGCCGCGCGATCAAGGAGTGAGCGTGCGAGTGCTAGATTTTGTAATTCTGAGGCCATAAGTGGCGAGCCTATCTAATTCCCCCGTACGGTTCACAGGTGAAGATCGGCTCCTGGAACCTCTTGCATGGGATGGCCATCCCACAAGGTGGGACATCGGAAGAAAGTTTGCTAAATGCCGCTGGGATGATCGATCTAGATCTACTGGCGCTTCAAGAGGTCGACTTCTTTCAAGATCGCAGTAATACCATCGATCAAAGTGCATTGATTGCCCAAGGTATGGGTGCGGAATTTTATGAGTTCACACCAGCAATTTTTGGTACTCCAGGGGAAAAATGGAAAGCTGTTGAATTAAGTAAATCAAATAAATCAAGTAGTAAAAACCAATCAAGCGAATTAAGTGCTGCAAGTAAACGTGATTTAAAGAATCAAAATAGCGCGTATGGCATTTCATTTATTTCAAAAATTCCAATTGATGAAATCTGCTTATTGGAATTAGGACAATCTCCTCTTGGAATTCCTTTAGTAATTCCAAATGAAAGCAAAGGAAAAATGCGGCCAAGGATTATTTACGTATCTGATGAACCTCGAATTGCTCAAGCCGCAATTCTTCAAAATGGAATTACTGTTATCAATACGCATTTGTCATTTGTGCCAGGAATCAATCTTCGGCAATTACGAATGATCAAGAAATGGGCCAATAGCTTGCCGGGTAAAAAGCTTTTGATCGGCGATTTGAACTTGCCTGGGAAAATTCCGGCAAAAGTTCTCGGGTGGAATCAATTGATAGATGAAAAAACTTATCCCTCATGGAAACCACGGATCCAATTTGACCATGCACTTTCAGCAGATTTCACTGTGAATGAAGTTAAGAAATTACAAATTCCAACTCTTGGGATAAGTGATCATTTACCAATCGCTTTTGAGATCCTCTGAAAGCCTTTTCTTCAGATAAAAGACCATTTACCAATCGCTTTTGAAATTCTCGAAAACCTTATCTTCGGATAAGTAACCCTAGAAGTTAAGCAGTTGGAACTTGATTTATTAAATTAATTAATCCGTCTCGATCTAATAAATCCGCTGGTCTAATTGTTTCCTGCGATGAGACGTAATGAAAAGCAGCTCCGACATCCGATACTTTGCAATTTGCAATTTCGGCATAAGCAAGTCGATACATGGCTAATTGGATTGCCGCCAATTCAAGTTCCCGTCCACTTTTTGCTGATCCAGTTTTCCAATCAACTACTTCAAATCCACCTGTAGGGGTCGCATAAACAGCATCCATTCTGCCTCGCAGTAAAACACCCGCGATGGTTCGCTCGAAAGGAACTTCCACAGCAAATGGTGAACGATCTCCCCATTCGCTGGCCAGCCATTTCTCTTTTAGCGAGGAGAGTACGCTCTCATCAAATGCACCTTCGTCTGCACTGCCTGGTAATTCATCTTCATCCAAGAGCGCAATATCCCCAAAACGCTCTTCAAGCCAGCTATGAAATGCAGTTCCGCGCCGGGCAATTGGATCTGGCTTAAATGGAAGTGGTCTTCTAATTCGTGCGGCAAATTCCTTTTGATCAGTCGCGAGTGCAAGCAATGCTGAGACCGATAAACGTGGGGGAAGTTTAACTATTATTTCACTCTTATCTCGTTGTTGCTCTTGAAGTGCTAATTCAACGCCATTCTTGAGTTCTAAAATTTTATGATCTAAATTTGCATTTTCTGAAATAACTGAAAAGTCAGAATTACTATTTTGTAATGCAGTAATTAGAGTATCAAAGTTAGTTCGACGCTTACCAAGT
>DDZI01000040.1:1965-4539 GCA_002346305.1 Actinobacteria bacterium UBA3012 | reverse complement strand
GTTCGACGCTTACCAAGTGGGTCGACTGGCCATTGCCCACTCTTTGGATTTACTAAACCAGGATTTTCTGGATCAGTGGGTGGCACATCAATTTCGCCAGCGACTACTCCACCAGTTTTTATTACTTGATCAAAAACATCTTTATATAACACACTTGGGGGAACGAAATTTTTTCCATTTCGCCACCACGATGTTGTACAAAAAAGATGACTACGCGCTCTGGTTACCGCTACATAAGCCAGCCTTTGCTCTTCATCTCCTTTGCGCTCATTGCAATACAAGTGGTACTGCCCAAGTTCGTCCCGTACATCTGTTGTAGTGACGCATCTTGCTAATTCAAGCATTTTGAAACGATCACGATCCAAACGCAACGGAAATGGAACCGTTCCTTCATCTTTAAGCCAATTCTCGCCAGATTTATCTGATGGAAAAGCGCCTTCTGCTAATCCTGGTAAAACTACTAAATCCCATTCCCCGCCCTTGGCTCCATGGACCGTGAGGATTTGTACAACATCTTTTCTCACTTCTACCCCACCAGCGCGAAGACCACCTTCTTCGCGATCTGCCACGTCGATCCATGTCAAGAATGAGGAGAGCGATCCACCTTGGCTATAAAAATTATTTGCTTCATCAATAAATCGATCAAGATAGCGCCGATTGTGTTCTGTCAGTGCAACATCAACTGCTAAATGTAATTCGCGTTCAATTGCAACGATTAAATCTGGGATTGGCAAATGTACTTTTTTACGCAACCGTTGAATCTGTTTTGCCAGGAAAACTAAACGCGTATAACCAACTTCAGAAAAACTCTCACGAATGCCTGAAATGCCACTTCCCATTTCAGCTAATTCATCGATTGCTTCTACTATTGAAGATCGGGTCAATTCATCACTTTCGACATCTGAGCCATTGAGTACGCGCTCGACCAGATTTCGACCTGGTTCACGTTCAGTTGCTCTTCTGCGCGCAAACTTTCCTAGAGCGGCAATGTCAGCCGGGCCAATCCGCCAGTAGCCGTTGTTAAGTAACCGCATAAGGGCAGTTCCGGCATCAGGCAATGCAATAACTCGCAACATGGCATGAATTTCGGCTACTTCTGGAATGTGGATCAAGCCATCAATTCCAACAACTTCTACTGGGATTTCTCGAGCGCGAAGTGCACTTTCAATTTCAGAGATCTGTGAGCGATTTCGGACGAGAATTGCAGTTGATTCAACAAAACGAAAAAGTGGATCTTTTTTCTTTTTTTCAATTAATTCTGGAAGTTTAGATCGAGCCTCTTTACTCCAAAAAATTTCAAGATGGTCAGCAATAGCCTCTGCTTCAATTTCAATGCTGGCATAAATTCCACAACTTAATTCACCAGGAGCTGCTGTCGGCTTTGGACCAAGTTTAGAAATTTTAGAACTTTTGTCACCAAATGAATTAATTGGATTTCGTAAAGTTTCCGAGACCGTATTTGCAAGATCTAAAATTCCATGGTCATTCCGCCAACTGATTAGCAATGTATAAGTCTCGGATAACTTTCCATCTCTAGTTCTAAAATCTGCCGGGAAGGCTGCGATCGTGTCACTGCTAGCACCACGCCATGCATAAATTGCTTGACACGGATCACCGACCGCCGTAATTGGATGGCCGTCTCGAAATAGCGATTGCATCAATCGCAACTGTGAAGCCGATGTGTCTTGATATTCGTCAAGAAGTACAACTTGATATTTCTCTCGCTCAATTGCACCTACATCCGGGAATTTCGCAGCAATATCGGCAGCCAAACTCATCTGGTCATCAAAAGTAAGTTCAGATCGCCTGGCTCGCTCATTTATAACTCGCTCCACGATCGGAAGTAATTGCAACCGCGCTTTTTGGGCTGTGATAACTGGTGCAACATCTGCATAAAACGGCGCAAATTTATTTCTAGAAACTGGTTCAACATTTAAAACTTCAGTAAGGAACTGTTCGGTGAACTCGGTAATTCTAGAAATTTCCACTTCATGTTCTTTGATTTGTGAAACCAATTTCAAAACATCTTTAATGACTGTACTTAAAGAACTATCTACATCTGACATATCTCCGTTGTAATTTCGAACAATCTTTTCCACTTGTTGCCAGGCTGCTGCCTCACCCAACATTGATTCAGGTGGTTCGATTCCTAATCGCAAGGAATGCGATGCTGCAATTTTGTTTGCATAAGAGTGATACGTGGAAATACTAGGTTCACCAGTAAAAATCCGGACTTTTTCGTTAACACCCAATTTCACACGGTATTCGGGTGAGCGTTCAAGTACCCGCAAACTATTACGCACTTTGACTGCTAAATCATTTGCAGATTTACGCGTAAAAGTTAATCCTAAAATTTTATCTGGCTCGACCAACCCATTAGCAATCAAGTAAATAACTCGCGTGCTCATAGTCTCTGTTTTTCCGGACCCAGCTCCTGCAATTACCACGGCTGGTCGATCATGTGGAGAGGAAATTATTGTTGCTTGTTCAGGAGTAGGTCGGTACTGGCCAAGTATCGCGGCGATCTCTTCCGGTGAGAATTTTACATCCTCGTTCATGGGAGTTTGGTTCATG
>DDZI01000040.1:0-1881 GCA_002346305.1 Actinobacteria bacterium UBA3012 | reverse complement strand
TCATGGGAGTTTGGTTCATGGGGGTTTGGTTCATGGGGGTTTGGTTCATGGGAGTTTCGCTCATGAGAATAAGGACCGCCCCTCATTCTTAATTGGGCATGATGCAATTACGCCACAAGTGCGACAAAGTGTGTTTTCGGTAGCTAGAAATTTTGCTGCCGCCATCAATTCGCTATCACGCAATATTTCTCCGCGTACATTTTCAACATTGATTGGTGCTTGTTTTCGATCGGCGCCCTTTTTTCCATCTGCCACGAAATAAAGTAATGCCCCACCCGGAGTTTTATTCTCTGGAAAGTTTTTAAAGCCGCCTTCCGCTACGGCAAGTTGATATGCCGCTAATTGGGCATGATCTTTACCTTCGGCTACAGAGACAACATTTTTAGCAGTTTTTAAATCAACAATAATTAAGGATCCATCGACTGCTAATTCAAGGCGATCAACACTTCCCTTAATTACCGCTCTACCTAATGTAAACGAGAAATTCTCTTCAACAGCCAATAACTGAGTTGGTCTTTGCTGATGCCAATTTGTAAATTTTACCAACATTTCTATAGCGCGGTCTCGTTCCTTACTTTCACTCCAACCTTCGCCTAACTCCAACTTGGTCCATAAAGTTTTTAACTCGCTGGTTAGTTCATTTACAGTTGCTCCATTTATTACTCGCGCAGCTAACTCATGGAATGCACTTCCTAGTAATTGGGCATTTGAATCACCATCACGACCACCATGACTTTCCAGCACCCATTTCAAAGAACATTTACGTAACGTTTCTAATGAGCTTGGTGAAATTTTCAGTGGTTCTCCATCTGCGACCAATGGAGCATCTGTAGACAGTGGAAGTGCGCCATACCAGCGCTGAGGGTTAGCCGCTGAAATCCCAGCTGTATCTAGGGTTTTTAACAAAGTGACGGCAGCCGCAAAATCTTCTTTGTTGGTATTGGAATCTTCCGCAATTCTTCTTAACTTGGCCACAAGTAAAGCAGGAGGCAAATATGTTGGAAGTTTTAACTCTGGTGCACCTGTTGGATACAGATGATCTTCAACTTCAGCAAAAAATTGTGATGGTTGTTCATCACCACCTGTAGTTGAAGTTAACAACAGATATCTGCGCGCTCTGGTAAGTGCGTTATAAAACAATCGCCGTTCGTCATCTAGCAAAGCAGATGCTGCTCCTAATAGATGTTCGCTTTCACTTCTTGCATCAGCCACTTCTCGTCTGGCTATCTCAGCAAGTCTCTCACTACCTAATAGTGAACCGCGCGCTTTGAGATTTGGCCATCTGCCTTCCTCAATCCCAGCTACGGCAACTACATCCCATTCGCGCCCCTTTGCAGAATGCGCTGTGAGAATTTCAACTACTCCATTTCGAGCCGCTCTAGTTGCGATGGTATCTGCCTCAATAACTTCGCTTTCGATCTGCTTGATAAAAGCACCAGCGCTAGCTCCTGGATACCGATCTGCATGTCTGGCCGCCGCTTCAAAAAGTGAGAGAACCGCATCTAAATTGCTATCGGCACTACTGTCACCATCGATTGCCGCACTTTGCCAAACTTGCGAGATTTTCCTTCCATCATCTGCAATTGCGTTATCCCATATCTCCCACAAAACATTTTCACTTTGTGCTGCTTTTCGATTTGCGGCTTTGATCGAAACGGCAATTAAATCTGAAATCCGTTTTGCTGCTGCAAATTCATTCCAATCAAAATCTGCCATTGGAGTAAGCAATAAGTCGCGCAATATTTCATGAGTATTTTGTTGGGTCTCAATAACTTCACTACTGTCAATATCTCGCATCTTTAGCAAGGTATAACGCATTCTCCGCAAAGTAAGTGGGTCACCCCCTGCAAATGGCGATAGCAAAAGAGATTCAACATTTTC
>DDZI01000041.1:17910-26670 GCA_002346305.1 Actinobacteria bacterium UBA3012 | reverse complement strand
GCGGAATCACTCCCTACGATGCCACACATATGGGACACGCCGCGACCTATTTAACTTTTGATCTTTTACAACGATTGCTGTTGATTCAAGGCAGAAAAGTTTCCTATGTTCAAAACATTACTGATGTCGATGACCCGCTCTTAGAGCGAGCAATGCGTGACAATATAGATTGGCGAGATCTCGCGACGAAGGAAATAGATCTGTTCAAAGATGATATGAGTGCGCTGCGAGTAATTCCACCTCAACATTACATCGGCGCAGTTGAAGCCATTCCACTGGTGATTAAAGCTATTGAGAAATTGATTGCTAAGAATGCGGTCTACAATATAGAAAATGATCTTTATTTTGATATTTCTTCAGATCCTGAGTTCGGAAGTCGATCACATTTGGCGCTAGAGCAAATGATCGAAATTTTTGCACAACGTGGAGGCGATCCAGCTCTGGCCGGCAAGCGCAATAAATTAGATTGTTTGCTTTGGAGGGCACATCGCGAGGGGGAGCCAAGTTGGGATTCACCTTTTGGTGCAGGTAGACCAGGTTGGCATATTGAGTGCACCGCAATAGCTCTTGAATATCTTGGAAGTTCAATCACTATTCAAGGTGGTGGTTCGGATTTGATTTTCCCACATCACGAAATGTGCGCAGCGCAAGGCGAAGTTATGAATGATCTTTCTTTTGCTAAGTATTTTGTGCACACCGGAATGATTGGTTATCAAGGCGAGAAGATGAGCAAGTCGAAGGGCAATTTGGTTTTTGTATCAAAACTTCGTGGGGCTGGAATTGATCCAATGGCGATCAGATTGGCACTTCTTGCTGATAATTATAGAAGCGACCGTGAATGGGATGATTTACTTCTCCAAAATGCAACAAATCGTTTGGAAAGATGGAGAAAAGGTTTTGCTAAGCCAGAGGGACCAGAAATTACAGAGACAATTACGCGTGTAATCGATGCATTAAATAATGATCTTGATACTTCTAAGGCGCTTGCGCAGATTGATGCTTGGGTAGAAACCGCGATTGTTGACTCGAGTTCAGATAAAAACTCAAAACTTGCAAACACTGGCACATTAGCCAGATTCATTGACGCAGTTTTGGGTGTTGCGATCTAAATTTGTGGGTTGTCTTCCCCGCGTCTGCGTAAATATCTTTCAAATTCGCGAGCGATAGCTTCGCCAGTTGCTTCCGGCAAGTCAGCCTCGTCCTTACTTTCCTCTAAAGATTTCACATAATCAGCAATCTCAGAATCCTCTTGTGAAAGTTGATCAACACCAATTTCCCAAGCTTTTGCATCTTCAGGCAACTCACCTAAATCAATTGAGAGTTCTAACAAATCTTCTAAATGATTTAGCAGGGACAAAGTTGCTTTTGGACAAGGGGGAGAGGAGACGTAATGGGGTATTGCTGCCCAAATGGAAAGCGCATCGATCTCTCTTTGATTGCAGGCATCTTGAATTGCTCCAAGAATTCCGGTAGGTCCTTCATAGCGACTCATTTCCAATCCGAGACGTTCGCCAAACTCTGGCCTAGCCGCAGTGGCAGTAACTGGAATCGGGCGAGTATGCGGAACATCAGCGAGTAAAGAGCCAAGACAGACGACCATCGAAATATCCAGATCTTCTCCAAGATCGAGTAATTGACCTACGAAAGTTCGCCATTTCAATGAAGGCTCAACACCGGAAACTAAAATTAGATCACGATCATAATTTGGCAGCGAAACCCCACGCACCGTTGTGTTCGGCCAGGTAAGCGATCGATTGAATGATTCATCCACCGAAACAATCGGGCGATTATTTTGATAATCGTAAAACTCCTCAGTATCGAATTCACCAATCGTCTGAACTGGCCAAATGCTTGCTAAATGTTCAATCGCTGCTGAAGCTGCTTCTCCCGCGTCATTCCAGCCAGAAAAAGCCAAAATCATTATTGGCGATCTGAGTTGCGGTATGCCCAAAATCTCCATGACCTAACACTAGAGCAGATGGCTTAGCCGGTACTCTTTGCACAATGATCAGCCTGCGTGAAAGCCTAGAGAGCCGCGTTTTAGTGGCCGATGGCGCCATGGGAACAATGCTTCAGGCTCAAAATCCAACCATGGAGGAGTTCCAGGGTTTGGAAGGTTGCAACGAGATACTGAATGTAACCCGACCAGACATGGTCGCCGCAGTTCACAATGCTTATTTAGAAGTTGGCGTCGATGCGATCGAAACAAATACGTTTGGTGCTAATTGGGCGAATTTGGCAGAGTATGAAGCAGAAGATCGGATTTATGAATTAGCGCTAGCCGGTGCAAAAATCGCACGAGAGTGCGCAGATAAATATTCGACATCCGAGCGTCCAAGATATGTTTTAGGCTCACTTGGGCCGGGCACTAAATTGCCAACTTTAGGTCATACCACTTACGAGCATTTGAAAAATGCATACGAGCTTGCCGCGCAGGGATTAATAGATGGTGGGTGCGATGGTTTACTTATTGAAACTGCACAAGATCTCTTACAGGCGAAAGCGGCAGTGAATGGATCGAGAGCAGCAATTTCTAAATCTGAGAAAGATATTTATTTAATGGCGCAAGTTACTGTCGAAGCAACCGGAACCATGTTGCTCGGTAGTGAGATTGGCGCTGCACTTACCGCTCTGGAACCACTGGGAATTGATTCGATCGGTCTGAACTGTGCTACAGGACCAACAGAGATGAGTGAACATCTTCGACAACTATCGCAACAAACAGAAATTGCGATTACCTGCATGCCTAATGCGGGCTTACCAGTGCTCGGTCCAAATGGTGCGCACTATCCACTCTCTCCAGTTGATCTTGCTAAAGCCCTCAAAGTATTTATTGACGATTATGGTTTGAATTTTATTGGTGGTTGTTGTGGAACAACTCCAGAGCACCTTAAAGAGGTAGTTGCTGTTGCACAGATGGAGAGGCCGGTTGCACGTGAGATACCAGTTGAGGCCTCCGTTGCATCTCTTTACCAACAGGTACAACTACGTCAGGACAAAACTTATTTAGCAATTGGTGAAAAGACGAACGCAAACGGATCGCGTGCATTTAAAGAAGCGATGTTGGCGCAAAATTGGGAACAATGTTTAGAGATCGCTCGTGACCAAATTCGCGATGGTGCCCACATGTTGGATCTTTGCGTTGATTACGTAGGCCGTGATGGTGCTGTTGATATGAGTATTTTGGCTGAAAAATTAGCAACCTCATCTACTTTACCTATTGTTCTTGACTCCACTGAACCAAAAGTTATTAAAGCCGGCCTAGAAAGATTAGGTGGAAGAGCGGTAATCAACTCAGTTAATTATGAAGATGGCGATGGTGCGGATTCTCGTTTTGCCAAGATGATGGAGCTGGTCAGCGAGCATGGTTGCGCGGTCATTGCATTAACCATCGATGAAGAAGGCCAAGCCCGAACCGCTGATTTGAAGGTCGCAATCGCTACTCGACTAATTGAAGATTTGAAAAATAAGTGGGGGATGAGAGTCGAAGACATAATTATTGACGCACTTACCTTCCCTGTTGCAACTGGTCAAGAAGAAACTAGACGTGATGGACTAGAAACGATTAATGCAATCCGTGAGATTCGACGGATTTACCCTGGGGTTCAAACCACACTTGGCGTTAGCAATATATCTTTCGGCCTAAACCCTGCAGCAAGAATAGTTTTGAATTCAGTATTTTTGCATGAAGCGGTGAATGCAGGGTTAACTTCAGCGATAGTTCACCCTTCTAAGATCACACCCTTTGCTCGCATTTCAGATGAAGTTAAAGAAGTTGCTCTTGATTTAATTTACGACCGACGTAAATATGAAAATGAGATCGTCACATATGATCCATTAACAAGATTTCTAGATCTATTTGAAGGTGTAGAAGCTGCCTCCGGACGCGCAAGTAGGGCGGAAGAGTTATTGCTTTTGCCATTACAAGAAAGATTACAAAGACGAATTATTGATGGAGAACGCGCAGGATTAGAAGCAGATCTAGATTTAGCAATGGCTGAAGGGATCAAACCGTTAGCAATTATTAATGATCACCTTCTAGAGGGTATGAAAACTGTGGGTGAGTTGTTTGGCAAAGGGGAAATGCAACTTCCCTTTGTGCTTTCCTCCGCTGAAGTTATGAAACTTGCGGTCGCCCACTTAGAGCCAAGTATGGAAAAAACTGATGATGAGGGTCGCGGACGTATTCTGCTTGCAACTGTAAAAGGTGATGTACACGATATTGGAAAAAATCTTGTAGATATCATCTTGTCGAACAACGGTTATGAGGTTGTAAATATCGGTATCAAACAACCGATCAATTCAATTATCGAAGCGGCCGACAAGGAAAATGTTGATGTGATTGGTTTGAGTGGATTATTAGTCAAATCTACGGTAATCATGAAAGAAAATTTGGAAGAAATCACAGCCAGAAACCTTGATCAAAAATGGCCAATTATTTTAGGTGGCGCTGCGCTAACAAGGTCCTATGTGGAGCAAGATCTTGCCGAACAATTTCCTGGAACCGTGCGATACGCCAGAGATGCATTTGAGGGTTTACGTTTGATGGATACATTGATGGGAATTAAACGTGGTGTCGAAGGCGCAGAATTGCCGGAGTTAAAGAAACGTCGAACCAAGGTAACCACTCAAGAAGTGATGGAGATAGACACCGTAAGAAGTGATGTTTCAGATACCAATGAAATACCAAAGCCACCTTTCTGGGGTTCAAGAGTTGTTAAAGGTGTGCCGCTTGCGGATTACGCAGGAATGCTTGATGAGCGAGCATTATTTGTAGGTCAATGGGGCTTGAAGAGTGCGCGAGGTGAGTACGAGGCGATGGTTGAAAGTGAAGGTCGTCCTCGACTTCGTAATCTACTAAATGAAGTTCAAACAAATGCTTGGTTAGAGGCTGCGGTCGTTTATGGATATTTCCCTTGCTATAGCGAAGGAAATGATCTAATTATTTTAGAAGAAGATCAAAAAACCGAGCGAACTCGTTTTTCATTTCCACGACAAAGACGAGATCGTCGCTTATGTTTAGCAGATTTCTTTGCATCTAAAGAAAGTGGCAAAAGTGATGTCGTCTCTTTTCACGTTGTTACGATGGGAGAGGCAATCAGTAAAGCAACTGCAAAGTTATTTGAGGCCGGTTCGTTCCGCGAGTATTTGGAGTTACATGGATTATCAGTTCAACTAACTGAAAGCTTGGCTGAGTTTTGGCACGCCAGAATTAGATCCGAGATTGGTTTTGCAAAAGAAGATAGTGCTGAACTTTCCGATCTGCTAGATCAGGGGTATCGCGGCTCGCGTTACTCATTTGGGTATCCGGCTTGTCCAGATATCGAACAGCAAGTTGCATTATGTAAGTTGTTAGAACCGGAAAGAATCGGCGTTGAACTTTCTGAAGAGTTCCAATTACATCCTGAACAATCAACTTCAGCGATCATCGTTCATCATCCTGAGGCGAAATATTTCAACGCAACGTGATTTTTCCGCAGGCGTTTTTCTTCGATATGGATGGGCTCTCTGTAGACACCGAACCTATGTGGCTGCATACAGAGGTTGAATTAGCAAAGGAATACGGTGCAGATTGGTCGCTAGCAGATCAAGCACATTGCCTAGGTGGACCAATGTCCAAAGTGGGTATTCATCTGGCAGACAAAAGTAACCGACCAGATCTCGCTGAATGGTTTTCAGATGAGATGGTTCACCGCATGGCACAACGTTGTTCTCACGGTGTTGGATTTATGCCAGGTGTCGAAGTTTTGTTGAATGAAATTTTAGAACTAGGAATTCCAGTTGGCTTGGTATCGGCAAGTCCCCGCCCGATAGTTGATGCAGTATTGAACGGATTAGGTAAGAGTTATTACCAGTTTTCGATATCTGCCGCAGATGTAAGTAGAAGCAAACCATTTCCTGATCCTTATTTATTAGCTGCGGATAAACTCAATGTAGAAATTAGCGAGTGCATTGTTTTAGAAGATTCAGCAACTGGTGTTGCATCTGCGACTGCGGCTAGAGCTTACGTTGTTGCCGTTCCACATTTAGTACCAATCGATGCAGCACCACGTCGGATCGTCTTGAAAACTTTGGAAAATGTTTCAGTCGCTCTTTTGAAAGATAAATTCAGTCGCTAGCGGTCACCGGTAACGGTGGGGGAGTTCCACCAAACTCAGGACAGATAGATTTATGATTGCACCAATCACATAATTTACTTTTCTTCGGTTTCCAAAGACCTGTTTCATACGAGAGTTCAATATCAGACCAGATTGAAAGAATTTTGCCTTCGGTCTTGATTAACTCTGCCTCAGTGGGCTCACTCATTAGCCGATTTTTGTCACCCAAGTAGAGTAGTTGCAATCTTTTTGGAATTTTACCAAGAGTGCGCCAAATGATCAGAGCATAGAAGCGCATCTGAAAAAGTGATTTTTCTTCATACCCGGCTCGAGGTGATTTTCCGGTTTTGTAATCCACAACTCGAATCTCACCTGTTGGAGCGATATCGAGACGGTCGATGTACCCATGGATCATTGGACCATCTGCCATTTGGTACTCAACGAATTTTTCTAACTCTGTTGGATCGAAAGATTTAGGATCTTCTAATTCGAAATATCTATCTATTAGCGAATGGGCACTGATTAACCATTGATCTAAATCGACATTCAAAAACAATTCGTCGACACCGGGTGTTTTTTCTTTTAACTGTTCCCAAATTGAAGGGAGAGATTCGTGGGCTTGAGTAGGAGTCCGATCTTGGCGTTCTAGCCCAAATAGATCTTCCAAGACTGAATGCACCAATGTTCCCTTTAATGCATCCGCACTCGGAGGTTCCGGCAATTTGTCTATGACTTTAAAGCGATAAAGCAAAGGACAATTCATGAAGTCATTTGCACGGCTAGGAGAGAGAGTATTCCGTCTTGAAGGTGTACTCATTTGAACCTCCTAAACAATTGCGATCTCCAATAAGCCTAGAATAGGCACATGAGTGAAAACGGGTTTGCAGAGAGCAGTAGAAGTGGTCCGCTGAGAGTTGGCGAGCGGATTCAATTGACCGATACCAAAGGAAAATTGCATACGATCACTTTAACCGCCGGAGCGACATGGCAAGGGCATAAAGGTCACATTTCACATGATGAAATTATTGGATCAAGCGAAGGTTCGATTTTGCTCTCAACTTTGGGTGCGCCCTATTTTTATCAAAGACCTTTGTTGGAAGATTTTGTACTTTCAATGCCTCGCGGAGCAACGATTGTCTATCCGAAAGACGCCGCCGAGATTATTGCTTTTGGAGATATTCACTCCGGAGACCATGTCCTAGAAGCAGGTGTAGGTAGTGGGGCCCTAACAATTTCATTACTTAGAGCAGTTGGAACTTCTGGACGTGTCTTAAGTATTGAGCGTCGCGAAGATTTTGGAACAATCGCTGCTAAAAACATTTCACTCTTTTTTGGATCTGCTCATCCTGCTTGGGAGTTGCAGATAAATTCTTTCCAAGATGCCGTATTAGATGAGAAGTTTGATCGTGTTGTGCTGGACATGTTGGCACCTTGGGATTGCATTGAGATTACTGCTCAAATATTGCGACCAGGTGGTGTTTTTATTGGGTACGTAACCACTACCACTCAACTCTCGCGTTTAGTGGAAGCACTGCGAGCAAATACGTTGTTTACTGAACCAGAGTCTTGGGAGAGTTTGCATAGACCTTGGCATGTTGAATCTTTATCGGTGCGCCCGGAGCATCGAATGATTAGCCATACCGGCTTTTTGGTTAGAAGCCGAAGAGTTGCTGACGGAGTCAGTGCAATGCGAAAAAGAAGAAGGCCGTCTAAACCAGATGAGGATGATTTACTAGATCAAGATTAGGAAAGATTAAAACTCTTGATCTAGTAGTAATGCTTATGATTATTTAACGCTGGCGTTAATAATTTCTACAGTAGCTTTTGGAGCTCCGTCGCCACTTCCATCGGCAGTGCCGTACTCAGCGATTGATTTAACAATATCCAAGCCCTTGGTGATCTTTCCCCAAAGTGTGTAATTTGCGCCCAAGGTTGTATCAGCGTAAACCAAGAAGAATTGACTTCCGTTTGTATTTGGACCGGAATTTGCCATCGCGACAGAACCGGCTGGGTAGTTGTTGTCTGCCTGTGCCGGTAAATTCTCATCTTTAAATGTGAAGTTGGGTCCGCCACCACCAGTTGCAGTTGGATCTCCACATTGCAAGACATATAAGCCTTGGGTTGTTAGACGGTGACAAATTGTTCCGTTGTAGAAACCACCTTTAGTTAGAAAGGCAAGAGTTGACACTGTGATCGGCGCCTTGACTCCATCTGCCATGATCTCAATATCGCCACAATTTGTCTTTAAATTAAAGGTGTAACTCTTAGCAGGCAAGACATCATTAGGAGCACCTACATCTTTTGGCTGTGAACCGACAGCTACGGTTGGCTTGCAAGGACTAACTGATGCCGGAGTTGCGGGAGTTGCGGGAGTTGCAGATTCACTCGGCGCTGGGGTGCTTGCAGAAGCAGACTCCGAAGGTGCAGGTGATGAAGCCTGTTCCTCACTTACTCCAGTTGTCGAGCATGCAGAAAGCAAGAGGCCGGAAATAAATAGTGCTGCTATGGCAGCCTGAGATTTAGCGTGAATTCTATTTTTCATCTGGGTATTCTACCCAATTTCCGAGGAGTCGGTAACATACTTAACATGAACCCGGCCCGAAAAGATAAAGCCGAGCGACTTATCAATCTAACTATGGCCTTGTTGGAAACTCGGCGCCCG
>DDZI01000041.1:722-17825 GCA_002346305.1 Actinobacteria bacterium UBA3012 | reverse complement strand
GTTGGAAACTCGGCGCCCATTAGGTAAAGATGAAATTTTCGCAAATGTCGCTGGATACTCTGGAACAGCTGAGGCTATGGAGCGAATGTTCGAGCGAGATAAAGATGATCTACGGGATTTAAATATTGAGATACTCGTCGAGGCGAAAGATAAGTATTTTGACGATGAGGTTGGTTATCGAATTGCCAAAGTAAATTTCGAAATGCCAACAACGGATTTTTCTTCTTCAGAAATCTATTGGCTGTCGGTGGCTGCAAATATTTGGCGAGGTGCGGCTTTAGAGAATTTAGCCCAAGATGCGCTTTTTAAGATACAGAGTACTAATGCGGAGTACTTACCGTTAGAACCTTTAGCATCTATGCCGATAATTCAAACTTCTGAGCCAATATTTTTTGCGCTCTGGAGTTCGATCAATCAGAAAGAGATGATTTCTTTCCAATATAAAGGAATCGATGGGTTAATTGCCGAGCGCACAGTCGCTCCATATTCGCTCGTTTCAAGAAGAGGACACTGGTATTTGATAGCTAAGGAGAGCTCCTCCGACGAATTCAAACGATTTAGATTAAGTAGGTTCCAATCCCAACCTGAAATAATTTCATCTGAGAGCGCTTTTGAAATTTCAACCGATTATGATGTTAGTGATTACGTTAAGGATATTTCAGAGCACTTGATTGAGAACGCCGAGATTTTAATTAAGCCTGGCTCGGGAAGTGCTATACGACAACTTGGTAAATTTGAAGTTTTAGATTCAAGCGATCCTGAATGGGAAAGAATCCAATTAGGAAATGTTGATTTTGACCTACTGGTTTACAACATTCTTTGGTGTGGACCAGATGTGAAAGTTCTCAAGCCAGAAACTCTCGTTAAATCTGTCACCCAAGGCCTTTCCGAGGTTCTCAGTAAGCATGGTGCGCAGTGAAACAAAATGAAAGTAGATTTGCTCGAATATTAAAGATGGTTCCTTTTTTGAGCACACATCAAGGAATTTCTATCAAGGAAGCTTGCGAAATCTTCGAAGTGAGTGAACGTGACTTGATTGCAGATTTAAACCTACTTTGGGTTTGCGGTTTACCTGGTTACAGCCACTTAGAACTAATCGATGTTGAATTTGATGGTGGATACATTTCAATATCTAATGCTGACCCGCTTTCAAGACCTCGCAAACTGACTTACGAAGAAAGCTCCGTATTAATTGTTGCTCTGAACTCTCTTCTACTTAATGTAGATTCCCAAAGTAAGGAGCAGATTGTTAATCTGATTGCTAAGTTGGTGAAGATTTCCGAGCGAGTAGATCCAATCGTAAGTATCGATGTATCAACATTGGCCATGCTCCCAGAGATGCAGTTAATCGATAAAGCAATCACGGACCAATTACAGTTGTCAATTGATTATTACTCTCCAACAACTGATTCTTTGACCTCTCGAGTAATTGCTCCAGTTGAATACCTAGAAGATTCAACGGGCAAGCGATATGTATATGCATGGTGCTACGCTGCAGAAGATTTTAGGCAATTCAAATTAGAACGTATTCGTGCAGTGAAAAACACAAACGAGAAAGCTGTTAAATTCGAAATACCTTCAAAACTGATGCGAAGTGAAAAAAACTCCGTCGAACTGGAACTTAACGAAAAAGCTTTGTGGTTTGCTGAAGAGTGGGGAATACAAAATTTGGAGCGGAATCTTGCCAAACAAGGCTTTATCGGAACGGTAAATCTCCACAATCACGAATGGGCTATTCGGGCTGTTTTGGCGTTGGGAGGCGAGCTAAGAATTCCGAAAGATGCACTTTTGAAGCAAGAGATCGCCGCTAGGGCAGCCGCCGCACTCGCAAATTACTCATCTTGAACCTATACTTAAGCCGAACGCCAAAGTCATTTAATCGATCCAGGAGGCTCTATGTTTCTCAGAGAACCTAGCCACATATTAATCCTCGTAATTGTTCTGGTGTTGCTATTTGGCGCTAAGCGCTTGCCTGACTCTGCTCGCGCACTCGGCAAGTCCATGAAGATTTTCAAGAATGAAGTCAAAGAATTAAATGCAGATAAACCTAAAGAAGAAGACAGTGATGGAGACCAGAAAAATACTGGAGCTTAAACAACTCTGTACTTCTTAAATTTCACTCGCAACTAATTGAAAGCGAGCACGCTTTGAGCACCGATCGTATGTCGATAATTTCTCATCTGCAGGAGTTTCGCAAGCGAATTGTTTTGTCTGCAGGTGGAATAGTTCTTGGATCTATCGGTGGATGGTTTACTTATGGAACTTTAATTCAAACGCTGTCAAAGCCAGTCTGTGGCGTTTCAACCCAAATCGCTGATTGTGATGCTTTATACGTATCTGGTGTTTTAGGACCGTTGAATCTTCATATAAAAATTGCCTTATTAGTTGGAGTCATTCTTTCTGCTCCATTTTGGTTATACCAACTTTGGGCATTTGTAGCACCAGGTTTACACAAGAGAGAGAAAAAGTGGTCAGTACTTTTTATTATCGCCGCAACTCCATTTTTTGCAACTGGAGTAACTCTTGGATATTACATTCTTCCAATCGCAATTAAGGTGTTACTTGGGTTTACTCCTACATCACTAGATAACTTGATAAAATTTGATGATTATCTAGATTTTGTTGTGCGTATTATGTTGATATTTGGATTGGCTTTTGAGTTGCCAGTATTTTTAGTGGCGCTGAATTTAGCTGGAGTACTGACTGGAAAAGCGATTTTGAAACCTTGGCGTGGCAGTGTTTTTGGGATCTTTTTTTTCACGGCCGCTTTCACTCCCACGGCAGATCCCATCACAATGCTTGCTTTGGCCCTCCCGCTTTGTGCTCTTTATTTTCTCGCTGGTGGGATTTCGATACTAAATGATCGTCGACGAATCCGTAAAAAAAGTTTATTAGAGGAAGAGTAAATGTTAATCCTTTTTGCCAATCCCACATCAGGTCGTGGGAAAGGCGCAAAAGTCCTTGCCATTATTGAAAAGTATTTGATTTCCCAAAATCTACATTTTATTTTAATCTCAACATCATCGCTGAATCAATCCTTATTATTGCTAAAGGGGAATATTCAGAAATATCCCGAGGCCAAAGTAATTGTTATAGGCGGCGATGGAATGGTACACGCTGCGATTAACAACATCGAAAATAATCCAATTGGATTAATTCCAGCAGGTACAGGCAATGATTTCGCAAGAGCACTTGGCCTAGCCCTTGATGACCCTATTTCAAGTATTAAAAGAGCCACTTCTGCGAATATTGATTTGGTCGATCTAGGAAAAGTGGGAGAGGATTATTTCGCGGCAATTTGTTCGACCGGTTTTGATTCGATAGTAAATGAACGAGCCAACGGCTTGAAATGGCCACATGGGAAAATGAAATACAACATTGCAATGCTTCTAGAATTATCCAGATTTCAACCCAAGTCTTACAAGATAGTTGTCGATGGTAAATCACTTGAAACTCAAGCGATGTTGATCGCGATTGCTAACGGATTGTCATATGGTGGGGGGATGAAAGTTTGCCCTGCAGCGCAATTACAGGACGGACTTTTAGACATTATGATCTTAGGTCCGGTATCAAAATTTGAATTTATCCGAATCTTTCCTTCAGTTTTTAAGGGGCTCCACATAACCCATCCCGCTGTTTCAATTTTTCAAGGACGCTCTATTCAAATCACAGCTGACGCCGTTGGATATGCCGATGGTGAAAGAATTGGAAATCTGCCATTAAATATTTCGATTTCGCCAAATCGGATGAAGGTATTGCGCTAATGGACAGTTCACCATCAGCACGATTCGCTGCGAGCAAAAAACGGGTTTCACATCCAGAGTTTCAAAACTTCGTTTCTAATCTTTCTTTCACCCCAGATGAATTTCAAATTGAAGCCTGTCATGCACTAGAAGATGGCTTTGGAGTTTTAGTTGCAGCCCCAACGGGCGCTGGAAAAACTGTAGTTGGTGAATTTGCGACATTTCTAGCTTATGAACGTGGGAAAAAAGTTTTTTACACTACGCCTATAAAAGCACTCTCCAATCAAAAGTATTCAGAGTTTGTAGAGCGATACGGATCTGATCATGTCGGACTCTTAACAGGAGATGTGTCAGTAAATGGAGAAGCTCCAATTGTCGTGATGACGACCGAAGTGCTAAGAAATATGATTTACGCAGGTTCCAATACTTTAGAGAATCTAGGTTTTGTGGTCTTAGATGAGGTTCACTTCTTGGGAGATAAATTCAGAGGAGCGGTCTGGGAAGAGATTTTAATTCACCTTCCTCAAGAGATCCCAGTTATTTCACTTTCTGCCACTGTTTCAAACGTTGAAGAATTTGGGGAGTGGCTGTCAACCGTTAGGGGTGAAATTCGAGTAATCCTTAGTGAAACTAGGCCGGTCCCGTTGCATCAATATGTCTTGCAAGGGAATGATTTTTTTCCGCTTTTGTCTGAAGGAAGTTCGCCAAATAAGGATTTAGTTCGAATTTCGCAAAATTATCAACGAATTTATCGCAACAGAGATTTTCGAAATGAATATCGTCAACTCCCTAGAAGTGAGATAGTCAATAAATTGGCGGAAAGAAATATGCTTCCTGCCATATTTTTCATTTTCAGTAGAGCAGCATGTGATGCGGCTGTTCGATCATGCGCGAAACTTGATTTAACTTCGAGTGAAGAGAAATCAATCATTCGTTCGAGAATTGAAGCTTTGGCTAACGTGATAGCGCCAGAAGATTTAAGTGCTCTGAATTTTGGGGAGTGGTCAAAAGCTCTAGAACGTGGAATCGCATCCCACCATGCTGGATTAATTCCACCGTTTAAAGAGTTAACTGAGGAATTATTCCAAGCCGGTTATATCCGAGTTGTCTTTGCAACTGAAACCTTAGCTTTGGGTATTAATATGCCAGCCAAAACAGTTGTGCTTGAGAAATTGACCAAGTGGAACGGCGAAGCCCATGTAGAAATTTCTCCAGGGGAGTTCACTCAATTAACTGGACGAGCCGGAAGGCGTGGAATCGATATAGAAGGCAACGCGGTAATCGTATGGAGTCCCGAGGTGGATATTCCGAGTTTGGCTGGTTTAGCTACAACAAGAACCTACCCATTGCGCTCTTCTTTCTATCCCACTTACAACATGGCCGTAAATCTCTTGTCAACTTCAGGAAAAAATACTGCCCGCGAATTATTAGCCTCATCATTTGCGCAATTCCAAGCCGATAGATCTGTCGTTGGAATTGCCAGACAAATTTCAAAAAATGAAAATGCCATACTTGAGATAAATAAGGAAATTGAATGCCATCTTGGAGATTTCAGTACATATGCGGCGATCCGCAGACAGATTAAGGATCACGAGAAAAATGAACGTAATAAGAAAGCCTCATTACCTCAAGTGATTGACACTCTTGGAACTGTCAATAGAGGAGCGATTTTGGCTATAGGTGGTGGCCGGCGAAACGGAATTGCATTAGTCATCGAGCGCGGTCATGAGTATGCCAGACCACTTGTGATGACTTTAGATAAACGAGTGCATCGTTTAAGTCCCAATGATTGTCAGTATGGCGTGAATATTGTGGGCCAATTAAAAATCCCAGGAGGATTAAGCCACAAAAACGCTAAAGACAAATCAGTTTGGTTGGATCTTTTTAGGCAAAGCGGTGTCAAGAGAAACGCTGCAGCTGAGGAAGAGGACGCCATTTTGATTGAGTTGAGATCAACCATGAGGGCTCATCCATGCCATGCATGCAACGACCGTGAAGAGCATGCGCGAATATCAGAACGTGCAGATCGTTTGGAACGGGAAATAATCGACTTACAAAAACGTGTTGAAAACCGGACGCATGTCATCCCAAGAACATTTGATCAGATCTGTTCGGTTTTGTCTGAATTGAATTACATTGATGGAGAAAATATTGCACCGGAAGGTGAGATGCTCTCAATCATATATTCAGAGTTTGATTTATTGGTTTCTGAATCTATTCGTCAAAAAATTTGGAATGAGTTAACTCCAGCAGAACTTGCATCCGTACTTTCAGCGATAATTTTCCAAGCGCGCAATGATGACGAAGCAAAAATGAAAACACCTAAAGGCACAATACTTGAAGCAACTAAATCCATGGAACGTATTTGGTTTGCTATTCACACTTTGGAGTCAAAAAATAGGTTAGACACCATGCGCCAAATAGACACTGGCTTAACTTGGGCAACGTATCGCTGGGCTAGTGGTGCGACCCTAAGCGAAGTACTTGAAAACACTGATTTAACAGCAGGAGATTTTGTAAGGCAGATGAAACAACTATTGGATTTACTTACACAAATATCTGCTCTGTCAAACCCATTGTCATTTGCCGCTAGCGAGGCAACAAAACTACTAAAACGCGGAGTTATTGCTTACTCCAATCAAGTCGCATGACACTTTTACTTTTAGACAGCGCTTCGCTCTGGTATCGAGCTTTTTATGGCCTGCCTCAATCAATGGTTTCTCCATCCGGACAACCAGTCAACGCGGTTCGAGGCTATCTGGATTCAATTGCACGAATGGCCGTTACTTATCAGCCTGATCGAATCGTTGCTTGTTTGGATGGTGATTGGCGGCCATCGTGGCGGACAGATTTAATTCCGGAGTACAAGGCTAATCGAATTGAAGAAGAATCTGATGACGGTTCTTCAAGTGATGCTGCTGAAGAATTAGAGATATTAGAAGCCCAAGTCCCGGTAATCATGGAAGTTTTAGATGCGATTGGTATTCCATTAATTGGAATCGATGATTACGAAGCCGATGATGTGATCGCAACGCTGTCAGTTAGGGAACCAGGTCCAACATTTATCGTTACTGGCGATCGAGATCTTTTCCAACTGGTCGACGACAAGAAAAAAGTAAAAGTCGCTTATATTGCTAAAGGCATTTCTCAACATGAGTTAGTTGATTTGAAATGGATCAAAAATAGATATGAAATTCCTGGTGATAGATACGCGTTATTTGCCACTTTCCGAGGAGATCCATCTGATGGTCTACCAGGTGCACGGGGAATAGGTCCAAAAGGTGCCGCGACTATTGCAAATAGTTTTGCGACCATCGAGGAAATTATAGAGGCTGCGAATAATTCGAATTCAAAACTATCTGCTTCTTTGCAAAAGAAGATATTAGAAAGTGCTGATTACTTACGGAAAGCCGAAGTAGTTGTTAACTGCGTTGATGATCTTCGACTACCAAAAGGTCCTTTCACTTTGCCAAAGAAGGTAGTTAATCCCAAAGCGTTGGAAATCCTTGCCAAAAGTTACGGAATTGATTCCTCAGTGAAACGCCTCCTGAGCGCTTTAGAGCTTTAGCCATGTTTTCTTTCATTTACGGTGTACTCGCACAATTTGCATTTGCGCCCGTTGAAGTGTGGGTTTTCTTTCCAATAGCAATCGCATTGATTATCAAACGAATTCATAAGAGATCCTTCAGAAGTCGAACTTTGCAAGGCATTCTCTTTTCGCTGGGCTTTACATTGCCCTTGTTGCATTGGTCCAGCACATATGTCGGTATCTGGCCTTGGTTAATTTTGGCAGTTGGACAAGCGTTCTTAATTGCACCATTCGCATGGGTTGCAAATCAAAAAGGTTTGGTATTGCTCATAGCCATGCCCTCCTTGTGGGTGATCTTGGAGTGGTTCCGCAGTAATTATCCATTTGGTGGTTTTGGATGGGGGAGAGCCGGTTTCACTGCGGCACAGACACCTTTTTCTCAAATACTTTCACTTGGTGGGGTTCCATTAGCCTCGTTCACTATCGTATTTATTGGTGTTTTACTTTATTTAGTATTTCTGAAATTGAATTTTAGATATTTTCCGCTTTTGTTAATTCTCTTTGCGAATTTGTTTATTCCTAACAACTCTACGGGTGAGAACAGTTCTTTCAAAGTAGCGGCTGTTCAGGGTTCTGTTCCCGATTTAGGTTTAGATTTCAACTCGCAACGAATGGCAGTATTGAATAATCATCTTGAGTTGACGAAGAATTGGAAGGTTCAAGCAAACCGACCCTCAAATTTTGAACCTGATCTCTTTATTTGGCCAGAGAATGCATCTGATGTTAATCCATTGACGGAAGCGAAAGATCAAATAAATGATTTAGTAAATTTTCTTGATAAACCCTTAGTTGTTGGTGGAGTTGGAAGTAACAATTCTCGTCCAACAAATCTCTCCATACTTTGGGAGCCCAACGATAACGGTTCCCGCGCATCTTCAATCTATCAAAAAAGAGAATTGGCCCCATTCGGGGAATTTATGCCGTTGCGATCTTTGGCCGAATTTATCTCACCCTTAGCAAAAAATGTCACCGATTTTGAAGCGGGAGTGAGATCTCAGATTTTTTCAGTGGGAGATGCAAAGATTCTGCCAGTGATTTGTTTCGAGATTTTAAGTGATCAATTGCTTCGACAAGATGCTGGCAATTCGAATTTGATTATTGCACAAACTAATAATGCAACATTTGGTAAATCTGCCGAAAGTGACCAACAGTTACAAATTACCCAGGCTCGTGCAATTGAATTAGGTCGTAACATCGTTGTGGTTTCAACTGTTGGAAACACTGCATTAATAGATCAAAATGGAAAGATCACTTCAATGTTGCCAAAGTATGAACCCCGAATTCTTTATGGTGAAGTAAATTTAATGAATGCGAATACATCTGCCCTCTGGTTATCCTCTTGGGTGGTAAGGGGCTCATTCGGTGCAATTTTCGTTTTATTGATATTTTCAGTAAAGCGTAGATTTTTTCGTGTTGCTTGACAATCCACTTATCTGCACCAGAATTGTGTCATAACGTTTCTAGAGTCGATCTCATTATGTTGACGAGAAACCCGTGTGCGTGGAGGTGGTTTAAGTGATTGTTACAGAGATTTCGTTCACTCCTTATACATATCAAATGAATCGACTGATCGGGGATGTCAATCTTCCCGATGGAGCCAGCGAAGGATTGGAATTAGCAGTCTTCATACGCACAGATGAGGGAGTCACTGGTTGTTGTGTTGGAGTAGGTAGCGCGGCTGACACAATTCCTGGACTTGCAGATCTTGTAATCGGAACAGATCCTCGCTCTGTTCGTAGCAGTTGGAATCGGATGACTGCACGGGCCTTCAAAGCCGGACTTCACGGTCCTATGGCAGCAGGCATTTCTGCGATCGACCGTGCACTGTGGGACTTGCGTGCAAAGATCCACGGAGTTCCGCTTTGGAAAGAACTCGGCGGAAACGGAAAACCAGTACGCGCTTACGCAAGTGGATTGGACTTTCCACTTAGCGATGAAGATCTGTATAATTTCTACGCGGGACTTGCAGCAAAAGGCGTTACTGCCGGAAAGCTAAAAGTTGGACGTAACGCTGAAGATGATGAGCGGCGCCTTCGTATCATGATTGATGCGCTAACTTCCAAAGGTGGTCGTCCGCAGTTGATCATTGACGCAAACGAATGGTGGTCACCGAAGCAAGCGATTCAAAGAGTTTCTCTGTTAGAAAAATATTTCGACTTTCTCTGGGTTGAAGAACCAGTTGCTCGGGGCGATTTCGAAGGACTTAGGCGGGTATCTGAGGGCGTGCGTGCTCCAATCGCGACTGGTGAAAATTTCACAGACCCGCAACAGTTTGTACCGCTTTTTCAACATGGTGCAGGGGATGTGATTCAAATCGGTTCACACGTCTCGGGTTTTACAGGCGGTGGAATCGTGGCGGATATGGCTGCTGCTTTCCAACGTCCAGTTGTTACCGGTCCCGATGTCGGAAACAGCATCGCGCACCTTTCTTCAACGTGGAAACACCATGTAATGATGGAGGTTTTCGAAATGGGACGAGAGGCACCATTAGTCAATCCGATGCAGATTGAGGATGGATGCATTGTGCTTAACCAAACTCCCGGTGCCGGAATCGAATTTGATCAAAAGTATCTCGAGAATCATGCGCCATCAAATAAACCCATGAAGATGCTGGCAAATGTCTATGGACGCGCAGAAGATGCCGGTCTTCTAGGTTGATCAGCCCTTTTTCTTGACAAATCACCCATATGTACCAGAATTGCCGGCGTTGGTAGAGTCGAATTCGCTAGTTCAACAAAACTGCCTGATTTCTTTCAATTTGGTTTAGTCAAGTGGGGGAGTAGATGTCAAAGGTTGGCCGCAAAGTTGATTATGCCGAACGCAGAGCTAATCCTTTAGCCAGATTTTTAAATGTACTTGAAGGCAAAGCATTTGCTTGGGTACTTTTAATTCCAAGTCTGGCACTTGTTACATTGTTCATTGTCTATCCGCTTTATAGAGGTATCCGTTTAAGTTTTTCCGAACTCAAATTACTGAAGAGTCCTGATGCAAAATTCATCGGTTTAGAAAATTTCCAGACACTGCTCTCAGATCCTGAGGTAGGTAACGCTACAATAAACACAATAGTGTATTTAGTTGTAGGTTTACTTACCCAAATTTCTCTAGGTATGGCGGCAGCTCTGTTGCTTAGTCGGGATACAAAATTTATTTGGGCGGCCCGTATTGCGGTTATGTTGCCTTTCTTTATGCCGCCAGTTGTCACCGCATACATGTGGCGTTTCATGTTGGATGCTCAGTATGGAATTATCACCCTTTTAGTCGCACCATTAGGTATTGATATCGGTGGCCAAGGAATTTGGGCAGATCCAGATAAAGCGCTTTATGGAGTTTTATTTGTCGAACTTTGGCGCTCTTATCCATTCTTTACATTATTTATTTTGGCAGGCATCCAAGGAATTCCAGCGGAACTACGCGAATCAACGGCAATCGATGGCGCATCTTCTTTTCAACATTTTAGATATGTGATGTTGCCGCTGTTGAAGCCAGTGCTTTTTGTTTCAACAATCCTAGAAGCAATTAAATTGATTAACTCACCAACCTTAGTTTTATTGATGACTGAAGGTGGTCCGGGGGATTCAACAATGGTCGTTCCGCTATTGGCGTTCAAAGAGGCATATCAAGCCTTTGATTTTGGTTATGCATCTGCAATTTCAGTTGCAGTGCTAATTGGTATTAGCGGTTTTGCAATGGTCTACATCCGATCTGTTGGATTTGGAAAGGAAAAGTAATGGCCGTTACCGGTAAATCTAGATTTGCTCTATCTACAGTTCTTATCAATGTCGGCGTTGCTTCGTTAATCGCATTTTCGATACTTCCATTGATTTGGACTGCCTACACATCTGTTCGTCCTGAAATAGAAATTATTAAATTTCCAACAGGGTTGATGTTTGGGGATTTAGGATTTGATGCTTACCGTGAAGTCTTGCGATATACAGATTTCCCACTTTTACTTGGAAATAGCGTAATTGTAAGTTTGATGACAATGGTCATGAGCTTAACTCTGGGAACTTTCGCTGGATATGCGCTTTCTCGTGCAAACTTTGGTGGCAAGCAAGGAATTTTACTTTTCTACATGTTGGTTCGAGTGATTCCCGGCGTACTCTTACTTATTCCGATCTACATTTTGATGCAAAAATTAAATTTATTAGACACTAAATTTGGATTGGCTCTGGCCTACACAACCTTCACCCTCCCTGCCGCGATTTGGCTCATGAAGGGATTTTTCGACGCACTTCCAGTAGATCTTGAAAACGCCGCTCGAATCGATGGCTGTAGTCGTATGGGGGCAATGTGGCGAATTGTTTTACCTTTGGTCCGGCCCGGAATGGCCGCTACTGGCACATTGGTAGCGATCGAAGCCTGGAACGATGTCCTCTTTGCCTTGATGATCACCTCCACCAATGAGGCCCGAACTTGGCCAGTAGGTATGAAATTATTGATCGGTGAGTTCCAACTTCCTTGGGCCCAACTCACTGCTACCGCCATGATGAGCGTAATCCCGGTTTTGATCGCCTTCGGGTTAGCGGGACGTCGAATGGTTGCCGGCCTGACCGCTGGAGGCATAAAAGAGTAAAACTGGGAAAATAACAGGGAAGTAACAATTTCCTACAGAGGCGAAATTCTAGTGGTTTTTACTCTGATAAATCGTTGACTTTTACCCTTTCGCCTGTGAAGGTATCCCTAGCCACGAGATGGGTCGCTGGTGGGTAAGACGTTACCTAATTCAAAGGAGTTGACGTTACCTAATTCAAAGGAGTTTATGAATGGATTCGAACTCAGTATCACGTAGAAAGTTCATCGGCGTAGCCGGTGGAGTTGCTGCCGGAGCTGCTATTGCTGGACCAGCATCTGCTGCGACTAAGAAGCCAGCGAAAAAAAAGAAGCCAGCGAAAAAAAAGAAGCCAGCAGCTAAACCAGCGGCAGTAAATAAGCCTGGTACTGGTGTTGTTAATTACTGGAACCATTTCACCGGAGCTGCAGAGCGTGCCGGTTTTGAATCTGTAACCAAAGGTTTTAAGGCCGCGTCGCCAAATATTGATCTAAAAGTGGAAACAATTCAAAATCCAGATTGGATGACCAAGTACATCACCTCTGTTCAAGCAAAGAGCGGTCCAGATGCATTGATGGTTACCGCAGGAAGACTTGCAGATATGGCCCGTATTGGTGGATTAGTGGATATCACAACCCGTGCAAAGGCTTGGGGAGATTTTACCGACACTCCAGCAGCTGTTAACGATGCACTTGCACTTAATGGAAGCCAGTGGGGACTTCCAGTATTCGCATTTATTGACTGGGGTTACTACCGCTCAGATTTCTTTGAAGCAAAAGGGATCAAAAAGGCACCGACAACTCTAGAAGAGTTCCGTTTGGCTGCAATTGAGTTAACCGACCCAAGCAAGAAAGTTTACGGATTCGGTATGCGCGGTGGATCTGGTGGCGGTGGTTTTATAACTAAATTGATGCATGCATTTAACGGACCGATTTACGATCGAAAGACTCGTAAATCAACATTGGAACTAGATGCTGCAGTAGATGCATTGCGTTTCTGGGTACGCCTTGGAACAAAAGACAAGTGCATCCCACCTACAGCCGCAGGTGATGGTTATGCACAACAAATGGGCGCATTCAAAGCCGGTGGAACTGCAATGATCTTGCACCACACTGGTTCTTACGTAGAAATTACCACCCCATTAAAGGCAGAGATCGAAGTTAAAACCTTTGAATTTCCAAAGGGTCCAAAAGCTGGTATGGCTTCAGTCTCTCCATTGGGTAACGGCTTGTTTAAGGGCACTTCAAATCCTGATGCCGGGTTTGAATGGATCTCATACTGGGGTAGCAAAAAAGCCCAAGTTGATTTCCTACAATCAACTGGATACTGGCCAACAGCAACAGGTGCTGCCAATGATCCATTTATCAAGAACACAGCTGGCTTCCGTACCGCAGAGTCTGTGCTGAAGACCGGTTGGACCGCTTACACCTTCCCAGGTGTAGAGAACTGGGAAATCAACACCATCCTTCCAAACGTCCAGAAGGCGCTTAACGAAACCATCACTCCAGAACAAGCAGCACGTAATATCTGGACTGAACTTCGGGATATCACAGATACCAAGTAATCAGTAGTTAATTAAAAGTAACGCTCAAGCCAATAGGTTTGGGCGTTACTTTTTTTCCTAAAGTTGGAGATGATCTTTGTTTAATCACATTTTAGAGTCCGAACATTCCCTTCCAGTCAGACGCGAATCCGATCTCGTTGTGGCCGGGGGAGGGCCTGCTGGCTTTTCAGCAGCGTTAAGTGCTGCTCGAAGTGGCGTCTCGGTAACTTTAATTGAACTCGGCGGAGCGCTCGGTGGAGTTTGGACTCAAGGATTACTTTCCTACATTTTGGATGCGCACGGTAAATCTGGAATATTGGATGAAATTGTAAATGAGTTGAAAGATATTCAAGGATATTTGCACACACCACACCCACCCAATGGCAGCTCATACATTGGAGATTCAGATTGGACCTATGACAGCGAAGCAATGAAATTTGTCTTGGAGAAGTTAGCGAAGAGTGCCAATATTCACATCGAATACCATTCAAGAGTTGTCAATGCATTTGTTAAGGATCGTTTAATAACGCACGTTGTAATTGAAAATAATTCGGGACGCGGTGCAATTGCCGCTAAGCAATTTATCGATGCAACTGGCAATGGTGACTTGGGATTTTTTGCTGGCGCATCATATGAAGTTGGACATCCGCAAAGTGGGGAAGTGCAACCTGCAACTTTGGTTGCAATTATCAGTGGATTTCCGGAAGGTATGCAAAACACTTTGCAAGGTGATGCGAAAATTGCTTTGCACCAAAAGTTTGCAAGTTACGGTTCAGAGCTTTCATATCGAAGACCAGTATTTGTAAGATTGCCGCATCCGAGTTTGGCAGCTGTTTTCTTAAATCATCAGTATTCCGTCTCTCATGATGACAACAGTGGAATTACTCAAGCGACCATTGAGGCACGAGAAGAAGTCTTTAAAGCAATAGAGAACATCCGGAAAGATCCGGAATGGAGCCAAGCCCGGGTAGTTCAAACCGCAAATTTCATCGGTTTACGTGAAGGTCGGCGGTTAAATGGTCTCTACAAATTATCGGTATCTGACCTGCAAAATGGAGCCAAATTCGAAGACGCAATCTGCCTGGTACATCTTCCAGTTGACTTGCATTCGGTCAATAAAAAGGATGAAAAGGCCGCTGGAGAAAAGAAAGAGACCTCATATAACGCTGGTCTTACTGCCAAGCCGTATCAAATTCCAGGCAGGTCATTAGTCAGTTCAGATGTCGACAATTTAATGATGGCTGGACGTTGTGTTTCTGGAGATTTTTATGCACATGCTTCATATCGAGTTACTGGAAATTCAGTTCCTATGGGTGAAGCTGCCGGATTTATCGCTGCAAAATCTGCAATCCAAAAAGTAAATCCGGGCCAGTATTTGGGACAAAATCCGGGGGAAATCACCGCTGAAATGGCCAGCCGCGGATACCTGCTGTAGACCCCAAATTGGGAGATATTTCTTCCCTTTTGAGCGTAGTATTTCGCCGATAAGCAACATTATGTCAAGTAAAAAAGATCTAAATCAAGCCTGAACTACCCGGAAACCGATGTGGTCTCTGCGCCGGAATTGATAGTTCATGCTCCGCGTAGTTGTCCGTAAATACCGTCCGTGTGGGCTGTAGAACGATCCACCTCGCAGTACATACTCCTCTGGTAAATCCAAGTTTTCACGACCATCTGAGCCGTTATATGGATACGGCCGATATGCGCTTCCCACCATCTCCCAGACGTTTCCGGCTACATCTAAAAGGCCTTCCGGCGATGCTCCATTTGGGTAAGAACCCACCGCCTTGGTCCGGCCGGTTTTGTCCGACTGTCCGAAGTTGGCTAACTCTTTGGTGGGCGGAGTATTTCCCCAAGGCCAAATCCGACCATCTATCCCCCTGGCAGCTCGCTCCCACTGCGGCTCGTTAGGAAGGCCAACTCCGGCCCAATTACAAAATGTTTGAACATCTGCCCAATCAACATAAACCACCGGATGGTTTGCGATTTCTGGTGTCACCACTCCCTCGGGCCAATGTCCGGGAACTGGATAACTCGTTGCTTTCGTGAAAATTTCGTACTGCGCATTTGTTACTGGTGTTTTTGAAATTCTATATTTATCTAAAAATACTTTGTGTTGCGGAAGTTCATTGTCGAAATCAGCCGGACGATTAGCGCCATGTTTGGAAACGCCGAAATACTCCGGATCAGGTAACTCCTTATCGGTTTGCGTGTAGCCACTCCCCATCAGAAATTTCCCCGCTGGTATTTTTTGCCACTCGAAATCAATTCCGCAATCTTTCTTTATTACCGAAAGAGTTTTAGTTGCAACTCGGAAACCAATGTAAATATCTCTAGCCGATGGATAAATCGAATGCCGATCTGCACAGCGAATGTTTTTTGCTGCACTTAAATAATTTCCACCACGAACAACTCTTGCACCCCAAAGATTTACATCTTCGCGTCCGTCACTTGAGTTGTACGGATACTCACGATGTATTGATGATGTCCACTCCCAAACATTTCCCGCTAGATCTAAAACTCCAAATATCGACGCCCCTGATTCATGAATTCCAACTTCAGTTGTGTCTCCAATTGAGTTTCCAAAATTTGCATCTTCGTTAGTTGGTTCTTCATCTCCCCAAGGAAATAATCGACCATCGCTACCTCGCGCACTTTTTTCCCATTGTGCCTCACTTGGCAAAGATGCTCCACACCAATTGGCAAAGGCATTCGCATCGTTCCAATCAATATAGGTGACTGGATGTTCCTTTTTCTTTTGTGGAACTACTCCCCCGATCCAATGACCAGGTTTTTTATATCCGGTACTCGCAACAAACCTTTCATACTGCGCATTTGTAATTGGTTTTGCGCTGATGAAAAACTCTTCAAGATCAATCTGGTGTTCCGGTGATTCATCAGGATAAGAAGTGATTAGTTCAATCGGATTGCTTCCCATGAGAAATTCTCCAGCAGGAATTTCGACCCAATCAAAAGAGATCTGGATTTTGTTCGCAGAGTGCGACATATTCAGATCTCCGTTCCTTAATTCAATGGAATTTGCTTAACTCTGAATAGCCAACTCTTCTGGTCTCGGACAGGAGCAAATCAAATTACGATCACCATGCACGCCATCTATCCGACCAACTGGAGGCCAGTACTTATTTGGAATATCAATCGGCTCAGAATCCTTCTCTGGAAGACCATTTGGGAATCCGCCGATCTCACGTGAGTAGGCGTGATTCCACTCCCCCAGCAGAGATTGGGCAGTATGCGGCGCTGAACGCAATGGAGATTGTTCAATCGTCATCTTTCCATCAATTACTTGTTGGATCTCAGCTCGAATTGAAAGCATCGCATTGATGAATCTATTTAACTCGGTGAGATCTTCTGATTCAGTTGGTTCAATCATTAATGTTCCAGCAACGGGGAAAGAGACTGTGGGGGCATGGAAACCGTGATCCATCAATCTTTTTGCAACATCATCCACACTTACTCCGCTGATCTTAGTTAGCGGACGCAAATCAATAATGCACTCGTGGGCGATCAAATCTGATTTGCCGCGATAGAGAACTGGGTAAGCGTGGTTCAATGATTTTGCTAAATAATTTGCAGAGACAATTGCAATGCTTGTTGCGTTCTTCAAACCTTCGGCACTCATTAATCGGATGTAAGCCCAAGGAATGTTCAAGATTCCAGC
>DDZI01000041.1:0-497 GCA_002346305.1 Actinobacteria bacterium UBA3012 | reverse complement strand
GGATGTGACGGCAAGTATGGAGCCAAATGTGCCCGGACTCCGACTGGACCTACACCTGGCCCTCCCCCGCCATGAGGAATGCAAAAAGTCTTGTGGAGATTTAAATGTGAAACGTCAGCACCAAATTTTCCAGGTTTAGCTAAACCAACTAACGCATTTAGATTTGCACCGTCAACATAAACCTGACCACCTGCGTCGTGGACTGCTGCGCAAATCTCTCCAATTGCTTCTTCAAAAACCCCATGAGTAGATGGATAAGTAACCATCAAAGCAGCCAATGAATCTTGGTAGGTTGCGATTTTCGCTTTCAAGTCAGCAAGATCAACGTTGCCTAATTCATCACAAGCAATAACTACCACTTTCATTCCTGCCATCACAGCACTAGCCGCATTTGTTCCGTGAGCACTAGATGGAATTAAACAAATATCTCTGGCGGTATTCCCTTGCGTTAGATGATATTTACGAATTGCAAGTAAACCCGCAAACTCACCTTGGCT
>DDZI01000030.1:15889-16086 GCA_002346305.1 Actinobacteria bacterium UBA3012 | reverse complement strand
TTGTCCATAACGATAACGTTTGGTAGTTGTTCCTACCTTCATTCTAAGCAACGAGTTTTCGCCAGGGAAAGCTGTGGTACCACTCCAACGAATCGTCCAAATCCCACCTTGAGGTAAAGCCGTATTAATGGCTGTTACCGGATCAGCTATGGAGGAGATCAACGCTTGTCCTAGAATCGAAAAAGTTAAGGAGCCAC
>DDZI01000030.1:9874-15664 GCA_002346305.1 Actinobacteria bacterium UBA3012 | reverse complement strand
TTACTGATTGAATTTTGTCAGCAACATTTATCCGCAAGAAAGCCGAGTCGTCAACAGGTGCGATCTCCACCCCGGAGTAATAGTGGGTCAAGATTTCAGCAGCTGATTTTCCTTCTCGTGCCATTCCAAATGCTCCCACTTGGCTCATTCCGACTCCATGTCCATAACCAGAACCCCGGAAGTCAAATTTTTCAGGAACGTCAGCAGCATAAGCAGGCATTGGCGAAAGATTTTGAAAAATTAAGATAACGGCTAGTGAAATTGAAAAGCGACTATTAAAGATCTTCATCAGCCGACGATGATTTTGAAACTTGAAGTGATTCTTTATATGCCGCAACAACCTCTTCAGGGTTGCCGCGCATGACAATTTTGCCCTTATCTAGCCATATGACGTCGTTGCAAATTTCTTTAATCGTTGCAAGTGCATGACTAACTAAAATTATGGCTCGATTCTCACCACGTAGGGTTTTAATCTTTTCTAATGATTTCTTTTTAAATTTTGCGTCCCCTGTGCTTAATGCTTCATCCACGATTAAAACATCAGGATCAACAACTACTGCCACAGCGAATGCCAATCGTGAGTACATTCCTGCAGAGTATGTTTTCATGGGCGAATCGATAGCTTCCCCAATATCTGCAAAATCAGCGATCGCCGAAAATTTCTCTTCTATTTCAGTCCTTGTTAATCCAGCAGCTAATCCACCAAGAATCACATTTTCACGCCCCGTTAAGCGTGCATTAAATCCCACTCCTAAGGAAAGTAGCGTGCTTACCTGACCATAGACTTCTACTCTTCCGGCTGTTGGCGGGACGATTCCAGCTACAACTCGCATCAAAGAAGATTTGCCGGCGCCGTTTGCCCCAATTACTCCCAACACAGACCCATATGGAATTTCCAGGTTTAAATCTGTCAGAGCATTGACAGTACGGATTTTTCGACCAGAGCGAGTTAGGGCTTGTCGGAAAGTTGGCTTTTTCTGCACAGTCGTTTTGTAAACCAAATTCAAATTACGAACAGAAATTGCCAGCTGTCCCTCTTTGTGGGCTTCAGATACGAAGAGCAAATTCGCGCTCCCGTCTCATAAACATAAAGAGTGCAATTATCAAAAGTACAAATGCCCAACTAAAAATCGTCACAAAATTTGCAAGCGTAGGTGCGGCTCCGTCAATGAGTATCTCAGTCCAGGCGCCAATAAATGTAAATAACGGATTTAAATATGAGATTGGTTTTAGTGCTGGTTGTAATTGCTCTGCCGTGTACAGAATAGGTGACAAATAGAGCAATGCGCGAGTGAAGTAGGGTAAGAAATTTTTCGTATCGCGGAAATACACATTTAGAATGGAGGTAAGAATTGCGGTTCCAAGAGCAAAAATAATAGAAGCAAGTAGTACTGGAATAAGATAAAAAAGTTCAGGACCAATTGGGAGCCCAAGAATTAAATGAATAAAACCTAAAACAAAAAACGTTGGCAGAAACTTAAAAAATGCAATTACAGTTGCAGAAATTGGCAGAATTAATCTGGGGAAGGCAGAGTTAAGTACTAATTTGCCACCACTGGTGATTGATTTGGATCCAGCTATCATCGAATTTGTAATAAAGTAAAATAAAAATAGTCCTGCTGTTAAATGGGCAAATCTCTCCGAACCTGTACTCCCGCGAATTACTATAATCAATAGGTAATAAACCAATGCGAGCAGCAGTGGATTAAGAATTAGCCAAAGTTGCCCGAAAAATGATCCAAAATTTTGCGCTCGCAACTCAGATCGTGCATAAGCGCTGATGAATTCACGACGACGCCAAACATCGGAAAAGTAAGGTATGACCGGAGGTAGTCCCCCTTTAAATGGCTCATATATCTGCACTTTTCCCATTTGATTATCGTACCGGCTAGCCTCGACGTAAACCTCTTTTTGAAGAGGTAAGGAAGCCCAAGCCCCACGACATATGCATCGTCAAAAGGACTAGAGGGAGCGTGAACTTTGTAGCAACACTCTCTCCAACTAAAAATCCGCTGATAACTACCCCTAATAAATATCCAATTGGTGCAATTAAAAAGATTGGGGAGAGAAATAATCCGAAAAGAAGTCCGATTGATGTGATAACCAAAGTTAGTGGCGGCGCTGAGTATCTTAAATTTACTGTGCCCGGGTGGGTTCGCATTACTTCTCGGCGCCACCTGCCATATTCAAAATACTGTTTTGCTAATGCACGGACAGTAGATCTTGGGCGATAAATAACATGTAATTTTGGTTCAAAATAAACAACACCGCCATTTTTGCGCAACCTAAAATTTAATTCCCAATCTTGTGCACGAATAAAAGCTGGATCAAAACCACCAATTGCGTTAATTGCTGATTTTAAAAAGACGCCTAGATATACGGTATCGGTTGGCCCAGCTTCACCACCGGTGTGAAAACGTGATCCACCTACTCCGATAGGTGAGCGCATTGCTAAGGCAACACTTTTTTCAAAAGGTGTTTCCCCTTGAGCTGCCATAATCCCGCCAACATTTACCGCACCGGTTTCAAGTAAACTCTTTACTGCAACTCGTATGTAATCTTTTGGTAAAACGGAATGACCATCAACTCGAACGATGATTGGATAAAGAGCAATAGCAATTGCTGCATTTAGAGCTAATGCAGTTTTTCCACTTGGGTTGTCTATTAACTTGATGCGGGAATCTTCTTTAGCTAATTGGGCCGCAATCTCATTTGTTCGATCTTTTGACGGCCCTAGCGCCAAAATTATTTCAAAGTCGCCTGCGAAATCTTGTGAGGTGATCGCAGCCAAAGTTGCCGCTAAGTATTTCTCCTCATTCAAGACAGGGAGGATTACTGAGACGGAGTTCTCATGAGCATCGGGCGTGGTCATATAGGTAAGAAGGTACCCTCCGTTTAGGCTGTGAGCTGTGAAAGCCACCGATACTTTGCTCGCAGGTCGCACTCCTGGGCAACGCCGGATGGCCTTGGGTTCCACAATTATCGTGCTGATATCTGCTCTCTCCTGGGGTTCCTTCTCTTTGGCGTCTGCGAGTATCAAACGTGTTGATGTATTCAAAGACCGTGTAGAGCGACCAGATCGCCTAGCAGGTTCGGCTATCAATTATTTAATAGTTGGTTCAGATACCCGAGTCGGTTTAACCAAAGCCGAAATTAAAGAGTTAAGAGTTGGGTCTACTGCAGTCGCCGCTGGCAAGCGAGCCGACACCATGATTTTGGTGCACATTAGTAAAGAAAGAGACCGGGCAACAATAGTTTCTATACCTAGAGATACATTTGCAAAAGTTCCAGAGTGGACTGATAGCACCGGAAAAGTTCATGCGCCAAGTTATTCCAAAATTAATGAAACTTTTGGAAAAGGCGATGCAAAACTATTAGTGCAGACTTTGGAGGGAATGACAAACTTACGCATCGACCATTATGTTGAAATAAGTTTTCTTGGATTTAAAAATATGGTTGACGCACTTGGTGGTGTGACAATTTGTACTAAAAAAGATATCAATGATCCAAAGAGTTACTTAGTCCTAAAAGCTGGTATTCATAAATTAAATGGAATTGATTCTCTTAAATATGTGAGAACTCGAGCCTTTGATGGAATGGGTGATCTAGGACGCATGCAGAGGCAACAACAGTTTGTAAGTGCAATGATCAGAACTGCCTCAAGCAAAAGTACGCTGCTAAATCCGGTAAAAGTAGTTAAATTTGTAAATGCTGGACTTGCCTCTGTTGTAACTGATCCTGATTTAACTCAAGATGATCTAATTGTTCTTGCTGAGCAGTTGCGGGGAATCTCCACCAAAAAAGTAAGAACTTTGACAGTTCCTCTATCAAATACTTTCTATAACAGTAACGGAGTCCGCGGTTCAGTTCTATGGGACAAAAAATTAGCTCCCGCACTTTGGGAAAAGTTAATAAAGGATGAAGATGTGGTTAAGGAAGTAGTAAAAACTCCATCTAAGTCACCTGCATCATCTGCTAGCGCAAGCGCAAAGCCAAGCACTGAAATAATTGATCCCTTTAAAACCCGCACAGCTGAAGCAGATGCCTGCGGCTCGCTCCGCTAATTCTGGCTTCATCATGCGGTAATCTTCACGGGTGCCACAAACTTTGAAAATATCGGTAATCGGAACTGGATACTTAGGCGCGACCCACGCAGCCTGTATGTCAAAACTTGGATATACCGTTGTTGGAATTGATTCTGATAGCGTAAAAATTTCGGCACTTCAAAAAGGAGAACTTCCTTTCTATGAGCCTGGTCTAGCAGAGTTGTTGGTTGAACAATTAGCCACTGGACGCTTAACTTTCACAACATCTTTTGAATCAGCAAAAGCTGCAGATGTCCATTTCTTATGCGTTGGTACCCCGCAAAAGAGTGGAAGTAATGCGGCCGACCTAACTTATGTAAATAGTGCATTTGATCAGCTGCTGCCCTATTTAAAATCTGGATCACTAGTCGCTGGAAAATCCACTGTTCCTGTAGGAACTGCAGATCTACTCGCGGCTAAATTAGATGCGCAAGCTCCACACTCTGACTTGGCTTGGAATCCAGAGTTTCTGCGTGAAGGCTTTGCTATTGAAGATACTCTCGAACCAAATCGTTTGGTAGTTGGAGTGCGTAATTCTGAATCTGAAAGAAAACTTGCTGACTTGTACGCACCTTTGACTGCTGCTGGCGTTCCATGGATATCTTCAGATTTACGTACTGCAGAACTGGTTAAGGTTGCGGCAAATTCATTTTTAGCCACAAAGATTTCATTTATTAATGCAATGGCAGAAATTTGCGAAGCTGCTGGTGGCGATGTAACCGTTCTTGCAAAAGCAATTGGATATGACCCACGAATTGGTAACCGCTTTCTTCAAGCTGGAATTGGTTTTGGGGGCGGCTGCCTTCCTAAAGATATTCGAGCATTTATGGCACGTGCAGAAGAAATTGGAGCAAACCAGGCAGTTGAATTTTTGCGTGAGATAGATGCAATCAATCTTCGAGCACGTACCCGTATGGTCGACGTTGTTAATTCTGAATTGAGTCAAGGATTAGATGGCGCGCGCATTGCGATTTTAGGTGCTGCTTTTAAACCAGATAGTGATGATGTCCGTGACTCCCCTGCTTTGGATATCGCCGCATCACTTCTTGCAAAAGGTGCCCGAGTCGTAGTTCACGATCCAAAAGCTATTGAAAACGCCCGTTTGCGTTTTCCTAACTTGGAGTTCTCAAATGACATTAAGAAAACTCTTACTGATGCAGATATAACTTTGCACTTAACTGAATGGAAGATTTATCGCGAACTTGATCCAGTCGAAATTAAAAGCTGGGTAAAAAGTGCAAAGATGATTGATGGCAGAAATGCTCTGGATAGTGATAAATACTTATTGGCCGGATGGCGCTTCCGGGCTTTGGGACGCAATCTTTAAAGCTTTTGCTTTTATTTTTACACTTTCATTTAATTCGGCCATCTGATTTTCTACGGCTTTAACTAAATGTGGGTTTCCCACGCTAAGCATTCTTACCGCCAGCAATCCGGCGTTTTTTGCGTTACCGATACCGACAGTTGCTACAGGTATTCCAGCGGGCATCTGAGCGATTGACAACAACGAATCAATTCCCTCAAGCGCCTTAAGTAAAATTGGAACTCCGATAACCGGAAGTGCGCTAATTGATGCAAGCATCCCAGGTAAGTGAGCAGCACCACCCGCGCCCGCAATAATTATTTTAATTCCCCGACTTGCAGCACTTTTTCCATAAGCCATCATCTCTTCTGGCATTCGATGTGCAGAAAGCAATTCAACTTC
>DDZI01000030.1:0-9708 GCA_002346305.1 Actinobacteria bacterium UBA3012 | reverse complement strand
TCCGCTTATGTAATCGATCGCATGAGCTGCTCGACTACGCAAATCTACTAAATAATCTCCAACGACAGTTACATGTCCAACTTTACGGCCAGGGCGCACCTCTTTGCCATAATTGTGAATTTTCAGTTCGGGATCGCGAGCAAACAAGTGCAAATAAGGCCGATACAGATCGGAATTCTCTGTTCCTAAAATATTTGACATTACTGCCCATTTGGCAGTCATTTTCGTTTCTCCCAAAGGTAAATCCAAAACAGCCCGCAAATGTTGTTCAAATTGACTAGTTACCGAACCTTCGATACTCCAATGACCCGAATTGTGTGGCCTAAGTGCAATTTCATTAACGAGTAACTTATCGCCCACTTGAAAAAGTTCGACAGCCATTACTCCAACTAATTTAATTGTGTTTGCGATATCACTTGCAATTTGTTGCGCAAGATTTGCAACTTCTTCAGAAAGATTAGGGGCTGGAGTTATTGTTTCTACGCAAATTCCATCACGTTGGATTGTCTCGGTGACTGCCCAAGTAGCTACTTGATTATGAGGTGAGCGAGCGATCAAAATTGAAAGTTCTCGATCAAATGGAACCACCTCTTCATAAAGTGCCTTACCCCACTCGGCGATAACTTTTTTCGCAGAAATTTCATCTCTTACCAATTGAACCCCACGACCGTCGTATCCCCCAGTAATTGATTTCAAAATTGCTGGAAACTTTGGAATCGCAGGGGCGTTATCTACCACTTTCCATTCCGGGCAAGGAATCTGATTTTCGGTAAAAAGTTGGCGCATATGCGCTTTGTCTTGGGCCACCAGTAGAGATTTAGAACTGGGCCTAATCACAAAACCTTCATCTTCAAGAATACGTAAGTGCCCATTAGGAACTAATTCGTGTTCGAAAGTTAAAAAATCACAACTTTTTGCAAAATTTCGCAAAACTTCTAAATCTCGATAATTACCAATCTCTACTTTTGCAATTTTTGCCGCGCTATCACTTTCTTCGCTAGCCAAAATCTTAAGGTTTATTCCGAGAGCAATAGCGGGAGCTAATGACATCTGCGCAAGTTGGCCTGCCCCAATCATTCCGACAGTTGGCGCGCTCATAGTTGTAATCCTACTTGAAGTTTATGAGATGGCCCGAAGGTGAGTTATGTCGGCAGAGACAATGATTTCCCCACTAGAAATCAGCAGTCCGCCATTCTCTGCAATCCCGGCAGCAGTACTTTCTTTTGTTTCCCCATTTTGAAAATCTAATTTAATCTTTTTACCCAGAGTCGCTGAAAGTTCCGAATATTTCTTAAGAATTTCAACATTGTCATTATCTGAATTCCAAGTATCAAATTCATTTCTAATCTCTTGAAGCAAGTGTGCAATCAATTCTTCGCGAGCTGTGATTACTCCCTCTTCACACTCTAAAATTAATGAGGTTGCAGACGAAACTGGAAGTTCGTTGATCTCTTGCAAAACATTTATTCCAATTCCTACAACAACACAATCTTCAAATTGCTCTGCGATTATTCCCCCAACTTTTAAATCTCCAATTAAAAGATCATTTGGCCATTTCAAAAGCGGCGCTAATCCGCAGTATTTTGAAATGGCGTTTGCTGCTGCAACTCCGACAATAAGCGGAATCCATCCTTGATCCGCTGAATTTCGTATTGGATATAGGACTGTAGAAAGTAGAACTGCAACTTGGGGCGGAGTTTCAAATGTGCGCGTCAACCTTCCGCGTCCGGCACTTTGGTGATCTGCAATCAAAACGGTACCTGCGGGTATTTTTTCCGCTTTGAACATTTCAACCAATTTAATCTGCGTTGAAGGAATACTCTCAAACAGGCTTACTCGCCAGTAACTATCACCAAGTAGTGAGATGATTTGATCCTGATTTAATGGCGCTCGCAGCCAGTCGCTAATCATGAGAGGTACGGTACGGGTATGAGCGGTGACATTCACACAACAGCAGGAAAACTCGAAGATTTGCAGGCCAGAATTAATGCTGCTACACATGCTGGCTCGGAACGCGCAATTGAAAAGCAACATGCCAAAGGCAAAATGACTGCACGTGAGCGGATCGCCGCCCTAGTAGATGCGGACTCATTTACCGAATTTGATGAATTAGCCCGGCATCGCAGTGTCAACTTTGATATGCCACAAAATCGCCCGTATGGCGACGGTGTAGTTACTGGCATCGCAACAGTGGATGGAAGACCGATCGCACTTTTCTCACAAGATTTCACAGTGATGGGCGGAAGTCTTGGTGAAGTATTTGGTGAAAAAATTGTAAAAGTTATGGATTTCGCATTACGAACAGGCGTACCACTTATTGGAATAAATGATTCGGGTGGCGCTCGGATCCAAGAAGGCGTGGTTTCGCTCGGACGTTATGGCGAAATTTTCCGACGTAATGCCCGTTCTTCTGGTGTAATTCCACAAATTTCATTAATCCTTGGACCTTGCGCTGGTGGCGCCGTCTATTCACCAGCAATGACAGATTTCACAATCATGGTAGATCAAACTTCACATATGTTCATTACTGGACCTGAAGTAATTAAAACAGTTACGGGTGAAGAAGTTGAGATGGAAGAACTTGGTGGAGCACACACTCATAATTCAAGAACTGGAAACTCTCACTACTTAGCTGCTAACGAACTAGATGCTATTGATTATGTGAAGAATTTGTTATCGTACTTACCAAGCAACAACACTGATACCCCACCTGTTTTCCCAGTTAGTGGGTCAGATTCATTGCACTCAAGTGATGTTGCACTAAATACCTTGATACCAGATGCGCCAAATCAGCCATACGACATGCATCAAGTGATCAAAGCGTTGCTTGATGATTCTGAATTTTTAGAGGTGCAAGAACTTTTTGCGCCTAACATAATTATTGGTTTTGGCAGAATTGAAGGAAGCTCAGTTGGGGTTGTTGCTAATCAACCAATGCAACTTGCCGGAACTTTAGATATCAATGCGAGTGAAAAAGCTGCAAGATTTGTGAGAACTTGTGACGCATTCGGAATACAGATATTGACTTTGGTAGATGTACCTGGATTTTTACCGGGAACTGATCAGGAGTGGAACGGAATTATTAGGCGTGGCGCTAAATTGCTCTATGCATATGGTGAAGCCTCAGTCCCTATGGTCACTTTAATCACTCGGAAAGCTTACGGCGGAGCATATGACGTTATGGGATCAAAACATTTGGGTGCGGACATCAACTTAGCTTGGCCAACGGCACAGATTGCTGTTATGGGAGCGCAAGGTGCCGTAAACATCTTGTATCGGAAAGAATTGGCAGAAGCTAACAACTCTGAGGACGTGCGTAAAAAATTAATCACCGAATATGACGACACTCTAGCGAACCCTTATCTCGCCGCCGAACGTGGCTTTATCGATGCAGTAATTGAACCTCAGCAAAGTCGAATACTTATAACTCGCGCCTTCCGCGCATTACAAAATAAAAAGGATGTTCTTCCATATCGCAAACATGGAAATATCCCACTGTAATGAGCGCCATTAAAATTATTAAAGGCGAAGCGACTATTGAGGAAATTGCTGTAATTGAAAAGGCATTAACCAAAAGACAGTCAGAACTTTCCAAAGGTAACAGTTACGGGAAAATGGAAAATAATTCGTGACCAGAGTAATACTCGCCTCCGCTTCACCCGCTCGATTGCAACTGTTAAAAAACGCGGGGATTTTTGCCGATGTAAAAGTCAGTGGGGTTAATGAGGAGTTGTCTGAATTCTTGGAACTGCCACCGATCCAGATGGTTGTTGCCTTAGCCAAAGCCAAAGCACTCGCTGTTGCTTCATCTCTCAAGGGAGATCAATTAATAATTGGCGCTGACTCAACACTTGAGTTTGAAGGTAAAAATGTTGGAAAGCCAGCAACATCCGATGAAGCTTTTTCGCTATGGAGCTCATATCGAAACAAAAGTGGGATTTTGTATACTGGACAAGTCGTAATTGATCTTTCAAATGGAGCAATTGCTGAAAGAGTCTCGGCAACTAAAATTACATTCGCAGATGTTAGTGATGAAGAAATTGACGCTTACATCAAAACCGGTGAACCTCTTCAAGTTGCTGGCGGTGCAACTTTGGATGGAATTGGATCACCGTTTATTTCAAGAATTGAAGGGGATGCAACAGGTGTAATTGGGTTGAGCATGCCCGATCTTTTTGAGATGGTCACATCTCTAGGACACTCTTGGTACAAGTTGCGCCAGATAGGATCAGCTTTATGAAAAGCGTGCTAATAGCCAACCGTGGCGAAATTGCGATTCGTATCGCAAGAGCAGCCCGCGATCACGGCGTTAAATCAATTGCGATTTATGCTGATGAAGACCGTAACGCTCTTCACGTCAAGGCGTGTGATGAGGCTTATGCGCTTAGTGGAGTAACTGCTACAGAAACTTATTTAAATATTGAAAAAATAATTTCAATCGCTAAAAAAAGTGGTTCTGAAGCAATCCATCCTGGATACGGATTTCTTTCTGAAAATGCCAAATTCGCGCAAGCTGTCATCGACGCGGGTTTGATTTGGGTTGGACCTCCCCCTGCGGCGATTGCGGCTTTGGGAGATAAAGTCTCAGCCCGAAAAATTGCAGCGCAAGTTGGTGCTCCACTTGTTGCAGGAACACCAGATCCAGTAGCGAGTAGCAAAGAAGTTCTAGCTTTTGCAAAAGAACATGGATTGCCTGTTGCCATCAAAGCTGCGCATGGCGGTGGTGGACGTGGATTAAAAGTTGCCTTCACAATGGAAGAGATCCCTGAACTTTTTGATTCAGCAGTTCGCGAAGCAGTTTCTGCTTTTGGTCGCGGTGAATGTTTTGTTGAAAGATACTTAGACCGTCCACGTCACGTTGAAACTCAAGTTTTGGCAGATACTCATGGAAATGTGATAGTTGTATCAACTCGTGACTGCTCATTGCAACGACGTCACCAAAAATTAGTTGAAGAAGCACCGGCCCCATTTCTGTCTCAATCCCAAATTGAAGAGCTTTACCGTTCGAGCAAAGAAATCATCCGTACTGCAGGATATGTTGGAGCCGGTACATGTGAATTTCTGGTTGGGCTTGATGGAACCATTTCTTTTCTTGAAGTTAACACTCGTTTGCAAGTTGAACACCCAGTCAGTGAGGAAGTTTCCGGGCTTGATTTAGTGCGAGAACAATTCAGAATTGCCGATGGAGAGAAAATATCTTCAACTGACCCGGCATTGCGCGGTCATTCAATCGAATTTCGAATCAATGGTGAAGATCCTGGTCGGAATTTCTTGCCAACTCCAGGTGTCATAACCAAATGGATAGAACCTTCAGGTCCTGGAATACGGGTAGATGCGGGTTTTACAAAAGGTGATGTGATTGGCGGAAATTTCGATTCCCTACTTGCAAAATTAGTTGTTACCGGCGCAACAAGAAAACAAGCATTAGAGCGAGCCCGCCGTGCTCTTGCTGAATTCCAGATTGAAGGAATCGCTACCGCTTTACCTTTCCATCGCGCAGTTATAAATGATGAAGCCTTTATCAATGAACCTTTTGCGGTCTACACCGGATGGATTGAAAGTGAATTTAACAATCAAATCCCACCTTACGGATCCACTAGCGAAGAAAGCACAACTCCAGTCATAGAAGAGGTTGTTGTTGAAGTTAATGGTCACCGTTTTGAGGTTGGAATCTTGAGTCCAATTCGTAAACGTAAACGGGCGCTGAGTGCAAGAACTGCTTTGCAGACCGGAGACTCTTTAACAACTCCGATGCAAGGAACAGTTGTAAAAATTGAAGTAACGGAGGGGCAAGTTGTTGAAGAAGGTGAGTTAATTGTGGTTCTAGAGGCGATGAAAATGGAACAACCACTTAAAGCTCATAAGGGTGGGAAAATTAGTGAGTTAACCGTCTCAGTTGGAGACACACTTGCCAGTGGTACTTTGCTTTGCAAAATTATCTAATTACCAAATTTCAGTAGCGCGGTAGCTTCCCCACTCACCTCGAAGTGCATCTGAGATCTCCCCAAGAGTTGCATCGGCAAGAAGTGCAACTTTCATTGGGTAAAGTAAATTAGATTTACCTTTTGCTGCCGTACCTAAATCCGCTAAAGCTTTAGTTACTGCACTCTGATCCCGACTCTCCCGAATTTTTGCCAACTTAGCACCTTGCTCTTTTGCAATCTGAGGATTTATCTCAAGTGGTAAGTAGGTGCTTGCTTCTTCCATGAAAGCATTTACTCCAACAACCACTCGATTTCCAGACTCGATCTCTTGCGAGATTCGATACGCACTTTTTTCTATTTCACCTTTTTGGAATCCTGCTTCAATTCCTGCTACCGCTCCGCCCATTTGGTCAATCTTTGCGATTAACTCTTTGGCTGCTAGTGCAATTTCAGTGGTCATTGACTCAACTACCGCAGATCCTGCCAATGCATCAACTGTTGCAGCCACATCACTTTCATTTGCTATTACTTGTTGAGTTCGAAGTGCAAGGCGAGCAGCTTTCTCTGTTGGTAATCCAAGTGCTTCATCAAATGAGTTCGTATGCAGGGATTGTGTTCCTCCAAGTACTGCGGCTAACGCTTGAAGTGCAACGCGCACTAAATTTAATTCAGGTTGTTGTGCAGTTAATTGAACACCTGCTGTTTGAGTATGAAAACGTAGGTGCATGGCACGCTGAGAAGTTACGCCGAATCTTTCTTTCATGATTTGAGCCCATAACTGCCGTGCAGCTCTAAATTTTGCAACTTCCTCTAAAACTGTAGTTCTAGATACAAAAAAGAAACTCATTCTGCTTGCAACATCCTCAATTGATAAACCACGCTCTTTAGCGCAATCTAAATATGCAATTGCATTTGCAAAAGTGAAAGCAATTTCTTGGACTGGATTGGCTCCAGCCTCAGCCATGTGATACCCAGAAACTGAAATGCTATTCCACTTAGGCAATTCTTTTGTGCAGTATTCGAAAATATCTGTGGTCAAACGTAACGATTGTTTTGGAGGATAAATATAAGTTCCTCGAGATATGTACTCCTTCAATAAATCATTTTGGATGGTTCCTTGTAGATCTTTACTAGATATGCCACGTTCTTCAGCAATAATCTGATACATCAAAAGTAGAATTGCCGCAGGAGCATTGATGGTCATTGAAGTTGAAACTTTTTCAAGTGGAATTTTGTCAAAAAGTTCACGCATATCTACAAGTGAATCTATGGCAACACCAACACGTCCAACTTCACCAAGTGATTGTGGAGCATCTGAGTCGTAACCCATCTGAGTTGGTAAATCAAAAGCAACTGATAATCCGCCAGTTCCCGCAGCTACCAGTTGTAGATATCTTTCGTTGGATTCCTTGGCATTTCCAAAACCTGCGTACTGCCGCATAGTCCAGGGCCTCTTTAAATACATTTCTTCATAGATACCGCGTGTAAATGGATAAACTCCAGATTTCTCACCGTTGAGATAATCTGCTTTTATTGGAAATCCGGACTCTGTGATATCTCGCACAACCTAATCCTACTCAATTCGGTGTGGCGAATAATCGCATAGGATTTATCTCTCTATTCTTTAGCACCTATGCAAATCTCAAGATTTAAACAACGTAACCTCTCCCTCACGGCTTCCATACTTATTTTGGCTCTAGCAGCCACATCCTTCGCAGCAAACGGAGATGAAGTTACCGGCGGCGGCAGGCTTGCGGAAAGTGGCGTAATTTTCAATGACACAACTGGGGATGGGGTGTCTGCTCCCCCAGATACTTCTGCATCATCATACGTAATTGCGGATTTAGACACTGGTGAAGTGCTGGCCGCCAAAAATCCGCATAAAAGATTGCCGCCAGCAAGCACCTTAAAGACATTAACGGCTTTAACACTTCTTCCAAAATTGGATATGAACAAAACTTATATTGGCACCAAGAAGGAGCCAGCAACGATCGGAAATAAAGTTGGTATTTATCCTGGAAGAAAATATCAGATTAAAGATATTTGGTACGGCTTGATGTTGCACTCCGGAAATGATGCTGGAGTGGCACTTGCAAATGCAAATGGCGGAATGAAGAAAACCCTCGAAATGATGCAGGCTAAAGCTGAATCAGTAAAAGCGTTTAATACAACGCCCAAATCTCCACACGGACTTGATACTCCAGGTCAACTTTCAACAGCCTACGATTTAGCACTTATTGGACGTGCTGCTATGGAACGAGCCGATTTTCGAAAAATAGTGAAGACAAAAACTTATACATTTCCAAAATCTGGTCCAAAAAACGTAAACAAAAAACTTTATAATTTGAATAAGTTAGTTTTGAATTATCCCGGCACCATAGGCGTGAAAACTGGTTGGACAACTAAAGGTCAAAACACTTACATCGGGGCGGTCAAGCGAGATGGTCGTACGATAATTATTACGTTTATGCATTTAAGTTATGGTCGAGATGCTTTAGCCAAAGAGTTATTCAAATGGGGATTTAAAGCTATTGATGTTGTTGATCCAGTTGGAAAATTACTTTAAAACTAACCTCTTGCTACTAGCCCCATCGCTGAGTAAACATTTCTAAGAGTTTGTGCTGCAACTGAACCTGCTCTTTGTCCGCCATCTTTCAAAATACTCTGCAGTTGAGCCGGGTCTTTCAAATAATCTAGCGCGCTACTTCTGATCGGCTCGAGCACTCCAACGACTACATCTGCTAACTCTTTCTTTAAATCTCCGTAACCCTTGCCAGAGTAATTTTCTTCCAACTGATTAATGCTCTGGCCAGTTAAAGCAGAGTAAATAGTTAGCAAATTACTGATTCCGGGTTTGTTCTTTTCATCAAATTTAATTTCACGTTCAGTATCAGTCATCGCACTTTTAACTTTTTTAGCATTCACTTCAGGAGCATCCATTAATTCAATAACTCCAGCCATAGTGGCAGCTGATTTGCTCATCTTTGAAGTTGGATCTTGTAAATCCATGATTTTTGCAGTGCCCTTAATGATGTGAGCATCAGGGATTGTGAAGGTTTCTCCAAAGCGCGAGTTAAACCTTTGTCCTAAATCTCTGGTTAATTCAATATGTTGACGTTGATCTTCTCCAACCGGGACTTTATTTGCTTGGTAAAGCAAAATGTCGGCTGCTTGCAAGATCGGATAAGTAAACAATCCCACGACTGTTCGATCTGCTCCTGATTTTTGCGACTTATCTTTAAATTGAGTCATGCGATTTGCTTCGCCAAATCCAGTCATGCATTCAAGAACCCAACCAAGTTGGTTATGTGCTGGAACATGTGACTGAATAAATAGAGTGCTTTGTTTTGGATCTATTCCCAGGGCCAATAACTGTGCAACAGATGCAAGAGTGCGCTGATGCAAAAGTTTTGGGTCCGTCTCAACTGTTAGAGCGTGTAGGTCAACGACACAATAAAAAGCATCATGGGTATCTTGCAAGGCAACCCATTGGCGCAAAGCACCGAGATGGTTTCCTAGGTGAAAAGAATCATGAGTGGGTTGAATGCCGGATAACACTCTTTCTTTATTTGCTTCAGTGCTCATTTGAGTTTGCCTCTGTATTTGATTGCCCATGATCTGTGACAATCATACGGATTTTTCCAGCGCGCTTTCCTTCTATTGATTCAATCTCAAACTCAGCACTTGATTGGAAAACTTTGTCCCCTACTTCTGGAATTCTGCCAAGTTGGTGCATTAAGAATCCACCTACGGTTTCATACGGTCCATCAACAACTTCAATACC
>DDZI01000005.1:7191-19253 GCA_002346305.1 Actinobacteria bacterium UBA3012 | reverse complement strand
AGCTGCAGAACTTTCCAAGGCGATTACCTCTAAAGGTAGATCCAGGGTTGCCCGGCCGTGGTCGGTGATTGATTTCGCCAAAGGCGGTAAATCGGCGGTTGGATGGCCAATTAAGGCGATTTTGAGCGCTGTCGATCCCATTGCCGAAAGCCTACGATGTACTCACTATGTTGAGTGCCATTTTGCGCAAGCCGGTCTCCCGTGTTGTTGATCCAGTCGCAGTTTTTTTGTTGCGGATTGGCATCACTCCAAATGGCATGACTTTTTTTGGCTCACTGGGTACCAGTGCGATGGCTTTGTGGTTGTGGCCGCAAGGAGAGTATTTCTGGGGAACGATGGGAGTCATCGCATTTATCTTCAGCGATCTCCTTGATGGAACTATGGCCAGGATCAGTAAAAAAAGTAGCCAATGGGGAGCCTTCTTTGATTCCACGATTGATCGAGTTGTAGATGTTGCCTTAATAGGTGCACTGCTCTTATCTTTATTAAAAAGTGATGACCGATTGGCGATCGTAGCTTTTGCGGCATTGATCGGTGGTTTCTTAGTCTCTTATGTAAAAGCTCGGGCACAAGCAGTTTCGTTGGAGTGTGATGGCGGATTTGCTGAACGAGCCGAACGAATAATCATTTTGCTAACCGCTGTTGGTTTTGCAGGTCTTGGAGTTCCATACATTCTTGCAATCGGAATTTGGATATTAGCAATTTCTTCCGTTGCGACTTTTATTTTTCGAGTTTATCAAGTCTGGAAACAGAGATGAGTGGATTAAAAGATCTACTAAGTGCACAGTTGTATTTAATTGGATGGAAGATTGTTCAGATACTTCCGGAGAAAGTCGCCTATAGATTATTTGAAAAGTTAGGAAAGGTTTTCTATAACCGAAACGGCAAATCGGTTAGAAGATTAAGATCAAATCTGCAAGTTGTTTCTCCTGCTCTTTCTACAAAGGAATTGGAAGAGATCGTAATTAGAGGAATCTCTTCATATTTTCGATATTGGTGTGACACTTTTAGATTCCCTGGCTGGAGTATTGAGAAAATCAAAAATACTGTGAAGGTTTCAAATGAACATCTACTTAAAGATCCCGTTGCTGCCGGAACTGGGGTGATTGTTGCTTTGCCACATTCTGGGAATTGGGATCATGCTGGCGCATATTTTTGCGCGCAGGGGATTCCATTAGTTTCCGTCGCAGAGAGATTGAAACCCGAAAAGCTTTTCCAGAAATTTCTTACTTACCGCAGAGCTATTGGTATGGAAATTTTGCCGCTTGATGGCAACACTTTGCCAACGTTAAGCGATCGTTTAAATGAGGGCAAATTAATTGCACTGGTTGCAGATCGGGATTTCTCAAAAAGTGGCGTGGAAGTAGATTTCTTTTCCAAAAAAGCCAAGATGCCGATCGGTCCGGCGGTTTTGTCGCTACGCACTGGCGCTCCATTAATTACCGCTCAAGTTTCATATAACCCAACTGGAATCCAAATAGATTTTCTGGGACCGCTCACGCCGCGAATTCAGGGATCCCTAGAGGATCGTGCTAAAGATTTAGTTCAGCAATGTGCCGATAATTTCGAAAAGGGAATTTCTAAAAATCCAGCGGATTGGCATATGTTGCAAAGGATTTGGATCGAGTCCGAGGTTTCAAATGGGTAAAAAATTAAAAATTGGAATGGTCTCTCCGTATGGTTGGGATTTACCAGGTGGAGTGCAGATACACATCAGAGATTTGGCTGAATTCTTCATGGCCAAAGGTCATGAAGTATCGGTACTTACTCCTGCTATTGAAGATGAGTTGTTGCCTAGCTGGGTCCAATCATCAGGTAGACCATTAGCGATTCCATATAACGGTGCAGTGGCACGCGTTAGTTTTGGTCCGGTAGCAACTATGCGAGTGCGCAAATGGATCTCTGAGGGTGACTTTGATTTATTGCATCTACATGAACCTGCAATACCCTCACTTTCATTACTTGCTTGTTGGGCTGCAGAAGGTCCAATGGTCGGCACTTTTCACGCCACCGCGCCAAGACAAAAAGCAATTTTTGCAGTTGGTCCGATCCTTGAACCGGCGATTGAAAAGTTAAGTGCCCGAATTGCAGTTAGTGAAATGGCTCGCGAAACCCTAACCGAGCATTTAGCCACAAATGCAATTGTGATTCCTAATGGAATTAATCATCAATTTTTCAAAGAAGCCAAAGCAAATCCAGAATGGATGGGAAGTTCAATTGGATTTGTTGGCAGATTTGATGAACCGCGCAAAGGTTTAAATGTATTAATCGAGGCTGTCCCAGAAATTGTTAAAGCTAACCCAGATTTGCGAATCATTGTTGCCGGACCTGGCGAAAGTGAGGATGTCCTAAAAGGTGTTGAGCAATCAATTCGGAATCGTTTTGTATTTCTAGGTCGAGTTTCAGATGAAGAGAAAGCCAGATTATTAAAATCTATTGATTTGTATGTAGCCCCAAATACTGGCGGGGAATCTTTTGGAGTTATTTTGGCTGAAGCAATGGCCGCAGGCACTGCTGTTGCAGCAAGTGATTTGCCAGCATTCAGAGCGGTGCTTAACGATGGAAAAGCGGGTGCATTATTTATTAGCGAAGATGTGAAGGACCTAGCACGAGTAGTGAACAATCTCTTATTGAATAAAGAGCTAAATCTTTCATTAGGAAAGAGCGGTCAAGAGTGGTCAAAAAGATATGATTGGGAGAATGTGGCTCACCAAATTGAAAATGTCTATGAAATGGTGACCTCTACCGGAGAAAAGGTTTCACTTGGTAGCGATTTGCGTGGATGGATGAGGTCAATTTAGATGCTGATTTGGCCGCTCGTTTCATTACTTTTTGCGATGTTGCTTACCGTTTGGTACCTATCTTTCACTGCTACGCGCTTAGATCGGTTGCATCATCGAGTAGAAACAACATGGGCGAATCTAGATGCTGCGCTCCAACAAAGAGCGGGAATTGCACTTGAAATTGCGCGCTCTGGAGTACTAGATCCAGCAAGTTCAGTGATTCTTTCGACGGCTGCCCACTCAGCATTAGTGGCTCTTCCAGAGAGTAGATCTGATGCGGAGGAAGATCTCTCTGAGATCATTACTTCTATGGTTAACATCGAAGTTCTTGGTTCCGATCTTCGGTTGAAAGCTTTTGAATTAACCGAAAATTTGAATGAAGTGCGTGATCGCGTCAGAATCGCTATCTCTTTTCATGTCGATGCCGTAAATTCCACAAGAGCGCAACGCGCTAGGGGATTAATAAAATTCTTTCGGTTGGCTGGTCGTGCTCCAGATCCAGTTAGATTTCCATTTGAGGAGATCGCCGTATGAGAAGATTTCTTGGATTCACTTTAATTTTAGCTTTGCTCACCTCTTGTTCTTCGATGTCGATCACGGGAGGCGCTGAAGAGAAGGAAATTGAGGTTAAGAAAAATCTACTTAATGGATTGCCTGGTAGTGATAACGAAATAATCGTTGTGAAAATTGATGATACTAATCAAGCCAGACCTCAAACCGGAATTGAAGATGCAGATGTGGTTTACATAGAACAAGTAGAAGGTGGGGCAACGAGAATTGCCGCTCTTTACTCATCTAAATATCCAGAGGTAGTAGGACCGGTCCGAAGTGCCCGCATCAGTGATATCGAGATTCTTGCTCAATATGGAAAAGTTGGATTTACGTACTCAGGTGCTCAACAAAGATTGACAACAGTTATCAACGCATCAAATATCTTTAACATGAGTGCCGAACGTTTTGGATATTACGAACCATACTTTCGAGATGAGAGTAGATATGAACCGGTAAATTTATATATAAACCCAAATACTTTGTTAGAGAAAGCTCATGCAAAAGATATTTACTTTGAAAAAGCTACCAAAAGCGGATGGGTATTCGGGGCTGCTGGCTCAAACGGGCGTAAAGTTTTAGGAGTTGATTTCTCTTGGCCGGCAGTTAAATATGGAGCAGATTGGGACAAAACAAGTAAGAAGTGGTTGATCCGCCAAAATGGTCAACCGAAGGTGGCTAAATCAGGAGCACAGTTGGGTGCGGATACTTTGGTGGTGCAATTAGTTGCCATCACAGATTCGGCGTACGGCGACAAATTTGGTGGTGTAACGCCACAGGTCGAATCAATCGGAACTGGCAAGGCGTTGATTTTTAGAAACGGCAAAGTTTTTGATGCTATTTGGAGTAGGCCAACTGTGATCGATACCACCACTTGGAAAGATGTTGAAGGGGTTGATATCCCATTCGCGCCTGGTCAAACATGGATTGCTTTAGTTGATAAAGAGCGCGAACCCAAGGTGATTGAGCCTGAAATCCCATCAGATGCCGCTTCGCCGGCAACAAAGTAGAGTATCGCCCTACGGATTTGCTGCAAATTTAAGGTCGTATACATAGGGGAGTAAGTAATGGATCAGGTAACCGGAACCGCCAGAGTTAAAAGAGGCATGGCTGAAATGCTTAAAGGCGGAGTGATCATGGATGTGGTCAATGTTGAACAAGCGCGCATCGCTGAAGATGCCGGCGCTGTCGCAGTCATGGCATTAGAGCGGGTCCCTGCAGATATTCGCGCACAAGGTGGCGTCGCACGTATGTCAGATCCAGACATGATTGAAAAAATTCAAGCCAGCGTTTCAATTCCAGTTATGGCCAAAGCACGGATCGGTCATTTTGCTGAAGCCCAAATTTTGGAATCACTAGGAGTTGACTACATTGATGAATCAGAGGTTTTAACTCCGGCAGATTTTGAGCATCACATCGACAAATGGAATTTTACGATCCCATTTGTTTGCGGTGCAACAAACCTGGGCGAGGCTTTGCGCCGCATCAATGAAGGTGCTGCGATGATTAGATCTAAAGGTGAAGCGGGTACAGGTGATGTTTCAAATGCGACAACACATATTCGTACCATCACCGGAGAAATTCGTCGCTTGGCTTCACTGCGACCAGAAGAGTTGTATGTTGCCGCTAAAGATTTGCAAGCCCCATATGCATTAGTAAAAGAGGTAGCCGAAACCGGAAAACTTCCAGTAGTTCTATTTACTGCTGGTGGAATCGCAACTCCTGCTGATGCAGCGATGATGATGCAATTGGGTGCTGATGGTGTATTTATTGGTTCTGGTATTTTCAAATCTGGTAACCCGGCACAAAGAGCAGCTGCTTGCGTGAAAGCAACGACATTTTTCAATGATGCAAAAGTTGTAGCAGATGCCTCACGTGGTTTAGGTGAAGCGATGGTCGGAATCAACGTTGCAGATATTCCAGCACCACACCGTCTTGCTGAACGTGGTTGGTAATCTCTAATTTCGAAATGAATTGAGATCAGTTGAAAAGAATTGGCGTACTAGCTTTACAAGGTGATGTTCGCGAGCATATTTTTGCAATTGAAAATTGCGGGGCTTTTGCAACTGAAGTAAAACGACCAGGTGATCTTGAAAATCTAGATGGTTTGATAATTCCGGGTGGGGAATCGACCACGATTGCAAAGTTGTTACGAATATTTGAACTCTTCGAACCATTGCAAAAAGCATTAACAAATGGGTTACCAGTCTATGGAAGTTGCGCTGGGATGATTTTACTTGCCAACAAGATAATCGACGGAACCTCAGATCAAGAAACTCTTGAAGTAATCGACATAACGGTGAAAAGAAATGCATTTGGCCGTCAGGTAGATTCATTTGAGCAAGAGTTGTTAATTCCTGAAATCGATTCCAAACCATTTAACGCGATATTTATTCGTGCACCGTGGATTGAGCAGATCGGTGCTGATGTGAAATCACTTGCAGAAATCAAGAGTTCTGATGGATTAATGCATTCAGTTTTAGCCAGAGAAAAAAATATACTTGTTTCATCATTTCACCCAGAGTTAACTGGTGATCTCCGAGTTCACCGTTATTTTATTGATAAAATCTGTTGAATTAACTAGAGTTCGCAATAGGCTAAACAAGGAGATGAGAAATGTCGGGTCATTCCAAATGGGCGACTACTAAGCATAAGAAAGCGATCATTGATGGTCGCAGAGCAAAAACATTTGCGAAGTTGATTAAGGGTATTGAAGTTGCTGCACGGACCGGTGGTATAGATGTAGCCGGAAACCCAACCTTGTTTGATGCGATTACCAAAGCCAAAAAGAATTCAGTTCCGTCAGACAACATCGAACGTGCGCTCAAACGTGGTGGTGGACTTGAATCTGGTGGCGCAAATTGGGAAACAATTATGTATGAGGGGTACGGTCCTAATGGGGTTGCGCTATTAATTGAATGTTTGTCTGATAATAGAAACCGCGCAGCCGGTGAAGTTCGCTTAGCGGTAACTCGAAATGGTGGATCAATGGCTGATCCAGGTTCTGTTTCCTATCTATTTGGTCGCCGGGGAGTAGTTATAGTTTCTAAAAATGCTGGGGCTATAACAGAGGATGATTTATTAGCAGTTGTACTTGATGCCGGAGCAGAAGAGATAAATGATCTCGGCGAAAGCTTTGAAATCATCAGCGATGCGTCAGCGGTAGTCAAAGTTCGGCAAGCGTTGCAAGGTGTAAAGATTGATTATGAATCTGCTGACACTCCATTTTTACCGACCATGACAATTGAATTAGATGCTGATGGAGCGAATAAAGTTTTTGCATTAATTGAAGCAATCGAAGATTGCGATGATGTGCAGAACGTTTTCGCCAATTTTGATGTCTCAGATGAGGTAATGGCTAATCTGTAAGGCTTTAAGCCTGGCTTTTCGGCGAGGCAGCCGTCCCGATCAACTGCCCTCAATTAGGCTCTAGTTCATGTTAGTTCTTGGTGTCGACCCTGGTTTAACAAGGTGTGGGGTTGGCGCGGTTTCCGGCGCCCCGGGCCAGATTTTAAAGCTGGTTGATGTGGGAGTGATTCGATCCTCAGCGGAGTTGCCGGTTGAATTACGTTTGCTTGAAATATCAAATGGGTTGATTGAATGGATTGAGAGAATTAAACCGGACTCAATCGCGGTAGAGCGAGTATTTGCGCAAGCCAACCGAGCCAGTGCGATGGAGACTGCGCAAGCCGCCGGAATCGCTTTACTTCTCGCAGCTCAACGCAATATTCCAGTCGCACTACATACGCCAACTGAAGTCAAAGCTGCAGTTACTGGTTCTGGCGTCGCTGGAAAACTACAAGTTGGTGAAATGGTGAAACGCTTATTGAAATTAGATGAGATACCAAAACCTGCAGATTCGGCGGACGCATTAGCGCTAGCGATCTGTCACATAATTCGGGCACCGATGAAAGCCCGAATTGAAAGCGCCAGGTTGCGATGATTGCCAGTATTAGAGGAGAGGTTTTAGCGATTGTCGATAACTCGGTTGTGATTGATGTTGGGGGAGTTGGAATCTCAACTTTGGTTGTTGAGAGAACGCTGCAAACATTAAGCATCGGATCTAAAGCAACTTTGCATACTTCATTAATGGTTCGCGAGGACTCATTAACGCTTTTTGGATTTGAAGATACTCAAGAAAGAGATTTGTTTGTGCTTTTACAAACTGTAACTGGAATCGGACCACGAGTTGCGCAATCAATTTTAAATACTTTGACAGTCAGCGATTTAAGAAATGCAATTGGGAGTGAAAGTGCCGCAGCGCTTGAAAAAGTTTCTGGTTTAGGCAAAAAAGGCGCAGCGAGAATTATTTTGGAATTAAAGGATAAAGTTTCTGGAGTGAATCAAAGAAGCGTTACTGGAGATACTGCGTGGCAAAGTTCTATTAGTGCTGCTCTGTCTGGGTTGGGATTCACCGGTCGCGAAATAGATCAAGCAATTGCCTCAGTTTCGGTATCCGCACTAGATCAACCACTTGAAGAAAAACTCAGAGTCGCACTGTTGAATTTGCAATCACCACAGAGTCGAGGTGGTTCACGTGGATGAGGATCAACCATTAACTTCAGGTGCTCTTCACTCATTAGATGAAGGAATAGATGGTGCTTTAAGGCCAAAATCTCTGGGTGAATTTATTGGTCAAAAAAGAGTTTGCGAACAATTAAGTTTAGTTTTAGAAGCCTCTAAGCAAAGAGGCAGTGCTGCAGACCATATTTTGCTTTCAGGTCCACCAGGATTAGGTAAAACAACACTTGCTTACATTGTTGCGACCGAGATGAATGCACCATTACGAATTACGAGCGGGCCAACTTTGCAAAGAGCAGGCGACTTAGCGGCAATACTTTCAACTCTGACAGAAGGCGAAATTCTCTTTGTCGATGAGATCCATCGGATGTCTCGTCCCGCGGAAGAGATGCTCTACCTTGCGATGGAAGATTTTCGGGTCGACATAATTGTTGGAAAGGGTGCCGGCGCTGCATCGATTCCTCTAGCAATACCTAAATTCACTTTGATAGGCGCAACCACTCGTGCCGGATTATTACCAAGTCCACTACGTGACAGATTTGGCTTCACGGCTTTGTTGGATTTTTATGATGCAACAGAGTTGACTCGGGTGCTTGTAAGAAGTGCGAAGTTATTACAACTAGAAATTTCAGCTGATTCAATAAATGAAATTGCAGGCAGATCAAGAGGCACTCCAAGAATTGCTAATCGTTTACTTCGACGTGTCCGGGATTATGCGCAAGTTCATAGTGCTTCTGGTAAAAATAAATCGATCTCAGTTGCACAAGTTGAAGCAGCGCTAGAACTTTACGAAGTTGACCAACTCGGACTTGATCGATTGGACCGATCAATTTTGCGAGCCATCGTGGAGCGCTTCAATGGCGGGCCGGTTGGAATCTCAACTTTGGCGCTCACAGTGGGCGAAGAGGTCGAGACGGTGGAAGCGGTTTGTGAGCCATTTTTAGTCCGCACCGGGTTGTTGTTACGTACCCCTAGAGGACGGGTGGCGACTGAGGCTGGGTGGCGACATTTGGGCTTAACCCCGCCTGAGAGCCTCAACCTATTTAGCGGGGGCGAGTTCGCTTCTAGCCCGTTAGAACCCTAGACTCACCCCTCGTGTCTACGACTTCTTATACTTCTCGGCCGGGCCGCTCATTTATCGCCCTTTTGTTGATCTTTATTGCTTTAGGGGCCTCAGTATTTATCCAAGGCGCTACTGAAGTTCGTCTTGGTTTAGATCTTCGGGGCGGCACCAGCGTTATCTTGCAACCACGGATTTCAGCTGGCCAAGAAGGCAAAGTAACAAATGAATCTATTGATCAAGCCGTAACAATTATTCGCCAGCGAGTTAACTCACTTGGTGTTGCCGAAAGTGAAGTTGTGGCCCAAGGAAGCGGTACCAACCGACAAATTTTGATCTCTGTTCCAGGGGAATCTGGTGAGCGAGTTGTCGAATTAGTTGGCCAAACCGCTGAGTTACGTTTTCGCCAAGTCTTGGCAACCGGTGGCGCAGTAGAAGTACCAGCACCAGCACCAGCAGCGACTCCATCAGGATCAACTTCTAAACTTTCCAAGAGTGCACCATATTTTGCAGATCCAGCACCGATTGTTACGCCAAAAGCAAGTACACCTGAACCTGCACCTGCGCCGGCGTCAACTCCAGAATCAACTCCAGAGAGTGATGCACAAGCTCAAGCAGTTGCCGCCGCCGGAGAGTTGCTTTCACAACAATTTGCAGCGTTAGATTGCACAAAAGAAGAATCAACACGAGGTGGTGGAGGAGATTCTCCAGAGCTACCTTTGGTTACTTGCGATCGTGATGGAAGCGCACGTTATGTTTTAGGACCGGCCGAAGTTCTTGGTACTCAAGTAAAAAATGCATCAGCGGCAATTGATCAAGAAGGAAGCGGTGGTTGGTTCGTATCTCTTGATTTTAATAAAGAGGGTAGTGGGCAATTTAGTGCGGTCACCCAGCGAGTAGTTTCACTTACCGCTCCACAAAATCAAGTAGCTATTGTGCTTGACGGTCTCGTAGTTTCAGCGCCACGAATTATCAGTGCCATTACCGGCGGAAGCGCACAGATTACTGGTGACTTTACTCAGCAAGAGGCAAGTGATTTAGCAAATGTTCTGAAATATGGATCATTACCGTTGGCTTTTGACAGAGGTGAGATTCAACAAGTTTCACCAACACTTGGAACTGATCAATTACGTGCTGGTCTTCTCGCCGGTGGTTTAGGTTTGATTTTGGTAGTGATTTACTCACTCTTGTATTACCGAGCACTTGGTTTGGTGACTGTTGGATCACTCGCCTTGGCTGCGTTAATGCTTTACCTAACGGTAGCTGTGTTGGGTGAAAATATTGGATTCACATTGACATTAGCTGGTATTGCTGGAGCAATTGTGGCCATTGGTATTACAGCGGATTCATTTATTATTTATTTTGAACGTCTTAGAGATGAAATCCGAGAAGGCAGATCTTTACGCTCTGCTGTAGAAATGGGATGGCAACGTGCACGTAGAACCATCATCATCTCAGATATTGTTTCTCTAATTGCAGCCTTATTGCTCTACATTTTTGCAATTGGAAATGTGCGCGGTTTTGCTTTCGCCCTTGGATTAACAACTGTGATTGATTTAATCATTGTCTTCTTGTTCACCAAACCGATTATTACGGTAATGGCAAATCTTAAATTTTTCCGAGAGGGCCATCCAATGTCAGGTCTTAATGCCCACAAAGTGCCAGGTGCTACGTTTGCAGCAAAAAATGAGAAAGGGAGCAATTAAATGAGTGCCAAACTTTCTTTCGGAGATCGTTTATACCGTGGCGAAAAGTCCTTTAATTTTATTGAGAACCGTCGTAGATGGTATGGACTCTCTGCCTTTTTAATTATCACCTCCTCACTCGCGCTCGGAGTGCAAGGATTACATTTAGGCATCGAATTTAAGGGTGGATCAGAATTTATAGTTAATAAAGCTGGCGTAAGTGTCCCAGATGCACGAGCAGCCATGAGTAAAGCAAATGTACCGGGAGAGCCAATTATTCAAACTATTGGATCCGATAAAGTCCGAATCCAAACAGGGGTGCTCACCAGTGTTGAGTCGTCACGAGTTGCTGATGTTTTATCTTCAACTTTTTCAGTTGCTAAAAATGAAATTGATACTCGATTAGTTGGACCATCTTGGGGCGAAGAGATTACAAGAAAAGCGTTAACCGCATTGGCGGTATTCCTCTTGGTGATTATCATCTTTTTATCTATTGCCTTTGAACCGAAAATGGCGGTCGCCGCGATAATCGCGTTATTCCATGACGTCTGGATTACGGTCGGAATTTATTCCTTGATTGGTTTCGAAGTAACGCCAGCGACGGTAATTGGTTTCTTAACAATTTTAGGTTATTCACTTTATGACACAGTTGTCGTTTTCGATAAGGTGCGTGAGAACACGCGTGGAATAGCCGGTGGCTCAAGATTGACTTACTCTGCTGCTGCAAACTTGGCAGTCAATCAAACATTGGTCCGATCTATTAACACCTCAGTTGTTGCGCTATTACCGGTTGGTTCAATTTTGTTTATCGGAACTGGCGTACTTGGAGCAGGCCCACTTAAAGATCTATCACTGGCCTTGTTCATCGGATTAATAGTTGGTACGTACTCCTCAATCTTCGTGGCGACACCATTCTTGGCTGCGATGCGTGAGCGCGAACCAGCGATGAAAGCGTTATCAAAACGGGTTAATGCTCGTACCGGAAAGAGCGATGTAGGGGCCGCTGCCGTTGCAACGGCTGCTTCAACCGCTACCGGTGAGCGTGGGCCGCGGAATCAACCTAAGCGGAAGAAAGCTAAGAAACGTAAGTAGTGGTAAGTAATCCGTAGTCGGGGTAAGTAACCGTAGGCTGTCTGCATGAGTTCGACCCTGATTTCGCCGTTACTGTCGATTATCGATGCGAATAAAAAAGAACGCGCTGATATTGAGCGGGCTTACGAAACCGCGGAAAAAGCGCACTTAGGACAAAATCGAAAATCTGGCGAGGAGTACATCTCTCACCCAGTAGCAGTTGCTCAAATATTGGCAGAGTTGGGGATGGGCTCTTCAACCATAATTGCCGCGCTGTTACATGACACCGTTGAAGATACTTCATATTCAATTGAACAGTTACGGGCAGATTTCGGCGGAGAGGTCGCAGATTTAGTTGATGGAGTAACTAAATTAGATCGTGTCACTTATGGA
>DDZI01000005.1:0-7084 GCA_002346305.1 Actinobacteria bacterium UBA3012 | reverse complement strand
GAATTAGATCGTGTTACTTATGGACCAGATGCTGAGGCCGAAACTGTTCGAAAAATGGTTGTCGCTATGTCTAAGGACATTCGAGTCCTGGTCATCAAATTAGCCGATCGATTACATAACGCCCGCACTTGGGAATTTTTAACTCCAGAAACCGCTACCCGTAAAGCGCGCGAAACTTTAGATATCTACGCACCTCTTGCGCACAGACTTGGAATGAGCACAATTAAATGGGAGCTAGAGGATATTTCCTTTAAAACGTTGGAACCCAAGAAATATGAAGAGATTGGTCGTTTGGTAGTTGATCGCGAATCAACTAGAGGTGAATACGCAAACGAAGTAATGGTTGAGATTAAGAGGGATTTAAAAGAAGCCGAGATTAAAGCCGAAGTGACTGGACGTTTCAAACATTATTACTCGATCTATCAAAAAATGGTGATGCGTGGCCGTGAGTTTAATGAAATTTATGATCTAACTGGAGTTCGAGTATTAGTAGAGGATGTTAAAGATTGTTATGGAGCCCTAGGTGCGATTCACGCACATTGGAATCCAGTTCCGGGCAGATTTAAAGATTACATCGCGATGCCTAAATTCAACCTTTATCAATCCCTACACACAACAGTCATTGGGCCTGAAGGAAAAGCGGTTGAGATCCAGATTAGAACCAAAGATATGCATGCTCGTGCTGAGTTTGGAATTGCTGCGCACTGGAAATATAAAAAGGGTAAGAGTAATGATGAAATGGCTGGCGCTAATACTGATGCAAACATGGCTTGGTTGAAGCAACTACATGAATGGCAACAAGAGACCAAAGATGCTGAAGAGTTTTTAGAATCCTTAAGATTTGATCTTGGGACACCTGAGGTTTTTATCTTTACGCCAAAGGGAAGTGTTTTGGCGCTACCTTCTGGGTCAACTCCAGTTGATTTTGCGTACGCAGTTCATACAGAAGTCGGACGACGTTGCATAGGTGCAAAAGTAAACGGCAAACTCGTCACGTTAGGCACTCCATTGGTCAATGGCGATGTAGTCGAAATTTTGACAAATAAATCTGAGAGCGCCGGGCCAAGTCATGACTGGTTAAATTTCGTAAAAAGTCCACGCGCTCGCTCAAAGATCAAAGCCTGGTTTTCCAAGGAACGCAGAGATGAAGCGATCGATGCTGGCAAGGAATCAATTGCCCGGCAATTACGAAAACAGGATATGCCTTTGCAAAAGATTTTGACTAGCCATGCTCTGCTCGAATTAGCACATGAAATGAAATATCTAGATATCACCTCACTTTATGCCGCAGTGGGTGATGGACATGTTTCAGCGGCCTCAATTGTAGAAAAGCTAGTCTCTTCATTAGGATCAGATGAACACGAGCATGAAGACAATGATCATAATTTCTTGCTAGAAAATTCAGCACCCACAACCAATCGCCGTAGTGCTGGTGTAGATGTTGTCGGCGCAAAAGATCTTTTAGTTAAGTTGGCTCGTTGTTGTGCACCAGTCCCGGGAGATGGGATTGTCGGTTTTATTACCAAAGCCAGCGGTGTATCGATTCACAGAGTGGATTGCACAAATGTTGATGATTTGCAGCGGACTCAACCTGAGCGCTTTTTGCCGGTCTCTTGGACACCAGGAGCGCTATCGCTCTTCTTAGTCAATATCCAAGTTGAGGCTTTAGATCGTGCAAGATTGCTCTCTGATGTCACCAAGATGTTGTCGGATTCGCAGGTGAATATCTTGAGTGCATCAGTAACAACGACTCGAGACCGAGTAGCGCTATCTCGATTCACTTTTGAAATGGCAGACGCCACTCATTTAGAAGATGTTTTGCGAGCGGTTAGAACTGTTGATGGTGTTTATGATGTTTACAGAATCACAAACAATTAAGCGGAAAACTCATCAAGAGATCTTTGTGCCTCAGCAAGCCAACTACGTCTAGCCTCTGCTGATTCCAACGCATCTGCAGCACGCTTGGCATCATTATTTGCTGTTGCTTTGGCCGCGATCTTTTCGTAGTTTTCAATAGCTTCAGTTAATTGACGAACGACATCTGTTGCGCGCGCTTTTGCGGCTGGATCAGTTTTGCGACGATGCTCTTCATCAAGAATGCGAATCTCTTTTTCGACAGCCCCAACTCTGATTTCAAGAGTATCTCTCTTATCACGTGGGATTTGCCCAACTTTTTCAAGTTGAGAAAGTAGATCGCGGAAACTCTTTTTAGCGGTAGCGAAATCTGTGATTGGAAGCAAAGCCTCAATCTGCTTAGCGATCTCTTCCTTCTTTGCTAAATTGGCTCCCATAGAATTTTCACGACGCTCTAGATCGGCTTTCTTTGCGGCAAAGAAGGCTTCTTGGGCAGCGCGGAAACGCTCCCATAGTGCATCATCGCTTTTCTTTTGTCCGCGACCAGAAGTTTTCCACTCCTGCATCAAAGTGCTAAACCGTCGAGCGGTTGCAACCCAATCACGAGATGTGGCAAGGGTTTCGGCTTCGGCCACAATTTTTTCTTTCGCTGAAGCAATAGTGCTTTGCTCGGCAACTAATTTGGCGAAGTGAGCACGACGACGTCGGTCAAAACCATTTCGGGCAATAGAGAATCTTTTCCATAATTGCTCATCGCTGGCTTTGTCGATCCGAGGAAGGACTTTCCATTGATCAAGTAACTCTTTGAGTCGATCGCCAGTAACTTTCCAAGAATCTTTGTCAGCGATACTTTCGGCTTCCACAACAATCGCTTCTTTAGCAATCTTTGCCTCGTTACGAGCAGTAGCACGAGCGTTAGCTTCTTCCGCTTTTTTCGCAGCATAAATTTGTCTTTGTTGATCAATCAGCGGTGGGATTTGATCGACTGCTACTCCAAGTGCGGCTAAATCTCCGACTGCATTAATTGTGGCAATACTTTCGCGCAATTTTGCTACAGCGATTTCGCCATCTTGCGGAAGAATTGCACCGCTGCGAATCCGAGCAGCTGTTAATGCGATTTCGGAGGCAAGGGTTTCAAATTTACGGACGAAATATTGCAATGCTTCTTCTGGGCTTTTACCAGGGTAGGAACCGACTGGTTTTTCACCAGTTGCGGTCCAAACATAAACAGTTCCATCTTCACCAACTCGACCAAAGAGGGCGGGATCTCCAATGAGGGCACTTGCGGCTGAAATTAATCCTTCATTCTCGCTCAAGGTAAATCTCCTTTACTCTCTTTGCGCGCCACCTGATCAACCATTTAATTGAGGCTAGTCTGGCTCGCTATTTTTCGGGTGAATGGAATTTCTGGGGACAGAGAGGACAGGTTACCGGTAGCCTTAACAAACTCCCAAACCCTGCTGTGAAAATGGAGAATCTGTGCTGGTAAGTGTTGTTGTGGCTAAGGCATTTGCCACGAATGCCTGGATTATCGCGACCGGCAAGGGCAATGAGGCCTTGATAGTGGACCCCGGAATCGGCGACCCAGATCTGAGTTGGGCGATCTTGGAACGGGCGGCTAAGCACAATCTCAAGCCAGTAGCGGTCTTGCTGACACATGGCCATCTGGATCACACCTTCTCAGTTGCGCCTTTATGTGCGAAGGCTGGAGTTCCAGCCATGATTCACAGCGCGGATCGAATCTTGCTAGAACACCCCGAGTACGCCTTATCCAGAGAGAGTAAATCCTTAACGCAAGGGCAAACCTTTGTGGAGCCAGCTGAAGTTCTGGAATTGAGCGATGGAAGCGAGATTGAAATTGCCGGAGTAAATCTGCGCTTTGTTCACGCCCCTGGACACACTGCAGGTTCTATCCTCTGTCATATAAATAATGAGATTTTGATTTCCGGCGATGTTTTGTTCGCCGGTTCTATTGGCAGAACCGATCTGCCAACCGGATCTCACGCACAGATGCAGGAGACGTTGATGCATAAAATTTGGCCGCTAGCCGATGAATTGCGCGTTCTCCCTGGACATGGCGAAGAGACAACAATCGGCGCAGAGCGTGCGCACAATCAATATTTAAAAGCCGCAGCAATTGGGAAGTTGTAATGAAGTTCCAAGTACCTAAAGGCGTTAAAGAGTACTTACCGCCAGAGTCTGCGAATTTTGAATTAGTGCGCGAGAAATTGATTTCTCCAGCACGTTTAGCTAATTATCAATTAATGGAAACCGCCGTCTTTGAAGATACTGGTTTGTTCACAAGTGGAGTTGGTGAATCGACTGATGTGGTGAGTAAAGAGATGTACACCTTCACAGATCGCGCAGACCGTTCACTCACGTTGCGTCCCGAAGGTACTGCGGGCGTGATGCGAGCAGTTATCGAAAGCGGATTAGATCGCGGACAACTTCCGGTCAAGGTTTGGTATTCCGGTGCTTTCTTTAGAGCAGAACGTCCACAAGCCGGGCGGTATCGACAGTTTTATCAAGTTGGTGTTGAAGCAATTGGGGGAGATGACCCACTAATTGACGTTGAAATTATCTCTTTAGCAGTTCAAGCATTTACAACTTTAGGATTAAGAGATTATGAAGTTCAGATAAATTCTTTAGGAGATAAACCATCAAGGGATGCACATAGAGAGGCATTAGTTAATTTCTTGCAAAAAATAGATCTTGATGAAGCCACAAGTGAGCGGGCAAAAATTAATCCGTTGCGAGTTCTGGATGACAAACGTCCGGAGATGATTGCGGCTCTAAAAGCTGCACCCGTTATTTTGGATTACCTGACCCAAGATGCGAAAGATAGATATGTAGCGGTCAAAGATGGACTAACTAAATTGGGAATCAAATACATCGAAAATCCAAAATTAGTTAGAGGGCTGGATTACTACACACATACAACTTTTGAATTTGTGCATCATAAACTTGGCGCCCAATCCGGAATCGGCGGTGGCGGACGTTACGACGGTTTGATGGAAAAACTTGGTGGACAATCCCTATCAGGTATCGGTTATGGAATCGGAGTAGATCGAGTTTTGCTTGCCTGTGAAGCTGAAGGAATTGAGTTAGTACCGGCTACGCAACTTTCGCTTTACTTAGTTCCACTAGGGGAAGAGGCACGTAAATTTGCCATCGAACTCTTAGTGAATTTAAGAAATCAAGGGATTCGCTGCGATATGGCTTTTGGTGAACGTGGGTTAAAAGGTGCCATGAAAAGTGGGGATAAGTCCGGCGCTAAATATTTAGTGGTCTTAGGTGAAGATGAGATTACTTCTGGACAAGCAGAGATTAAACATATGAACGACGGTGCTGTTGTATCAGTTAGGCTTAGCGAGTTAGTCGACTTCTTAAAGTGAAGAGAAATTCAAGCGAGGCAATATTTTGATACGCACACATGGGGCTGGGAAGTTAACTGCTCACAACACCGGAGAGAGCGTTACTTTGGCTGGTTGGGTTGCCAGACGTCGTGATCATGGCGGTGTTGCGTTTATTGATTTAAGAGATGCAACTGGTTGGTCGCAAGTTGTGATTCATGATGAGAATGTCGCTGGAGCATTAAGAGCTGAATGGTGCATTAGCGTTACTGGAAAAGTTTCTTTACGGCCAGATGGCAATGCAAATGAGAATGTGCCAACCGGTGCAATTGAAATTATTTGCGACAAATTAACAGTTTTGAGCGAAGCGGCTCCGTTGCCATTTCCGATTGACAGTGGTGAACGTGTTGATGCAAATGAAGAAGTACGGCTGAAGTATCGCTACTTGGATTTGAGACGAGAGGGACCGGCAGCGGCTTTGAGATTACGGTCAAAAATAACTTCGACAATTCGCTCTGTGATGGAAGGCGAAGGCTTCTTAGATATTGAAACACCTTACTTAACTCGCTCAACACCTGAGGGTGCCAGAGATTTTCTAGTTCCAGTACGTCTACAACCGGGAAGTTGGTACGCGCTTCCACAATCACCACAATTGTTTAAACAACTTTTGATGGTGGCTGGAATGGAAAAGTATTATCAAATTGCGCGTTGTTTTCGCGATGAAGATTTCCGGGCAGATCGACAACCAGAGTTCACGCAACTAGACGTTGAAATGAGTTTCGTAGATCAAGAAGATATTTTGACTCTCACTGAAAAGATTTTGAAGAAATTATGGAAAGAAGTACTTGGAATAGAGATTTCAACTCCGATACCAAGAATGACCTTTTTGGATGCGATGCGCAGATTTGGTTCTGACAAACCAGATTTAAGATTTGAATACGAACTAGTCGAAGTTACCGATTATTTCGCTAACACCGAATTTCGAGTATTTAAGGCGCCTTATGTTGGTGCGGTTGTGATGCCAGGGGGAGCAACTACTCCTCGACGCGAATTAGATGGTTGGCAAGAATGGGCAAAAGCTCGTGGCGCTAAGGGTCTTGCATATATTTTGATCGATGCCGCAGGTGAAGTCACGGGACCAGTTGCGAAAAATATTTCAGAGGAAGAAAGAGCGGGGATCGCGCAAAAAGTTGGAGCCAATCCCGGGGATGCTATTTTCTTTGCAGCAGGAGATCGAGATGAATCTCAAAAACTACTTGGGGCCGCACGTCTTGAGATAGCGAAGAAATGCAATTTGATTCCAGATCAAATGTGGGAATTCTTGTGGGTGGTTGATGCTCCGATGTTTGAACCAACAGATGATGGCGGTTGGACTGCTGTACATCATCCTTTTACTGGACCAAAACCTGAGTACTCAGCAACCTTTGATAAAGATCCTGCAAATGCTTTGGCATATGCGTATGACATTGTTTTAAATGGTAATGAAATCGGCGGGGGATCAATTCGTATTCATCAACGCGAGATTCAACAACGGGTATTTGANNNCCACCTCATGGTGGAATTGCAATCGGTATTGACCGAGTGAGCGCACTGATGGTTGGCGTTGAATCAATTCGCGAAGTTATTGCTTTCCCAAAGACGGCTAGCGGAGGAGATCCATTAACTGGCGCGCCAACTCCGATTACTCCGGCGCAACGTAAAGAAGCTGGAATAGACAAGACCGAGAAGACCGAGAAATCAGAGAAACCAGCCCAGCCTTAGAGGAGTGTCACAAACGTGGAGCTATTTTCATTTGACACTGAAGGCGGAGATCTTTCCGCATCGCAAGGTGTTGAACTTTCCGAAAATGCACCACTTGCAGCACGGCTACGTCCAGA
>DDZI01000106.1:307-6107 GCA_002346305.1 Actinobacteria bacterium UBA3012 | reverse complement strand
GCTCCAAAGCAAGAGGGACGAAATATGACGATGGTTTTAGGAACAAATGTCAAGAAGGGCCAGTCAGTCTCGCAGCAAAAAGCCGCGAAGGCAGCTAGCCGCAAGAAAGAAGTTGTAGAAGAAGTAACAGAAGCTTAAAAGTTTTAGTAAACAACTAACTGGGAGGTTAGCGAATGCCAAAGATGAAAACCCATAGCGGTGCGAAGAAGACGTTCCGTTTAACCGGAACTGGCAAGGTCATGCACGAGCGTGCAGGCAAGCGCCACCTTCTCGAGCACAAATCATCTCGAGTAACACGTCGTCTTAGCGGCGATTCAGTAGCTAAGGCACCAAACTCATTCACCGCCAAGCGCATGCTCGGCTTGAAGTAACAGGAAGGAATAAACCATGGCAAGAGTAAAACGTGGCGTTCACGCCGCAAAGAAGCGTCGCACAACACTTGCGCGCGCAGCCGGATATCGTGGACAGCGTTCACGTCTATTTTCTAAGGCGAAAGAGCAAGTAACTCACTCTCTTGTTTACGCATTTAATGATCGTAAAGATAAGAAAGGTGACTTTCGTCGTCTCTGGATTCAACGAATAAATGCAGGTACTCGTGCCAATGGCATGACTTATAACCGATTCATCCAAGGCCTAAAGAGCGCAGGTGTTGAAGTAGATCGCCGCATTCTCTCTGAACTAGCAACTAACGATCCAGCTGCATTTGCTGCTTTAGTTGAAGTAGCTCGCAAGCACGTCGTAAATGCCTAATAACCAAATTACGAGCCTTCACTCTCCACATGTTGAGAGAGTGAAGGCTCTTTTGGGTTCTCGTGGCAAAAAAATTCGAGCGTCCGAACGCGAATTTATTGCTGATGGGATTCAAAGTGTTCGCGAAGTCTTATCTCCAAGTTTTGATGATGCACCGGCACTTCTCCATCTCTATGTAACCGAAAAAGGTTATACAAAATTACAGAGTGAAATAGATGGTGCAGTTCTTGATGGGGCTCCGATTGTTCATGTTTCAGATGCCGTGATGGATGAGATGGCTGAAACCGAATCGCCACAAGGAATCCTGGCGCTCTGCAAATTCACTGAAATCACGCTCTATAAAGTTAAGCAGCGTCAGACTAAGAAGATTGCCTATTTCTGGGAGCTTCAAGATCCCGGTAATTCAGGAACCGTAATTAGAACGGCGGAGGCACTTGGTTTCGATGCTGTTATTTTCTCAAAGAATAGCGTCGATGTTTATTCGCCAAAGACAGTGAGAGCAACCGTAGGTGCGTTATGGCATATTCCCGTTGTTGAAAACATTGATGTAGAAGAACTAATCGAATTTGCTAGCAGCGAAGGCTTCTTTACTGTTGCATTCGCGGGAGATAGCACAGGATCAATTCTTGAGCTCGAAAAGAGTGAGAAAACTATTCTTATTTTTGGCAATGAGGCTCGTGGGCTGCCGGATATTGCTGGCGTATCGGCTCGAGTCTCAATTCCGATGAAGGGCAAGTCAGAGAGTTTAAATGTGGCAAGCGCAGCCGCAATCGCGATGTTTGAGGTTGGAATTCGGTAGGATTTCGCATATGTCGATAAGCATCGCAGAGGTTGAAGAGAGTGCAGCTAGTGCACTTAGCGCGATTGCTGGAGCAAAAGATCTTGCAGAGTTAAAAGTTGTAAAAATTGAGCATCTTGGTGACAAATCTGGGCTATCAAAAGCGAGCCAGGCTCTAGGAAAAGTTGCTGCAGAAGAGAAAGCAACATTTGGTAAAATTGTTGGTGAAGCAAAAGCTAAAGTTTCAGCGGCTTTTGAAGCGCGGATCAAAGTTCTGGAATCTGATCGTGATGCTCGCGTTCTGATTGAAGAGCGGGTAGATGTAACTCTTCCCCTAGACCGTAGATCGTCCGGTGGAATTCATCCACTGACTTCACTTCGTGAAGACATTAGTGATTTGTTTATTGGCATGGGTTATGAAGTTGCTGAAGGTCCTGAAATCGAAGCCGAGTGGTTAAATTTTGATGCGTTAAATATTCCAGCCGATCACCCAGCTCGAACCATGCAAGATACATTTTTTATTGAGCCAATATCTGCTGGTTTGGTACTACGGACCCATACATCTCCAGTTCAAATCCGAACCATGCTCGAACGAACACCACCAATTTATGTGATCTGCCCAGGACGTACTTTTAGATCTGATGAATTAGATGCAACTCATACGCCGGTGTTTAATCAAGTTGAAGGCTTAGTCATTGATCGCGGAATTACCATGGCAAATTTAAAGGGAACTTTGGACCATTTTGCTACTGCCATGTTTGGCCAAGGAATCGTCACGAGATTGCGTCCATCATTTTTCCCATTTACGGAACCGAGTGCTGAAGTCGATATTCGATGTTTTGCTTGTCGTGGAGAAAATACTCTTGAGAATGATTCATGTCGCACCTGCCGCGGAGAAGGCTGGATTGAGTGGGGCGGTTGTGGAATGGTTAATCCGAAAGTTCTACAAGCGTGCGGCGTAGATCAAAATGAATTTTCTGGCTTTGCTTTTGGGATGGGATTAGAAAGAACGCTTATGTTCCGCCATGGAATCACTGATATGCGCGACATTGTTGAAGGCGATATTAGATTTACTCAGCACTTTGGAGCCGGAAGATGAAATTTCCAATCTCCTGGGTCAGCGAATTTGCAAAACTTCCTAAAGATTTAGATTCTGATTCCATCACTCAAGCACTTGTTGGCGCTGGGTTTGAAGTAGAGGGTGTTCAAAATTTAGCTGATGAAATCAAAGGACCAATCAAATTTGGAAAAGTAATATCCATTGAAGAAATTACTGAGTATAAGAAACCAATTAGATGGGTAAGTGTGGATGTTGGCGAAATTCACAATGTAATTTGCGGAGCGCAGAACTTCAAAGTGGGCGATCATGTCGTTGTGGCTTTACCTGGCGCTTTGTTGCCAGGGCCTTTTCCGATTACCGCTAGAGAAACTTACGGTCGCACCAGCGATGGCATGATCTGCAGTGCTCGAGAATTGGGAATGGGAGATGACCACACTGGAATCTTGGTTATGGAAGAACAAGATTCACCAATTGGTAGCGATGCGATTGCAACCTTAGGTTTAGATGAAGTTATTTTTGATGTTGCGATTAATCCAGATCGTGGTTACGCCATGTCTATCCGAGGAATAGCCCGCGAACTCGCGACAGCTTTTAACCTTGATTTTCAAGATCCAGCCTCATTAGTAGAAGTTAACGATGCAAATAGTCAATCCGGTCCTATCAAAGTCTCAATTATTGAGGGTGCGGATCGAATTCACCTTCGCTCGGTAAGTGAAGTAAATCCCAATGCGAAATCACCGCTTTGGATGGTTCGCAGATTACAGATGTGTGGCATGCGATCAATATCAATCGCAGTTGATGTGACAAATTATGTAATGATCGAACTAGGGCAACCTTTGCACGCTTTTGACTCCGATCGCATTAAAGGTTCCATCATTGTTCGGTCGGCAAAAGAGATCAAAACAATCAAGACTTTAGATGAGCAACAACGCGAATTATTCCCAGAAAATCTTTTAATTGCCGATGAATCAGGTGCTTTAGCGATAGCAGGAACAATGGGTGGATTTGAATCTGAGGTTACCTCCAAAACTAAAGCAATCACAATTGAAGCGGCGCATTTTGACCCAGTTTTGATTGCCAAAAATGCTCGATCACATAAATTATCAACTGAAGCATCACGACGATTTGAACGTGGTGTAGACCCACTACTTACACACATCGCTTCGATGCGAGCGGTCAACCTATTAGTCGAACACACTGGAGCCAATTACATTGGGTTTAATTCGGTAGATAATTTAAAATCAGCGCAAAAAATACAATTTGATCCGCAAGCACCAAGCAAAGTAATTGGTGGAAAATACACCAATGAAGTTGTCCAAGAAGTTCTACGTGCAATTGGTTGCGAAATTGATGAAAGCAAAAAAGATCTTTGGCAAGTTACGCGTCCTTCGTGGCGACCAGATCTAAACGCAAGCATCGACCTAGTTGAAGAGGTTGCCAGGTTAAATGGTTATGAAAATATCCCATCAATTCTTCCTGCTTCACCTCTAAGTAGGGGACTGACACCGGCTCAACGACGACGTCGACGCGTAGTTCAACTGTTAGCAAATCGCGGATTAACTGAAGTTCAAAGTTATCCATTTGTGAGTGCTGAAACTATTTCAATCATGGGTTTCACTGGAGATCGAGCAAAATCTTATCGACTAGCAAATCCTATTTCGGAACAAGAACCGTTCTTGAGGACTCATCTAGTCCCGGGATTAATTCAGACAGGGCTTAAGAATTTTAGCCGAGGAGTTAGATCGCTTGGAATTTTTGAAATCGGAAATATTTATCGAGCAATTAATGAACCCTCGGATTCGCCAATTATTGGGGTGGATACAAAACCATCTGCCGAAGAAATTGCTAAGTTGTTGGCTCATGTCCCTAAACAACCGCTTTGCATCGGAGGTTTTTTCGCTGGTGCAATAGAACGCGAGAGTTGGTGGGGCAAGGGTCGCAATTTTGACTGGAGTGATGCCACCGAGGCAGCTGTTGAAGTTGTCCGCAGTTGTGGCTATGAACCAACAATCCATGCAAGCGATTTCGCTCCGTGGCACCCGGGCCGATGTGCAGAGTTGCGAGTAAACGGAACCATGGTCGGGCATTCAGGAGAGTTGCATCCAAGAGTTATTTCTGCGCTGGGATTACCAGAACGTGCCGGCGCATTTATGGTTAATCTCGATGCAATTCCTTATCCTGAATCAGTCAAAGCCAAATCGATCACAACAATGGTTCCAACGATTCAAGACATTGCGCTGATTGTTAAAAGTGAAGTGGTTTTGGCTGATTTAACTAATGCCCTGATTCAAGGTGCTGGAGAACTTTTAGAGAAGATTGAACTCTTCGATCGCTATCAAGGGGCCGGTGTACCAGAAGGTCAACTTTCATATGCATTTACCCTCACTTTTAGGGCCGCCGACCGCACCTTGACCGCGGAGGAAGTTGGTGGATACAGAGCCAGCGCAATCGTGAGTGCCAACAAGGCCTGCGGAGCGGTACTCCGAAGCTAAAACCGGGCTTTGAGCCTGTTTCGAATGTATAAAATTGCATAACTATGCATAAATACTGTATATTACAGGTATGAAAATCGGTGTTGTTGGAGCCAGTGGTTATGCGGGCGGCGAGCTGCTTCGTTTATTGGCCACGCATCCGGAATTTGAAATTAGTGCGGCCATGGCGGCCTCTTCAGCGGGAACCCCGATTACTGAAATCCATCCCCACCTGCGTTTCTTTTCAAATCAGAAATTTACGGCCGTCGATTTACCGTTACTTAACTCTTTGGACTTAGTTTTCTTGGCTTTGCCACATGGAGAATCAGCAAAATTAATTTCGCAGTTAACGACTCCAAAGATCGTGGACCTTGGAGCAGATTTCAGGTTAGAGGCAAATGATTCCTGGAATAAGTTTTACGGTGGAACACATGCAGGAACATGGACCTATGGCTTGCCAGAAATGCCGGGACAACGAGAAAAAATCAAGAAGGCAACACAGATTGCAAATCCTGGTTGTTATGCAACCGCAATCTCGGTTGGACTTATGCCACTTATTCCTTTTCTAACAAATCAAGGCTTGAAAGAAATTACTGTTGTTGCTGCGTCAGGAACTACGGGAGCCGGAAGATCACTAAAAAGTAATTTCCTTGCTAGTGAAGTAATGGGCTCGCTCTCAGCGTATAAAGTTGGGGGAGTTCATCAACACACTCCTGAAATTGAAGAGAACATCAAGCGAAT
>DDZI01000106.1:0-155 GCA_002346305.1 Actinobacteria bacterium UBA3012 | reverse complement strand
AACAAGGAAATAACCCTTTCTTTCATTCCAATTTTGGCTCCGATGCCAAGAGGGATTTTGGCAACCATTAGTGCATCTGTATCTGCAGATTTATCTTTAAGTGAATTACAAGATGCTTTTGAAATTGCCTATGGAAATGAGTTGTTTGTTGATGT
>DDZI01000035.1:12139-16976 GCA_002346305.1 Actinobacteria bacterium UBA3012 | reverse complement strand
AAGGGGGTCTTTGTTGTCAGACATTAATGCTGCTCTAGATCCTCAATCGGTTCCCGGACCCGTGGGGGCACGGCTCTCGATTCGACTGCAAACTCCAGGTCAGGATGGGTATCACGACCTACTTGGTTACCTTGAATCTGGAAATTCAGTACGGCGCAAAGATGGCACTGTCGCAAAATTTGATCCAGCTCATGTTGTGGCATGGCGGCAAGTTCCGATCACGCCCACTAAAAGTGACAGTGCTTCAATGATTGAATCATTAGAAAAAATCGCTCAACAAAATTGGATGCCTGAAAAAATTGAGGAGATTGGCAATTGGCAACTACGAAGCAATCGAGGTTTTTCATTCCGCGCAAATTCCACTCTTCCGTTAGGAGGAAAGGGATTTGGCGCACCGGGAATTGAATTAAATCAAGCAATTTCTAAAGTAATTGATTTCTATAAAGATTTAAATCAACCGGCTATCTTTCAAATTCTTCCATCAATCCATCAAGAGTTAGAGCGAAGCATAAAGGCAATCGGTTTTAGATCAAAAGGTGAAGTCCGTTTTGAAACCATGAGAATTAATAACCCCTTAATTTATAATCCAAAAGATATACATCTGCTTACCAGCGATTATCCGACTGATGATTGGTTTGCTTTGCATGGAGATGATGAGATTGCGGCTGAGTTGATGTTGCGAACTACTTCGAAGTACCTCCATCTCTACGAACAATCAGAGCTTGTAGCAACCGCCCGCACTGCATTCACTGAAGATTGGGCTGGCATCTCTCGAGTTAGAGTCAGACCCGATAAGCAAAACCAAGGTTTAGGCAAAAAGATCATGCTCGCAACTTTAAATGAAATTAAAAACAACGGGTTAGAGAATGCATTTTTGCAAGTGGAGTCAGAAAATGTAAATGCTCTTGCTATTTACCATTCACTTGGATTTAGTCTGCATCACTACTTGAATTACTCAATACTGGAAATTTAACTTCCTTCTCCCCGTTGAACTTTTAATGGAGGGTTCATCCACTTCGCCTCGGGATTGGTACAAATCACCCGATCCTCTGGGACATAACGAGTGCGATATTTTTCTCGCTTAAATTCAATTCCTTCCCTTTTCAAGATTCGATCTACTGTGATCGAAAATCCATCTACCCCTGCTTGATAGATACACTCAATCGAATCCTCTTCGTAGATTTCGTGTTCAACAAAATTAGTTTTCGGTCCACTTTCAGTTGCTACTTCTACAAATTTAGTCCCATAGATCGAAACCGTTACCGAAGAATTCGTAAATGAGGTATCAACAAAAATGGGGTAGCCAGAATTATTTTTAAATTTCACATCAATATTGGGCCAGGCGACAGTTGATTCGCGTCCGGCTGGATAGCGAGAAATATAAAAACTATGAGGCTTATGTTGGACAAGTTCTAGACCACTGAACCATGCAGCATTCCAAAGAGTTGTTGCTAACTGTGAAACTCCTCCACCAAGATCTTTTTTAAATACCCCGTTATCAATCATGATTCCAGGTACAAATCCCCGGGCTTCAGTCCGTTCACCTACAACTTTGTTATAACTAAATATCTCACCAGGCTGCACAATTGTTCCATCCATCCACTGTGCGGCTCTATGAATATTTATCAATCGGTACTCAGCGTAGGGATAGTTAGTTGTGAAAGTTCCGATTACATCTTTAATTCCTAATCCGCCAGCCATCTCTGTCGTGACTTTTGCTTTTACAAGTTCAGGAACTACTGAAGCAACGCGGAATGGGCCTGCCTTGGAAAGAGCTGGAATTACTGCTTCATTTAACTTTGAATCGGGAACATCACTTCCATCCATTGATGGTTGCACTCGTGGGCTTCCATCCACCATGGCAAAAGATGCATCTATTGGTTCTCTTACAAATTTACTCCAGCGCAAACCAACTTGTTGAGTGAAATTTTCCTTCACCCAAATCGGGGCTAATTTTCCGGATTTCCCAGGAGATGTCCGGAATGCGAGTGACTGAGCAATCTCAGTGGGGGTAACAACAATTGGTTGAGCTGAAACATTTATTGTTAATTGCTCACTTACGGCTTGTCGAGCAAATTCTAAAAGAGCTGTTGCATCTTTTGCTCTTGCTTTTGGTTTAACTGTTTTCATAGATAATTTAATAACATTTTTCTTCAACCAATATTTTTCAACTGCTTTGATCGCCTTTTTCCGATCTATTTCAGTTCCGGAAAGTGAACTTACAACTTGGGGCTCTAATTCTTTGAATGTAATTGTTGCATCCCGTGCAGCCTTTGTAGTTCTAATCTCTAAGGGCCGAAGTGCTTTTATGAATTTTTCCTTATCTAACTTTAATGTAGGTCTCAGATCTGTTTTAGATGTTAGTAGCGAAAATAAATTGATCGGGTTCAACGTACGCTTGGGAGCTTTTTCAATGGTTGCTGCTAAGTCCACCGATATGCCGGCACTTTTAGGTGAGATCGAAATACTTGCAGTTTTTGCAGTTAAGTTGATATTGCTCTGAACTTTTTTACTCATCTGAAATTTTAAATCACTTATTGCCGCAACCTTGGTTTTTCCACCAATATCAATTCCCGAAACGCTCACTCCACTAGGAATTCCAGAACCAACTGCGAACCACGCGGCTAACCAAATTAGCGATAAAGAACCAACTGAAATAATCGCGATTTGAATTTTTCGATTAGGAAATTTCAAACACGTGCTCCAATTCCAATTAGGACTATCAGAAATCCTAGCGTTAAGAGCAGATTTCCCGATGAATTATTCGAGACCAGCAATTCGTTAGAGTTTCCAAATAGTGATGCGCGTAAAATTATTGCTACCCAGCCAATAGTAAAGCCGATTTTTGCTATTCGACTTCCAAAATATTGACCTAGTAAATAAGTAATTACGTAAGATCCAATCACTGCGATCAATATTCCCAATGGGAATCCCCAGGCATGAATTAGTACCGCCAATATTCCGGTCAATACTCCGATCAGTATTCCAAACAAAAATTTCATATTGAGATGCCTGCAAACAGATCAATCTCGCGACCATCTGCGTCTAATGGCTCGCTGATCTCACCCTTAGCCAATGTGTAGTACTCAACACCAAAAACTTGCATCCCTAACATATTTGAGAGTGCAAAAAATGGACCATCTACAGCTATTTGCGTTGCATGTGCTCTCATTGCTTCCATTTTATGTGAAACAAACTCTGTTGCATCAACAACTGTTGTAACAAGTTCATCTGGTTTCGCAAATGGAATATCATCAATTGATTCTGCGCCAAAAAAATCTGAAGCGGAATCTTTCAAAGCATCCATTCCTATCTGTACAACTGATTTAGGGATGGTATTCCAATAAATTTTAGAGATATTCCAAGGAGTAGATCTTCCATAATTCGCATCAGAGGCTAACTCTGCTGCTCTCATCGAAACTCGATGTGCCTGTATGTGATCTGGATGACCATATCCACCGAAGTCGTCATAAGTTATCAACACTTGAGGTTTAAAACTTCTAATTATTTCCACGAGATGCGCGGCGGCATTATCTGGAGTAGCGCTCCAAAAAACATCTGGTCGCTCATTTTGTGGCATTCCCATCATTCCGCTATCTCGATATTTTTTATCCGGTGCTCCCAAAAAATAATGTTCCATTTGGTTACTTCCAGATAATGCGGCGAGAGCATTTCGTAATTCGATTTCACGGTGTGGGCCAAGTTGATCATCTTTATCACTAGCTAAATTTGCAAACTCAGGAACCAGAACTTCCCCTTCTTCTCCCCGCGTACAAGTAACTAATGCAACCTGCGCCCCTTCGGCGATGTACTTTGCCATCGTTGCGCCGTTGTTAATACTCTCGTCATCTGGGTGGGCGTGGACGAGCAACAGACGCGCGCCTACTGTTTTAGCTGAATTACTGGCTGAAGGTGCCAAAGACATAAGGGAAAGGGTACGGTCGATTCCTATGAGTGAACTCCCATTTCCGCGCCACAGCGCCCGCACGTTGCGTTTTTCCCTTGGTGCCCCTCGAAATTTCAGCATCTCCCCTGATGGCCAGCGGATTGTCTTCGTAAGAAGTGGATCTGGGACAGACCGCACTGGTCGGCTTTTTGAATTAGATCTGAATAGTAAGAGCACCCGCGAGATTGTGAACCCACTTGATCTGCTTAAAAGTGGCGATGAGAAAATCTCAGTAGAAGAGCAAGCCAGGCGCGAGCGTGCGCGTGAAGCCGCTGCTGGAATCACCAATTATTCAAGCGATGCAAATCTTAAAAAAATTGCATTTACATTATCTGGGAACCTGTACGTTGCAAATTTAGAAGATGGAAAAGTTTTGCAATGGCCTGCGCAAGAGCCAGTGATTGACCCGCAATTTGCACCTGATGGTAGTTCGGTCGGATACATCAACCCTTCAGGTGAGATGCGGGTTAGCGATGGAGTGAGTGACCGTACAATTTTCACTCCTGAAAAAGCTGATGTTTATTATGGGCAAGCAGAATTTGTAGCAAGTGAAGAGATGGATCGAATGCATGGTTTTTGGTGGAGTTCAGATAGTAAATACTTATTAGTTGAAAGATTTGATGAAAGCGGTGTCGAGAAGATTTGGATCAGTGATCCAGCAAATCCAGAAAATGAACCAAGATCTGTTCGCTATCCAAAAGTTGGAACTCCAAATGTTGTTCCTTCCCTTTTTGCTTACCACCTTGAAAGTCAAAGCAGCCAAGAGATTAAGTGGGACAAAGAACACGAGTATTTAGTCTCTGTAAATTCTGGCGCTGTTAATAAACCACCGCTGCTCATGACTATTGATCGTGCGCAACGGCATGCTCATATTCGCGCAATAAATTTAAG
>DDZI01000035.1:8443-11955 GCA_002346305.1 Actinobacteria bacterium UBA3012 | reverse complement strand
CGTCATCTTGCAGTCGATGGAAATCCAGTTACACCAGAAGGATTGCAAGTTGATCGAATTGTTCATATCGATCGAAATGGAATTACTTTTGAAGGAACATTTGAAGCAACTTCATTGCATGTTTATTGGTACGGGTGGGGTGGAGAGTTAGAAGAGATATCTAAAGGCGATGGCGTGCACATGGCCAAAGCGGCCGCAGATACCTTGTTGCTTTTGTCTCGCTCGTTAGATTATTACGGCGCAAAAGTAGAAGTTATTCGTGATGGCATGCGAATCGAAATCGAATCTTTTGCGGAAAAGCCTGAAGTAGATGCTAAACCTGAATTGTTAAATCTTGGAGAACGCGAACTTCGCTCTGCGCTTTTGTTGCCGCAAAACCAAAGTAAATTTCCACACAAAAATCTTCCGCTACTAGTGGACCCATATGGTGGACCGAGTCACTTACGAAATATCAAAGTTAAAAATGCATTTGCTGAGGCACAGTGGATTGCAAATTTAGGTTTCGCAGTTCTGATAACTGATGGCCGCGGTACCCCAAATCGTGGGCCTGAATGGGAAAAAGCGGTTCTAGATGACCTCTCCGCTGCACCCCTCGAAGATCAAGCAGATGCAGTAACGGCGCTATTTCAACTTCGTCCAGGTTTGATCGATCCCGAAAAAGTTGGGATCCGCGGCTGGTCCTTTGGTGGATATCTGGCCGGCCTTGCGGCACTTCGTCGTCCCGATATTTTCAAGTGCGCAATCATCGGAGCTCCAGTTACCGATTTCAGGTTTTACGATACTTATTACACCGAACGGTTCTTAGGATCGGTTGCAGATCACAAAAATTATGAACAATCTTCGCTCTTACCTGATGCAGATAAGTTATCGGTTCCAGTAATGATTATTCACGGCCTAGCAGATGACAATGTTTTGGTAGCAAACTCACTTCATTTATCAAGTGCATTACTTGCTGCTGGCAAAGCCCATGAAGTTTTGCCGTTAACAGGAGTTACGCATATGACGTCACAAGAAGTGGTGGCTGAAAATTTGATGCACCTAGAGTTAGATTTCTTAAAGCGTTCGCTAAAAATCTAATTTCTAGTATTCAGGTAGTGATGGGTCAATCTGCTTAACCCAAGCTACAACTCCCCCGCTTACATGTGTTGCATCTGCAAATCCAGCGGCTTTTACAACTGCAAGACATTCAGCAGAACGCACTCCACTCTTGCAATGTAAAACTATTGGGCGATCTTGGGGCAACTTTGATAAAACAGAACCATCAAGAAATTCTTGTTTTGGAATTAACACTGAACCTGGAATTCTGACAATCTCAAATTCACTTGGTTCGCGCACATCAATCAAGATGAAATTCTCTTTATTATCTAACTTGCTCTTTAACTCAGCGACAGTAATTGTTGAGCCTGCAACTGCATCTGCTGCTTGCGTAGAGATGGCACCACAAAAACCTTCGTAATCTTCCATCAACGCTTTTTGAGTTGCATTTGGTCCGCAGATAACACAATTTGGATCTTTGCGGATCGCAACTTTGCGGTAACTCATCTCAAGTGCGTCATAAATCATTAACCGACCAATAAGCGGTTCGCCGATTCCAGTAATTAATTTAATTCCCTCAGTTACTTGGATTGAACCAATTGATGCGCAGAGCACACCAAGCACGCCACCTTCGGCACAACTTGGCACCATTCCTGGCGGTGGTGGTTCTGGATACAAGCAACGGTAACAAGGGCCATGTTCAGACCAGAACACACTTGCTTGTCCATCAAAACGATAAATCGAACCCCAGATATATGGTTTTCCTAAAAGCACGCATGCATCATTAACAAGATAGCGCGTTGCAAAATTATCTGTTCCATCAATAATCAAGTCGTACTGTGAAAACAATTCCATGACATTTGAATTATCAAGTCGGGTTTCGTGGATGACTACATTTACATATGGGTTGATTTCAGCAACTGATTCTTTTGCACTCTGCGCCTTGCTTTTACCAATGTCGCTTTGTCCGTGAATTATCTGACGTTGTAAATTTGATTCATCAACGACGTCATACTCAACAATTCCAAGGGTTCCGACTCCGGCAGCTGCTAAGTACATCAATGCAGGTGATCCAAGGCCTCCAGCACCAACACAAAGCACCTTGGCAGCCATTAAGCGACGTTGTCCGGTCATGGCGACATCAGGGATGATCAAATGGCGGCTATATCGACGAACTTGCTCAACAGTTAAAGGTGGTCCTGGTTCGACGAGCGGGGCGAGGGAATCAACTGGCTTCATGGGCTAATCCTGCCATCTTTCGCCAACTACCTTCGCACGTGCCCTAACATCACCTTGTGACTTCTACTCCTATCGATCCTTTAGGCGCCAAACAGCGCTTGCCTCGAGATGAGCGCCGGGCCCAACTGCTCACTGCAGCCCTGGAAGTATTCACCGCCGCCGGGTACCACGCCGCGGCAATGGATGAGATTGCCGATCGCGCCGGAGTAAGTAAGCCAGTTTTATATCAACACTTTCCAAGCAAATTAGATCTTTATTTAGCAGTGCTGGATCTTCATGTTGATTCCCTTGTATACACAATCCAACGTGCAATTGCTTCAACTCATGACAACGCTGATCGCGTACGCGCAACAGTTGATGCTTACTTTAATTTTATTGAAGAAGAAGGTGAGGCGTACCGCTTACTTTTTGAAAGCGATATGAATGTAGAGCCTGCAGTTCGCGAACGTTTATCACGGATGACTTATGACTGCGCCGCTGCAGTAAGTGCAATCATCGCCGCCGATACTGGAATTCCTGAAGAAGCTGCCATGTTGCTCGGAGTGGGTTTAATTGGAACTGCGCAATTCACTGCAAGGTATTGGCTAGAGCGAGATGGTCGAGTTCCGCGGAAAGCCGCGGCTGATCTTGTCGCAAATCTTCAGTGGCGAGGTATTTCCGGTTACCCTCTACACAATTAAGATTTGTTCTATTGGAAGGAGTGCAAAATGAAAAACTTTTCAAACCTATTTGTTAAAATTGCGAATTCACCACGTTACCTAATTCTATCTTCTACAATATTAATACTGATTGCTTCAACCTTTTACAAATTTTTTGAAGATAAAAGTTTCCTAGATTCAATTTGGTGGTCTCTTATTACTGCATCCACCGTTGGATATGGTGACACGGTTCCACAATCACTTGGCGGACGGACAACTGCCGTCGCCTTGGTGCTAGTCATGATCTTATTTTTGGTGCCAATGATTACTGCATCTTTTGCTTCTAAATTAATCGTCGATAGAAATGCCTTCACTCATGAAGAGCAAGAGGAGATGAAACAAATGTTGCACCAGTTACTTGAGATTGAAAAAAGGAAGAACAAGTCTCAGGAATGATTGAAAGGCAATCTAGGCAAAATTCAGATAAGGTAAGAGCATGACAACAGCAAAGAAATCCGCAGCTTCTTCCAACAGCAATGAGCGTGCCGAGATCCGTATTGGGGTTTCAGACAATGCACGTGAGTTAACAATTGAATCAAC
>DDZI01000035.1:0-8284 GCA_002346305.1 Actinobacteria bacterium UBA3012 | reverse complement strand
GTTTTGCAAGATGAAAAAGGTCGTACCGTAATTGTTCCGGCAAATAAAATTTCTTATGTCGAAATTAGTCCACGCGCAATCCGTAAAGTTGGTTTTGGTACCGATTAATTTGCAGCGATGTGGCTAGTTTTGGCCGTTTTTAAGGCTTTTTTCAGTAATTTTTAAGCCGTTTTGAGCCTGTTTTTCCCGGACTTTTTCTGAGTTTGAACGGGAAACACGCGACAAATCACCTGCACTTGCGGTTAAAAATTGCCCATGTAAGATCGTTATCTACAAACGCCGTAAGGAGCGTACTAATCAGTTTCCGGACCGCCTGGACATTGACCGTACTTAAAAATGAAAACCCAAGCGAATCACTCGCAAACGTTTAGATCTACATCGCTTCACTCAACTCCATTATCTCAATCCAAAATATCTGCCCTGCTCGATCAAGAGTGGGCAAGATTCAGAGATAACACCACTGCCTCAGGCATTGAAAACAAAGTCGCCGCACATTCACTTCCATTAGGTGTGCCTTCTAGTTTTCAGCACTGGGATCCGTATCCAATCTCAATCACATCAGCTAAAGGCGCTTGGATGACCGATGTAGATGGTCGCCGTTTGCTTGATCTGTCTATGGGATTTGGTGCAATGCTCGTTGGCCATCTAAATCAAGCAGTTGTTGATGAAATTAAAGCAACCCTTGAAGTTGGCACGTTATACGTAACTCCATCCCCTAGTGCTCGCGATGCAGCAGAAAGAGTATGTAAGCGTTTTGCCATCGATCAAGTGCGCTTTGCAAACTCAGGGACTGAAGCAACTATGTATGCGGTTCGACTTGCACGTGCTTACTCGGGTAAAAGCGATATCTTAAAAATTGAAGGTGGATATCACGGTTCATTTGATCCATTAATGGTTTCTAGTAAGCCATCACTTGATCAAGCCGGTGATGCAGATTTCCCAACCGCAGTTCATCCACTTGGCACAGTTTCCGGAACCGTTCATGTTGTTCCTTACAATAATTTGGAATCACTTGAGCAAATTTTCAAAGAGCATGCAAGCCAAATTGCTTGCTTTATTTTGGAACCAGTTCTAGAAAATCTTGGAATTGTGCTTCCTGATGCTGGATACCTTGAAGGAGTACGCGAACTTTGCGACGAGCACGACGTCATCTTGATTTTTGATGAGGTCAAGACTGGTCTAACGGCTGGCGCGCAAGGTGCAGCACAAAAACTTGGCGTAAAACCTGATCTCATCTGTCTTGCTAAATCAATTGGTGGCGGAGTTCCAATTGCTGCTTTCGGCGGCAAGAAGAAATACATGGATGCAGTCACAGATGGACGCCTTGCCCATTTCGGAACATTTAACGCCAACCCGCTCTCCCTTGCTGGAGTGCGTGCGGTAGACAATATTTGTACTGAAGAGGCGTTGGCTCGCGCTGAGTCCTTAAATATGCAAGCACTTGAGCGGATCACCAAAATCATTGAAGAGTTTGATCTTCCTGCGCACACAGTTGGTTTTGGGGTCAAAGGTTGCATCACTTGGAGCACAACTCCAATACGCAATTACCGTGATTTCAAAGGTGCTGATTTTAAGATCGCTGAACTTTCATGGCTATGGTCAATCAACCGCGGAATCGTGACCCCTCCAGGTCTCGATGAGCAGTGGTTAATCAGCTTGGCTCATGGACAAGCAGAGGTTGATTTACTTGTTGAAGATTTCCGCGAATTGGCTCAAGCACTACGGAGTTAATCATTTAGCAGTAAAGAAAATAAGCCCCTGCGATTTGCAGGGGCTTATTTTTTGGATTAAAGAAACGGGTAAGTGATCTCGCGATAACTTGCTGCGCCATCGCTGGTTTTGAAAAGTGAAAGTGCTGATTTTCCGGCCCCAACGGCCTCTGAAAACCCGCCCCATTTCGCAATCCCAGGTGAAAGTACTAATTCTCCGTAACGAGAATTTAAATCGGCTGAAATTAATCCTTGGCTTTTGTTTCTGCTTTCAACCATTGTTGGCAGAATTTGGTAATTTTTTTTCTCAGATTTTTTGAATTTTTCAATTAATTCGATTGCTGAAAAAACTCCACGCATCGACAAAACATCTAATCGAGTCGGAATGATAAATTCATCCGCAGCAACTACGGCGCACTTTGCAAGATAAGAATTTGTGGCTGGTGCATCAATAATAATTACGTCGTACTCCAAGTTTTCAAGCGCTTTTTGCAATATGTATTCACTATCTTTTTTACCCGCAGATTTCAGAGCGGCAGTCTCTAAAGTGAGGTTGGCTGGGATTACATCGATCCGGTCAGCTGTTTTATAGATCATTCCTAGGGCTCTTGGGCGGCCAGAGAAGATCTCAGTTGCGCTCAATCGGGGGTTTTCTAGGCCTAGCGAGAAGGAGGCCCCTCCGTTTGGGTCCAGATCGACCAACAAAACCCTTTTGCCATATTCGGAAAATGCCACCGCCATACTGACCGCAGAGGTGGTTCGTCCGACCCCGCCAGCGAGGTTAATAAAGGAAATTACCCGGCTCATTTGGCTATTTTTCATGGGTATTTGCATGGGCTTTATCGCGGGCTTTTTTCGTTAATGGACTCTCGCGGAAAGATTGTGGCAATCGCAATGTCGCATTTCTAAATGTGCGCAATGAAATATCAGTGGCGATATTTTGTCCCGGAATTGATGGCCACCCATAGAGATCTCGTGCCCAATCTGGAAGTGAAGCTCCGGCTAATGTCGCAACTCCAGCCCACAAAGGAGTAGCCGGTGTAATAAATCGCACCAACTTTGGCATAGGTGGGAAAAGTAAGAAAACAGAGGTTTTTTTAGCTTCTTCGGATGCAATTAACTCTGGATAAATATCTTTCATATATTGCGCTAACTCAATGACTGATGATGGAACATCAACTTCTGGGATGCCTACTAATTTTGCAAAAGTAACCATCTCAGCTAAATATTGATCCGCTTCTGCATCGGTGAGTGGCATTCCAGAACGACGTGCATTATCTAAAAATGCATCAACCATTGATGCGTGCACCCAAAGCAATAAGTGTGGATCACTTAAACCTAATCGCTCATGTACATCTCGCACATGTTTTGCGGCCATATCTACAACTTCGCGCTCTTCATATGTAACAAGTGCTACATACTCCCCCGTGCGCGTTAACCGGCCCCAGGAATCTTCACGAAAATTAGAGTGAGCAGCGACCCCTGCCATTGCGCCAGGATGTAAGCCCTGTTCTAGTAATGCCCGAATTCCACCAACAACTAAGGATGGATCGGCATGGATCTTCCAAGCGATCGAATCTGGGGCGAAGTAGGTGCTCATTTGAGGGCAATCGTATTAGGTCAAACCGGGCTGCGCTTTCCAGATATTAGAGCTCTTGCTTCTCGATAACCGCCCAGGGTTTTGCCGGTTCAACAGAGGCATCTGGACAGATCCGCGCAAAATCACAGTAACCACAAAGTGCCGAAGGATTTGGTCGGTAATTACCGTCACTTTCTGGTTTTAACGCTTCGGCTTGGACTTCGCGCGCAATTGATTCAGCCCGTTTTATATGGCGATTTAAAGATTCTGGCGAATGATCATAAGCAACCACTGTTTCAGATGGCAGGTGATGAAGTTCAACTTTTGTGCATTTCATCCGCATGGTTCGAGATGCGCCAACTGCGTAAATTGCTAATGCGAGTGAGGATGCAACATCATCAACTTCTGGTGTATTTCTTCCTGTTTTGTAATCAACAATTACTAACTCACCATCACGTTCATCAATTCGGTCAACCCGTCCTGATAGTGAAAGAGTTTCTGTGGTTGCACTTACAGTTCTTTCTAAGCCACGTGGTTCATCATTGATATCAACTGTTTTTAAATAATTTGTAATCCAGGCTTTAGCTCGCACAAAAGATCGTTCTGCTTGTTCGTCATCTTTAAATCCATCGGTGCGCCAAAACTTGGTTAGTAAAACTTCTCCAACTTGAGAGGTTCGCTCCTCCAAAGGCTTAGTCCACCATTCGCGCAAAGCATTATGAACCGCTGCTCCCATGCTGGCGTGAGCCCATGGACCACCTCTAGGCGGCCGAGGGGTATCTATGTATGTGTAACGGTATTTACGTGGGCAATCCAGCCAGGTATCAAGCCGCGACGGGGTACATGAAAATAGCTTTACGGGCATGCCATCAAAAGTAGGTTGATCGCTCATAAAATTTTTCGCATTTTCAGGCAGCGATAAATGCGGTTACTGAGTTAGCAATCATTTGAACTGCAATTGCTGCAAGTAATAGACCAGCAATTCGTGCAATTAAAGTCACTCCAGAAGTTTTAATCACCTTAATTATTCCAGTTGAATATCTCAAAATTAATGCAAGCACTAAGTGCAAAACTCCAATGGCTGTAAATAGTGCGACACCCATTGCTACGCCTTCGATCTGCTTAACAAAGATTATTGTGGCAACAATTGCACCAGGGCCAGCAAGTAGTGGTGTTCCGAGCGGAACCAAAGCAACATTTACATCACTTGGGCCCGCCTCATCACCTTTTTTCTCATTTTTACCAGTTAATAACTCAAGAGCGACAAGTAATAGAAGCAATCCACCAGCACCCTGCATCGCTGGGAGGGAAATCTTCAAATAACCCAATATAAATTGGCCGAATAATGCAAAAGTAACAATTACCGTGAGCGAAACAATTGCAGTCTTGACAGCAAGTTTGCGTCTTTCTTTTTCCGTAAATTTAGAAACTAGACCAAGAAAAATTGGGACAACTCCTGGTGGGTCCATAATGACAAAGAGGGTCACAAATACTTGTACGCCAAAGGTCCATGCATTCATCGAGTGAACACCTCGTCTCCACTTGCCTTGCTGGCTAAATTCTCCCAGAGATCAACTGGAGTTTGCTCTTCTCCCAATTGATTCGCGCGCGCCGCACCGTGGTAATCGCTTGATCCGATCTTAATTAAATTGTGTTCGAGAGCCAATTGATCAATTTTGCTGTGAGCGGCTTCATCATGGTCTCTTTTGTTTCGTTCAATCCCATTAAGTCCAGCAGCGGCTAATTCAGCAACCTCGCCAAAAGTTAAAACCGCTCCTCTTTTTTCGGCAAAAGGATGTGCCAAAATCGAAACTCCTCCAGCGTCCGCAATTGCTTTAATTGCTTCCACCGGTGACGGAGCCCAATGTGAAACATAAAATTGGGAGTTGTTATGCAATAACTCTGCAAATGCTTCATCACGTGAAGCCACAACTCTATTTTTAATTAATGCATCAGCTAAATGAGGACGACCAAGCGTGGCCCCAAGAGGCTTTACCTCTTCAACATCTTGCATTGTTACTTGATAACCCGCCGCTTGTAACTTTTCGATCATTTTTTCCATACGCGGAATTCGATCATCGCGAGTATCTGATAATAATTTAGCAAGTTGTTGATTTCCCGCATCAAATAAAAGTCCAACTATATGAACGCTCATTCCTAATTGGGTACGAGTAGAGACTTCAGCTCCCGGAACAATGGTTAGCCCGACAGGAATTTGGTCTCTGTTGGATCTAACTTCACGCCATCCTTCGGTGGAGTCGTGGTCAGTCATCGCAACGATGGTTAATCCAGCGCTTTTTGCATTTTTTAGCATCTCAAAAGGTTTATCAGTCCCATCGCTGGCCGTCGTATGTGTATGCAAATCAATCATTTTTCTTCACCTGACCAACCTGTAGAGAGGCCGATTTAGTAGCGACAAAGCCTGACCCAATTAACAGTAAAGCCAAACCAGGGATTACTCCAGCCGGTGGGATTTGGTCTAACCACCAAACTGCTAATAAAGCACCGACGGGAAGTTCAAAAAATACAATTAAAGAAACAACCGTTGGTGAAACTCTTTGCAACACCTGATTAAACATAGTGTGCCCCAAAATTTGTGCTCCTACTATCAAACCTAAAACTAACAACCATTCATATCTTGGATAATCAATAATTGGCGCATCAGTAAATAACACCACCACAAAACAAGTTGCGGCACAAACAAAATAGCAAATAGTTGTGTATGTAGTTGGAGAGATTTCGCGAAGTACGTGTCCACCAGCAATAACATATGCCGCTGATAATGCTGCTCCTAACAATGCAATTAAATCTCCAATGAGCGCTCTTGTTGATAGCTGCCAATCAATCCCAGTAATTATCAAAACACCGACCATTGAAATTGCCATCCCAAACCAAACTTGCATGGCTACTTTGGCTCCGCGCATGCGAACCCAGATTGCGGCAAATATTGGCTGCACCGCAGTTATGGCAACACCACTTGCAACACTTGTTAAGCGCATTGATGCAAAGAAGCAGATAAAGTGAAGAGCAAGAAAAACTCCAGCGATCACCGACCAAAGCCATGCATTGCTACTCATCCTGCGCCATTCGCCACTTCTTAATGCAAAAGGAAGTGAGAAAAGCGCGCCGCCTAAATTGCGCCAAAAAATCGCAACTGGAACCGCCATCTGACCCAATGCAATCAATGGCCCAGAAGTTCCGATACCAAATACGCCGATGATTAATCGGCCAATATCAGCCGGCTTTATACCTTTAGCGCCGCTGGTGGCGATCTCTGGGGCAGACATGAGTCTGACCCTAGCGGGTAGCCTTAGCCTTATGAGCGGCGCAATCAACCTATCGAATCGAATTAATCGAGTCTTTATCGCCCGCCTATCCGGAACCGCAGTTTTTGACCCTGCCGGTGATCAAGTCGGAAAGGTGCGCGATGCAATCGCGACCGTACAAACCGGTTCTGCCCCTCGCATTCTTGGACTAATTGTTGAGGTGCCCCCACGCCGGCGAATCTTTATTCCAATCACCCGGGTGACTTCGATCGAACCAGGGACTGTGGTTATCACCGGCTTACTAAATGTCCGTCGATTCCAGCAACGACCAGGTGAGCTACTTGTACTTGGTGAATTTCTAGATCGAGCAATTAATCTAAGTGACACTGGTGAGCGAGTTGTAATTGAAGATATTGCAATGGAGCAAAATCGCAGTGGTGATTGGTTGCTAAATAAAGTTTCGGTTTCACGTAAACATTCTGGACTTCGCCGACGCGGTCCAAGTATGACTTTGGATTGGAGCGAGGTTTCAGATTTCACAATTTCTGAAACAGATCATGGCGTTTCAAACTTACTTTCCACTCTTGCTTCCTTACACGCGGCAGATCTTGCTAGCGCGCTGCAAAACCTTTCAATGCACCGCCGAATTGAAGTTGCCAGGGCCCTTGATGATGAAAGACTTGCGGACGTCCTTGAGGAAATGAATGAGGAAGAGCGTGTAGCCCTTATTGCTCAATTAGAGGGTGAGCGTGCGGCTGATGTACTCGGTGAGATGGATCCAGATGATGCTGCGGACCTTTTGCGCGAAGTTGGCAGTGAAAAAGCAGAGACACTTTTGCAATTGATGGAGCCAGAAGATGCGAAAGATGTTCGTCGTCTGATGACTTACGAAGATTACTCAGCTGGCGGAATGATGACGACCGAACCTATTGTTCTAGCAGCCGATAACACCGTCGCTGAAGCACTTGCAGCTTTGCGTGAAAGTGAAATTACACCTGCTCTCGCTTCGCAAATTTATGTCACCCGCGCTCCTTATGAGACCCCTACTGGAAAGTTCCTCGGAATTGCCCACTTCCAACGTTTATTGCGCGAACCTCCGGCAACGTTGTTAGGTGCTGTAATAGATACTGAAAACGAAGCGCTTTCTGCTGATAAAAATCTTGCAGAAATTTCTTCATACTTTGCTACATACAACTTGGTTGCAGTTCCAATTATTGACTCAAATGATCGATTGCTTGGAGTTGTCACAGTTGATGACGTACTTGACCACTTACTGCCTGAAAACTGGCGTAATGCAAATGAAAGCAACTTGATAGGTAGAACGGAGACACTCTCATGAGCAACCGTCTTGATTTACCGCGCTCAATGAAGCGCTCTTTTCGATTTGGGTTTAACTCAGAAGCTTTTGGAGTCCTTGCTGAGCGATTCGCGCGCTTTCTAGGTACAGCAAATTTCTTGGTTTACATGAGTGGATTTGTGATTTCGTGGGTACTTTGGAACTCACTTGCTCCAAAAGATCTTCGGTTTGATAATTATCCATTTATTTTCTTAACTTTGTTTTTATCTTTGCAAGCTTCATATGCGGCGCCGCTTATTTTGCTTGCTCAAAATCGCCAGACTGACCGCGATCGCATCCAATTTGCGGAGGATCGAGCACGTGATGAGCGCAACTTGGCAGATACCGAGTACATCACTCGTGAAATTGCTTCTGTGCGTACGGCGCTAAACGA
>DDZI01000057.1:545-3374 GCA_002346305.1 Actinobacteria bacterium UBA3012 | reverse complement strand
TTTTATTAATTAATTTCTAGTATCTAAACCCCACATCATTTTATTACGAATAGTGTCAAGGAAATTATTATCCTCAAATTTAATAACATTTATCATAAATTCCGCTTTTTTGATGATAACTTCTTCACCCTGCTTGATACTTTTTGAATTTCCATCCAAGTAACAAATGGCCGGGTCATTTATTATGAATTCATCCCGGAATTTCGCCAATGGGTCCTTGGCATCTAGATCGAGCGCATATTGCCTATTTGTTACATCCATTTTCCAACTGTAGCAATAGTCAAATATCCTTGCACTATGGTCGTCACTAATTTGTTGAATCTAGAGTCGGTCTCAAAATCTTTTGATATTCGAGCGTTATTAGATGGTGTCTCACTTGGCGTAAACGCTAGTGATCGAATCGGAATTGTTGGCAGAAACGGTGGCGGCAAAAGTACGCTAATTAAAGTGATGGCTGGGATTGAAGCACCAGACTCTGGACGGGTCTCAAAAGCCGGCTCAATCAATATCGGATTATTGGGGCAGAGCGATGACTCAGATGAAGATTCATTGGTGCGCGATGTCGTCCTCGGTGATTTAGCAACACATGAGTGGGCAGGTAATTCAAAAGTTAGAGAAGTCCTAACTGGATTATTTGGCGGCATTAGCGAAGAGCTGCTTGATCGAAAGATTTCTTATTTATCTGGTGGTGAACGCCGTCGGGTTAATTTGGCGAAGTTGTTAATTGCAGATCTTGACTTAGTTTTATTGGATGAACCAACAAACCACTTAGATGTGGAAGGGATTTCATGGCTTGCACAATATTTAAAGCGCAATACAAAATTAGCAGTTGTAGTGATAACTCACGATCGTTGGTTCTTGGATGAAGTCTCAGATCAAATCTGGGAAGTTGTAGATGGAAACGTTCTGGCATATGACGGCGGATATTCCGCATATGTTTTATCTAAGGCTGAACGAGCCCGTCAGATAACAGTTGAAGATGGCAAGCGAAATGCGTTGATCCGAAAGGAACTTGCCTGGCTTCGCAGAGGTGCACCTGCACAAACTGTGAAACCTAAATTCAGGATTGATGCTGCTAATACTTTGATTGCAAATGAGCCACCACCTAGAAACGAGACTGAGCTTCTAAATTTTGCAGCAAATAGATTAGGAAATACAGTTTTTGAAATTCATCAAGCAACGATTAAAGCCGGCGAAAAAATAATTTTGGAAGACCTTTATTGGAACATTGGTCCCGGTGATCGCATTGGTGTTGTGGGAGTAAACGGCGCTGGTAAAACAACTTTGTTCAGAGCCTTGCTTGGTCAGATTAGTTCAACGGCCGGCAAAATAACGACGGGAGTGACGGTAAAAGCTGCATTTCTCTCACAACATCTTGAAGAGTTAGATCCAACTTGGCGAGTTCTAGAAGCAGTAGAAAAAGTGGCTAACCAGGTTCAATTAGGAAACGGTAAAGAGTTATCAGCCAGCCAGCTCTGTGAAAAGTTAGGTTTCAATACAGATTCGCAGTGGACTCCGGTCGGAGATTTATCGGGCGGCGAGCGTCGTAGGTTGCAATTGACTCGGTTACTAATGGATAGCCCAAATGTCTTATTGCTTGATGAGCCGACAAATGATTTTGATGTCGAGACTCTGACTGCTCTTGAAGATTTACTCGACTCCTTTGGCGGCACGCTTTTAGTGATTTCGCACGATAGATATTTCCTAGAACGAGTATGTGATCGCTTTGTTGGCTTACTAGGGGATTCAAAGCTACGCGATTTACCCAGGGGCATTGATGAATATTTAAAGCTTCGAAGCAGCTCGATTGAAACTAGCGGATCTGTAACAACAAAAGTCAAGACATCAAATATTGCAGAGATCAAAGAAGTGCGGAAAGAGATTGCGAAGTATGAACGCCAAATCGCAAAGCTGGAAGCACAAATTATTGAGTTAGAGAGTCAGCAGAGTGAACTAGCTTTTGATCATGAAAAATTAGGGCAGAACATGGAAGAATTAGCAAAGTTATCCCAAGAGAAGTCTGCAATCGAAGAGAGTTGGTTGCAGGCTAATACAAATTTAGAAGGTCTCGAAAATTAAGATTACACATTCACAAACTGCCAGACTTGAAGCGCTTGCTGCAATTTCTGGTGTACTAATCGCGCTGCAATCGCGCGCAAATGGCGAACTCTCACATTTATTAGGCAATAGCACTGAAGCGGCGCTTGTCTCTTTTGGTTCAGGTTTGATTGTCATATCTGTTATTGCGCCTTTCAATAAATCAATTAAAACTGGAATTCGAAACCTCCGTGTTGCCGTTGCTGCAAAACAAATTCCAAGGTGGCGACTTTTTGCTGGAGTTCTTGGTGGAAGTTTTGTTGCACTACAAACTCAAGTTGTGCCGATAATTGGCGTGGCTCTTTATTCCGTGGCATCAATTGCGGGCCAAACCGCTATGTCATTGATAGTAGATCGAATCGGCTTAACCGGTGGTGGCAAAAAATTGATTTCAAAACGTCGAGTCATGGCAGCTTTGATAACTGTTTTTGCTGTTTTTATCTCAGCGCTGGATCGAATTTCCTTGGCCTCCTTCTCAGTTTTTGCGGTTGCCCTTGCAGCATTGGCGGGTGCCTTAGTCGGTGTTCAACGAGCGCTCAATGGCCAGATCAATGAATATTCGAAGGCAAGTTTCACAACTTCGCTATTGAATTTCTTTATGGGAACTTCGGTTTTAGCACTTATGTTATTTGCGCTCCTAATCTTTAACGGAGATGAAATAGTTCCACTTCCAAGTGGCCCATGGTGGATTTACACCGGAGGAACAATTGGTGTTATCTATATTGCATTTAC
>DDZI01000057.1:0-346 GCA_002346305.1 Actinobacteria bacterium UBA3012 | reverse complement strand
GTGTTATCTATATTGCATTTACTTCAACGATTGTTCAACATCTCGGCGTTCTAACATTTACGCTCTTTAGCGTGGGCGGCACTTTAATCGGGTCACTTCTAATTGATCTGATTGCGCCAACAAATGGAAATACCGTCTCTTGGTATTTAGTTTCAGGAATCTTGATGACCTACCTAGGTGTTGTTATTGGTGGGCAATCAAAGCTATTTAAGCGCTAAGCGCGACCAGCAAGTTTTACAGCGTCCGCTACTTTGGTCACAACCTGAGTATCAAAAACACTTGGAACGATGAAGTTTGCATTTAGCTGATCTGATGTAACACAAGAAGAAATAGCATCAGCTGCTGC
>DDZI01000058.1 GCA_002346305.1 Actinobacteria bacterium UBA3012 | reverse complement strand
CATCTACATAAAAATCATAAGCCTTTTGGGTAATCACTACTACCTCATCTTCAAAAGCTTTTGTTCCCATAGCATCAGAAAGCGCTACTCTGATTTCTTTTGCCTTAGCTTCAAAAAGTAACGCTTGTATTCCTTCTGAATCTTTTGAAATATTCTCAATTAATTTATTGGCTGCAGCGTCTCGGAACTCACTTTTTGCCAAAAGGGCGTTGGCGATTTTCGGTGCTGGATTTGATTTACCTACTGACAGATAGACCCCACTTACGATCGGCAGAAAAATCAAAATTACAGTGCTTAAAGCAGCAAATGCAATTGCGGGTCCACGTTTGGCAGTAAGGAAGATCGTATTTGTCATTGGTGAAGAGTATGCAGATACTCACTTGTGAGCAAGGTTATTAAAGCGCGCCTTCGTGTTTTAATAGCCACTCTTTCTTGGATATTCCATAACCATAATTCCCGAGCGCGCCGCCCGTTTTAACAATTCGATGACAGGGCACAATCGGCGCAACTGCATTTCGTCCACATGCGGTACCCGCAGCACGTACAGCTGCTGGCGAGCCAGCACGTTGAGCTAAATCTGCATAAGAGATTACTTTTCCACTTTTTATCTTTCGCATCGCTTTCCATGCGGCTTGTGAAAATTGAGATCCTGGCTGGCGTACTTCTATTGCGTTAAGGGCGTCCAATTCACCATCAAAATATGCCGTAATTAAATCTGCAATTTTGCCAGTTGCTTTACCGCTCTTAATTTCTCTTTCTTGGTCTTCACTTGATAATTTTCGGCTCAATTCAACTAAGTTGCTAAATCCAGCAGCTAAGACAAGATCATTATCTGCTATCCAAATCAGTGAACCTATAGGCGTCTTGATGTAGGCAGTTGAAAGCACTGCAAAAGGCTAGCGATCACGCAGCATTTCGGCAACGAGAAAAGCAAGCTCAAGTGATTGAGTGTGGTTCAACCGTGGGTCACAAGCAGTCTCATATCGAGAGGAGAGATCCTCATGTGAGATTTGCTCTCCCCCGCCGACGCACTCAGTGACATCATCGCCAGTCAACTCAATATGAATACCACCAGGATGGGTTCCTAGTTTTTTATGGACTTCGAAGAATCCACGAACCTCATCTAGTACATCATCGAATTTTCTGGTCTTATAGCCACTTGGAGCCTCGTAAGTATTTCCATGCATTGGATCACAAACCCATAAAACTTTTGCTCCAGATTTTGTTACGCCATCAACTAATTTAGGTAGCGCTTCGCGAATAACTCCAGCCCCCATTCGAGTGATGAAAGTCAATCTGCCGGGTTCGCGATTTGGATCTAACTTCTCAATTAAGGCTAGTACTTCATCAACTTGGGTTTTCGGTCCAAGTTTTACGCCAATTGGGTTGCGAATTTTGGAACAGAAATCAACATGTGCTCCATCAATTTTGCGGGTACGTTCCCCGATCCAAACAAAGTGAGAGGAAACGTCGTATGGTTCCTGGGTTCGTGAATCAATTCGAGTGAGTGCGCGCTCGTATTCAAGAATTAAAGCTTCATGACTTGAGTAAAGGTCCACACTTCTAAATGCATCTGGATCAACACCAGCTGATTGCATAAATGCTAACGCTCTGCCAATTTCATTTGCCATTTGCTCATAACGTTCACCTACTGCTGAGTCACGGATAAATCCCTTGTTCCATTCATGCACGCGGCGCAGATCAGCAAAGCCACCATGTGTAAATGCACGAACTAAATTAAGAGTAGAAACTGAAGTTTGATAAACCTTAACTAATCTTTGTGGGTCTGGGGTGCGGGATTCAAGCGTAAACTCCAAATCATTTACTGCATCTCCGCGGTAGGCCGGAAGTGTTACATCTCCACGAGTTTCATTATCGTTACTGCGTGGCTTGGCAAACTGTCCAGCCATACGACCCACTTTTAAAACCGGCAAACTCGCGCCATATTGCAATACGGCAGCCATCTGCAAAATAGTTTTCATCCGGTTTCGAATTGAATCTGCAGTTGCCCCAGCAAAAGTTTCAGCACAATCCCCACCTTGCAACCAAAATGCGCGGCCCTCTGCAGCTTCTGCAATTTTCGCTTTTAAGGTGTCACACTCACCAGCAAAAACAAGAGGTGGGAATGTGCGCAACTCTTCAACTGCTTTTGCTAATGCCTCTTTATCTGGCCAATTTGGTTGCTGGGCAGCAACTAGTCCAGGGGTGAAAAGGGCATCGATTTGAGATGATTGAGTTGAATTGGGGTTCACGCTCATAATCCTAGAGATCCTTTGCTGTTGGGGGCGGGGTGATTAAATCTGATCTATCCGAAGAAGATTTCCGCTTCGGCGTAGAGGGCTGGGTCGACTAATTTGAGTTTCTCGGTAGCCGTTGAGAGCAAAACCCGATCGATCTGGGTTCCATGCAAGGCCACCATTTTGCCGAAATCTCCATCATGAATAGCAGTGATTGCATGCAAACCAAAGCGGGTTGCGAGGACTCGATCAAAGGCGGTTGGTGTGCCACCCCGTTGAATATGTCCTAACACGGAGGTACGTGCCTCTTTGCCAGTTCGTTTTTCAATTTCCTGAGCAAGCCATTCACCAATGCCAGAGAGTTTCACATGTCCAAATGAGTCTAAGGTTCCATCTTTGGTAATCAGGTCACCATCTTTAGGTACGGCACCTTCTGCAATGACAATAATTGGTGCGTAATTTGTTTGGTAGCGAGATTCAACATACTCGCATACTTTTTCAATTGAAAAAGGAATTTCTGGAATCAAGATACATGCGGCCCCACCTGCAAGTCCTGCGTGTAATGCGATCCAACCAGCATGTCTACCCATAACTTCCACAATCAAAGTTCGATGATGAGATTCGGCTGTCGTGTGAAGCCGATCAATCGCTTCAACTGCAATATTGACTGCGGTATCAAATCCAAATGTGTAATCTGTATTGTTTAAATCATTATCAATTGTTTTTGGAACGCCAACAACATTTACTCCAAGAGTATGCAGCTTTGTTGCAACCCCTAATGTGTCTTCCCCGCCTATAGCAATAAGAGCATCGACTCCATGTGCAGCTAAATTTGATTTAATTTTTTCGATTCCGCCATCAATCTTGAAGGGATTGGTTCGTGACGATCCCAAAATGGTTCCACCGCGTGGAAGTATTCCTCGTGTAGTTGAGATATCTAATGGAATTGTTAAGCCCTCAAGTGGGCCTTTCCAGCCATCTTTAAATCCGATGAATTCGTAGCCGTACTCTTTAACGCCTTTGCGCACCGCAGCCCGAATAACTGCATTTAACCCAGGGCAATCCCCGCCTCCGGTCAACACACCTACTCGCATTGATGGCTCCTAATTACTGGAAATCTCCTCAAATTGTACCGTTCGCGGGGAATATTCAATAAACTTCAATTAGTCATTCAATAAGGAGCAACAATGCCAGCACCTTTACATCCACAAGCTGCAAAATTTCTAGCAGATCGTGCTGCGTTAGGCCTGCCAGTAGCTGGTGATGTGCCTATCTCAATTTTGCGTAAAAACACGCATCTTTTTATTAATGATGGTGGGCCAAGTGAAGCCGTTGCCTCTACCCAACTAAAAACAATCCCGACTCCAACAGCAGATATTTCAGCTTTGGTTATTACTCCTGAAGGTTCAGGCCCTTTCCCTGTACTTCTATTTTTTCACGGCGGTGGATGGGTTTTTAACTTCATTGAGATGTATCAAGCACCTCTGAGTACAATTGCAAATAGAACGAAATCAATAGTAATTGCAGTGAATTACCAAAAAGCTCCAGAACACAAATTCCCCATTCCATTTGATGATTGCTGGGCAAGTGTTGAGTGGACAATCGAAAATGCCAAAACTTTAAATATTGATCCTAAAAAGATTGCAGTCTCTGGAGATAGTGCGGGAGGAAATCTAGCTTCTGCAGTTGCACTGAAAGCCCGAGATCAAAATATTCAACTTGCATACCAACTCTTGCTTTATCCATGCAACCAAAGAGATTCAGACACTGAATCTATGAATGATTATGCAGAAGGTTATGGCCTGACTCGTGATCGGATGGCTTTTCTCTGGGATCAATATTTAAATGGTAATGCCGATGATGAAAATCCTTATGCCGTTCCACAAAGCGCCACAACGTTAAAAGGCGTGGCGCCAGCGATTGTGATTTTGGCGCAATGTGATGTTCTCTATTCTGATGGCAAGAAGTATGCGCAACGTTTGACCGACGAAGAAGTGTCTGTTGCTGTGCGCGAGTACCCTGGGATGATCCACGGATTTTTTAGTCAAGGAGCCCATGTCACAGATAGTTTGCGCTTGCGTGAAGAGATTTCAGAGGAGATTAATAAGATTCTAGGTTCATAGAACCCTAGTAAGATCAATAAATGAACTCCCGTAAGTCACTTGGCCTATTCCTTTTAGTAGGTGTACTTTGGGGCGTTCCATATCTATTTATCAAGATTGCGGTCGCAGAGTTCTCTACGCCCATGGTGGTTTTTTCACGAGTTTTGATTGGCGCACTTATTCTACTGCCAATCGCGATCAAGCAAGGTGCAATTGCACCCGCCAAGAAATATTGGAAATTGATTATTGTCTACGCCATTCTTGAGATGGTTGGCCCTTGGTACTTAATTACCACAGCAGAAAAAAGCATTACATCCGGATTGGCCGGATTACTCATCGCCACAGTTCCCATCTGGGCTACTTTGCTAGCTTCGGCTTCAGGTGACACAACTGTCTGGCACTCTAAAAGGTTATTCGGATTAGTCATTGGTTTTATTGGAGTTTTTGCCCTTGTCGGAGTTGATGCACTTAGTGGTGCGACAGATCTTGCTGGCGTCTTAATGGTTTTGTTATCGGCTTTCCTCTACGCATTTGCAACCAATATGATTTCAACAAAAGCACCAGAGGTGCCGGGAATTGCCGTGAGTGGAATCTCCATGGCCATTACGGCGGTTATTTTCGTAATACCAGCCGCATTAACTTTCCCAACAGAATCGCCTTCTTTAAAAGCAATCTACTCTTTAATAGGACTTGGTGCGCTCTGCACTGCTGCTGCTTTTTACTACTTCTTCAAATTACTTGCTCAAGTAGGTTCGGCACGAGCTTCAGTAGTCACATATGTAAACACAGCAGTAGCAATCGGCCTGGGTGTCATTTTGATTGACGAACCATTAACTCTGGGGATTTTCATCGGATTTCCATTAGTGCTAATCGGTTCTTACTTGGCCAGTCGAAAAAACTTACCTGTAACTACTAAATCCAATCAAGGGTTTTAGATACGGCTTTTTCCCACTGCTCAAAACCCTTTGTTGCTAATTCGCTGTCTTTAACTGGGCTCCATTTATTAGCAATTACACTTTTTGTTTTTAACTCATCAGTACTTTTCCAATACCCAACAGAGAGGCCCGCAGCATAGGCAGCACCTAATGCTGTTGTTTCAATTATCTGGGGTCTGACAATCTCAGTTTGCAAAATATCTGCCTGTAGTTGCATACACAAATCATTATTTGTGATGCCTCCGTCAACACGTAACTGCTTTAGTTGCACTCCACTCTCGATTGCTAGTGCTACCAAGACTTCACGACTTTGATAACAGATCGCTTCTAAGGCAGCACGTGCAAGATGCGCTTTGGTTACTCCTCTGGTTAATCCGACTATGGCCCCTCGAGCATCACTTCTCCAATGCGGCGCAAATAACCCAGAGAATGCAGGCACAAAATAGACTCCCCCATTATCTGGAACGCTCTTTGCTAAATCCTCAATCTCGTCAGCACTTTGAATTAATTCCAATTGATCTCGTAACCATTGCACCGCTGCTCCAGTCACGGCGACTGATCCCTCGAGTGCATATCTAGTGGATTCTGATCCAAATTTGTAGCAGACAGTCGTCAGTAAGCCGTTTTCGCTTCTAACTATTTGAGTCCCTGTATTTACTAATGCAAAATTGCCAGTTCCATAAGTGCATTTTGAATCACCCTTTACAAAACATCCCTGACCCACCATCGCTGCTTGTTGGTCGCCTAAGATGCCAGAAATTGGGATCTCTGAACCAAAAACTCCATCTTTAAGAGTGTGGCCATAAATCTCAGAGGAGGATTTAATACTTGGAAGAGTAGATTTTTTAATATCGAAAATCTCTAATAATTCATCATTCCATTCCAGTTTTTCGATATCCATCAAAAGAGTGCGGCTGGCATTTGTTACATCAGTTGCAAATACTCCACCATTTGCACCACCAGTTAAATTCCAAAGTAACCATGTATCCATGGTTCCAAAAATTAACGAATCATCATCCTCAGCTGCTTTCACGCTAGGTGCATTTTCGAGCAACCATTGCATTTTACTTGCTGAAAAATATGGTGCGGCCGGCAGTCCGCTCAAATGCTGGACACTTATTTTTTGAGATTCAGAAAGTTTCTCTAAATTATTTTTACCTCTGATATCTTGCCAAACAATCGCATTTGCGAGAGGTAGTCCAGTTTTTTTGTTCCACGCCAAAACAGTCTCTCTTTGATTGGTAATTCCAATAGCAGCTAAATCCGACCCAGTGATTCCGACTTTTTTAAGTGCACCCTCTATAACCTTCTTGGAGTTGTCCCAAATTTCTAAAGCGTTGTGCTCGACCCAGCCATCGTTTAGCAGTATCTGCTGGTGTTCCATTTGGTCCATAGCAACAATCTGACCATCATGATTAAAAATAATGAACCTAGTGCTTGATGTACCTTGATCTAAGGCGCCAATTAACTTCAATTTTTGTTTACAGCTCCATAGAGTTTTACGACATCTCCAGCAATCTCGCTATCAAATGGGAAGAATGGTCTTTCTCTTTGCACATAAGTTAGCGCTTTGCAGGTTGCCGGAGTTGGTCCAGGTGAGTCAATTACATAGAAGTTATCGGCAATTGGACTATACGTCATGAAGTAATTCATTGGATTCTTAACAATTATTAATTTGTAATCGGCCGGATTTAGCCCCATTGAAAGGTACTGCTCATCTCGCCACTCATATGTTGGGAATGTCGCTATGACAATGTCGATTCCACCAACTCCAACTACTGCGGTAGCACCCATACGTCCACTTGCGCCATCCCAAACTCCACCTTGATAAGTGAAGTGTCCATCGCTCACATTAAGAACAGTGCCTTTGATACTTACTGGAGCGCCCCACTTTTTATCAATCTCTGCACCGATCTGTAATTCAACTTCTGAACCCACGCCAGCTTTAATTGCTATTGCGGCAGCGTTAGGTGAAACCACAGGATAGATCGCTTTAATATTTACATCGATACCAAGCAAAGTGCGTAGCACTGCAACACAATCACCTGCAGACCCTCCACCACAAGTATCTGCAACTTCAGTCAAAACTGATCGACCACTGTGATTCTCGATGGCATCACGAATAGCTGCTTCGGGTTTCCACACTTCAGGTTCAAACTCTTGGCGCCGATCCCAATACTCTTGTGCAATCTCACGAGCCATATTGGCTGCGCTTTGCGGATCGTTGTCGGTAACTATTAGCGCACCACTTCCCATTTCTGGGCGATCAATATATGGGTGCACCAAAAAGACACTGCTAGATAAACACTTACCTTCATGCTCCCATTTTTTAGCTTTTTTCATTAAATCAAAAAACGGTCCTGGTCTTTCAGTAGAGGCATTAATCGCACTAGTTAATACTGGCACTCGAGCCATTACTTGAACAGGATTAACCTCTTTATTTAGGGTTCGAACCATTAGATCCGCGGCACGAGCGCCAGTGGTAAATGAATCCATGTGTGGATAGGTTTCCCATCCAAATAACGCTGTTGAAAGAGCGACCATCTTTTCAGTAATGTGCGCATGTAAATCAAGAGTGACCATTACGGGAATTTCTAAGCCGACGACTTTTCGCACTGACTCAAGTAATTCTCCTTCAATATCTGCCACACTCACCGACACTGCGGCTCCGTGCAATAAAAGCAATACTCCATCGAGGGGGCCAGCAGCCTTTAAACGCTCAATGATTTCATCATGAAAAGTTATATAACAGTGATCTGTTAATGCTCCACCTGGGATAGTTGAAGTAAAAAGTAAAGGTACTGGAACAAATTCTGCGTGTTTTGCAAGTTCGGTCAATGTTCCACCAACTACGCCATCAGTTCGCTCAAACATCTGATCACCACGGAGTAGTTCAACCCGTTCAAAATCCGCTTCTGTAATTAAGGCACTAGTGAAATCATTACATTCGGTCAAAATGCCAGCGATTGCAATTCTTTTCACTGTTATTGCTCCTTAAAATCCAAACTTTTCGAGCGATCGCGGATTTCGCTGCCACTCTTTCTCAATTGAAATATGTAGATTAAGAAAAACCTGTTTCCCTGTCACTAGTTCAATTTCACGTCTTGCCTTGGTTCCAATCTTCTTTAGCCGCTCCCCACCTGGTCCTAGGACAATTATGCGCTGACTTGGGCGCTCAAGGAAGAGTGTGGCAAAAATAGTTTTGATATTTTTCTCTTGGATCTCATCAATAACTACAACAATTGAATGTGGAAGCTCATCAGAAACCTCCTCTAGGGCTGCTTCGCGGATTAATTCAGCAAAAACCATGTAATCATCATCTTCATTAACTTGATTATCCGGGTAAAGAGCTGGACCAGTTGGAAGATATGAGATCAAGAGTTCGCGCAACTTTTCAATCTGATCACCTTTGCGTGCTGAGACTGGAATGACTTCTTTCCACGGAGCCAATTTTGAAACTTCTAATAATCTTTTGGGAAGAGCATCCTTTGGGACTGAATCACTTTTTGTAACTATTGCAATCAAAGGAATCTTTCCGGTTATTTCACTAATTATCCGTTCATCACCAGATCCGCTGCTTTCATTTGCTGGTAGGCAACAAGCGATTAAATCAACATCTGAGTAAGCCTCAGCCACGATTGCATTTAAGCGCTCACCTAATAATGTCCGCGGGCGATGTAATCCTGGTGTATCTACTAAAATTAATTGACCTTGCGGACGGGAAATCACTCCGCGAATGATTCGCCGAGTTGTCTGTGGTCTGGTTGAAGTAATTGCAATTTTTTCGCCGACCAGAGCATTTATTAAAGTTGATTTTCCGGTGTTAGGCCGACCTACGAGAGTGACAAACCCTGACCGAAAATCTGGAGTTGATTGCTCTGAATTTGGCACGGGTTAATCATCCCATCAGAGTCGAGCATTAAGTGACCACTCCGGCCACTCTGGCCGTATGCGCCAACCATCTCCTCGATTTCCCAACTGGAGATGACTAACTCTGCAACTCGATCAGCGATTAAGCGGTTCACGCCAGCGCTAAGTGGTGAAGAGATTGGTCCAGGAATCGCCATAACCGGGCGCAACAATTTCACTGTGTCCAAAGCGGTCCTGATGGCTCCACTTTTATAGGCAGCTTCAACAATTAAAGTTCCGAATGCTAGCCCCGCGATGATTCGATTCCGAGTTAAAAAATTATGTTTTCGTGAAGGCGTACCTGCCGGATGTTCAGAAACGAGAGCACCGTTTTTGCTGGCGTCGGCAAACAAATTGCTATGGGCCATTGGATAAGGGCAATCAACTCCCCCGGCAAGCACCACTACAGTTTTACCTCCCACTGATAGCGCTCCGCGATGTGCTGCGGCATCTACTCCAAAAGCACCTCCACTAATAATTGTGTAACCAGCTTCAGCAAGTGCGGCAGCAAAATCGGCAGCAACTCTTAATCCGTATGGTGTTGCATTTCGTGAACCCACAATTGCGATTGATTTAGCAGTTAAATTAAAAAAATCAGATTCGCTGGATTCTATAAATAATTGTGACGGAGGAACCTCTAACATTCCTAATTGGCCTGGCCATTCCTTATCGCTCGGAATAATTCTTCTCATACAAAACTCCGCTCATGCAATTTTGTTGCTTCTTCAATATCCGAAAGAGTGGGAATCGGATGTTGATGTAAATCTGCGATCGACCAACTAACCCGAATTATGCGATGAAATGCTCGAGCCGTAATCAACTCTCGATCAAGTGCCCGATTCAAAAAAACTACACCGGCAGATTCTGGTGCAAACTCAGTGCGCAGGTATTTGGCTGGGATTAGAGAATTACTTTTCCAGTAGTAATTTGAAAAACGAATTGCAGCGATACTTCTTGCATTCATAACTCTGGTGCGGACTACCCCACTACTCTCTCCTATTTGTGATAGACCTGCACGGCCAGTTGCTCCTACTTCTACTTGCAAATCTATGCGATCCAAAAGAGGGCCTGAAAGTTTATTTAGGTAGCGACGAACCGATTGCGGAGTGCATGAACAGTTGCGACCAGTTCCAGTAAAACGACCACAAGGACAGGGATTTGCTGCTAAAACTAAAGTAAAGCGAGATGGAAAATTTGCACTTGCGCCGCTTCGAGAGATAGTGATTGACCCCGATTCAAGCGGCTGGCGCAATGCATCTAAAACTCCAGAACTCATTTCAGGTGCTTCATCCAAGAAAAGAACTCCGTTATGAGCAAGAGAGCACGCCCCTGGTTTTATATTCACTCCTCCACCACCAACAAGTGCTGCACGTGTTGCACTGTGATGAGGAGCCACAAATGGTGGTTGCGTAATCAACGGTGAATCATGGCTAACTTTTCCCGCCAATGAGTGCAATGCGGTCACCTCAAGGGCTCCTTCTCGATCAAGCGGAGGAAGGATGGATGGCAATCGGGCAGCAAGCATTGTCTTGCCAGCTCCTGGAGGACCGATCATCAAAAGGTGATGTCCACCTATCGCTGAAATCTCTAAAGCTTTACGGGCTTGAAGTTGACCACCCACTTCACTCAAATCCAACTCTTCGCTTCCTTTGTTTTCTACATAATTTTCAGTAAATGAATGAGTGAGAGTTTCGCCAGTTCGAATCCAAAGCGCACACTCTTTCAAAGTACTCATGGCTAAAATTTCTAAACCGCTCACTAATCCGGCTTCTTGGGCATTAACGACTGGAACTATTGCTTTTTCAAATCCAGCTTTCTTGGCTGCCATCAATGCCGGTAAAATTCCTAGGATCCCTTTTATTTTTCCTTCCAGTGTTAACTCTCCTAAGATAATTACATTATTCAATCTGTCTATTGGTGCAGCTTCTGAGGCTGCAAGTAGTGCTGCGGCGATAGCCAGATCAAATCCTGATCCACGTTTTGGAAGCCAAGCAGGCGATAGTGAGATTGTTACTCTTTTGTTCGGCCAGGTTTCTCCAGAATTTATCAGCGCAGCGCGAACTCGATCTCGAGATTCAGAGAGTGCGGCATCAGGTAATCCCAGCAGCGTGAATCCTGGAAGTCCAATTCCGATATCCGCCTCTACATCAATAATTGATCCATTTAACCCAATAAGTGAAATACATTTTGCGATAGCAAGACTCATGCACAAACTCTTTTTAAATGGTCAATCTCTATTTCTTGCGTTCTTGAAATTACAATTGAAATGACATCTAGCCTCCATGGTTCGCGACTAGCACTGTTTTCACTTAGCCACTCAAGTGCCAATCGATACATTCTTAAATACTTAGTTGCAGAGATAGCTTCAATTGGGTCGCCATAATCTCGACTAGATCTGGTTTTTACCTCTATAAAAATAAGTTCATCCTGAGAGTTAAATTTCTCACTTGCAACAATGTCAATTTCGCCGCTCTTGGAGCGCCAATTCCGATCAAAAACTACATAGCCTTGAGAAATCAGATAATCAACAGCTATCTCTTCTCCGCTGGCACCCAATAGCTGCTTACTGTTTTGCACATTCGGCAGAGTAAATTAGCTTTTTGAATGCTTTAAATCTTAACCTCGTGGCTGTGCAAGAAAATCAACTGTTTAAAAGTAGTTCAGCAATTGGAGCAAAACTGCGTCGATGAATTGATGTGACCCCTTTGCTTTTTAACGCCGCTGTATGAGTGGCGGTTCCATAACCTTTGTGATCTGCAAATCCATATCCTGGAAATTGCAGATCGCTCTCAATCATTAGTTGATCACGATGCGTTTTAGCAATAATTGATGCGGCTCCAACAGTTGCACTTACCTGATCCCCTTTCCAGATTGCCAATGTCGGGACCATCACTCCTTCAATTGCATAACCATCCGTAAGTGCATAATCACATTTTCCTATTTCAACTATTGCCCGGCGCATCCCCGCTAAATTAGCTTTATGAACCCCATTTGCATCAATCTCTCCTGGGGATATTTGAATTACGGCTACCGCCAATGCTCGCTCTCTAATTTCTAATGCGATTTCTGCTCTGATTTTAGGTGTGAACTTTTTTGAATCCCCCACTTTCGAAAGTGGATTATCTGGATCAAGAATTACCGCTGCAACTACCAAGGGCCCAGCATATGCACCACGTCCAGCTTCATCGACTCCAACAATTCTGGTAAATCCATTTGCCCAAAGAGTTGCTTCCACATTTGAGCTTTTACTTTTGCTCATTTTGCTGAGTTCTTATTTTGTTGCGGGCTTGTTATTAGATTTAGGTTCGCGCACTGGAATATTTTTTAACACATCTGGTTTCGGCAAGAATCCGGCATTGCTAGGTGGCCAAACAATTGCAACTGCTCGTCCTACAACAGCTGAAAGCGGAACCATGCCTTTACGTGGATCTTCTTGGTGATACCGGGAATCCTCACTAGCTGCGCGGTGATCTCCCATAGCCCAAACAAAACCTTGAGGAACGGTGACTCGAAACTCTAATTCACTTGGATTATTTCCAGGGTAAAGATAATTTTCTTTAATGACCACACCATTAATGCTCAACTTTTTATCAGTACAACAAACAACTTCATCTCCGGCTACACCGATCACACGTTTAATTAGGTGTTGCTTTGCTGGATCTGGGAGCAAACCTACAAAAACTAATCCGCTTCGAATTATTCGCACAGCGGCAGAATGGTTCTCTGGCAAACTTTCAGGCAACCATCCCCCTGGATCGCGGAAAACTAAGACATCCCCACGTTTAACTTCAGTGAAAAAATTACCTAATTTGTTGACAACAACTCGATCATTAATTTTTAGAGTTTGTTCCATTGAGCCAGAAGGAATATAAAATGCTTGAACTAGAAATGCTTTAATAACAATTGAGATTATTAAAGAAACGGTAACAAGCAGTGGAATTTCACGAAGGAGCGAACCCTTCGCAGGAAATTTCACAGCGATTAATTCTCTTCGGTAGCTACTGCTTCTACAGTTTCTACAGCTTCCACTACTTCAGTTGCTTCACTCACATCAGAAACAGGAGCAGAGGTAACTGCGCTAACTGGAGTACCAGTTGAAGGAACTTCGCCACGACGTTCGCGGATCTTGGCAGCTTTTCCGCGCAACTCGCGAAGGTAGTAAAGCTTTGCACGACGCACATCTCCGCGACGGACAACTTCCATCTTCTCAATTACAGGGGTGTGGATTGGGAAAGTACGTTCGACTCCTACGCCGTATGAAACTTTGCGGATAGTGAAAGTCTCGCGAACTCCACTGCCACTACGGCTAATTACTAAACCTTGGAAAACCTGGATACGGCTTTTGCTTCCTTCAATAACGCGTACGTGAACTTTAAGTTCATCGCCTGAGCGGAAGGTTGGGATATCGCTGCGAAGTGAGGCAGCATCTAAGGAGTCAAGAATATTCATTTCTAATACCTGCATTCTTAAAACATCTGGAAGGAGATCGCCGCAGGACGAGCGCCTTACTTGAACTAACCCGACCAAAATCGAGATTCGCTACCCCCTGCGGCGGGGCGCCTCGATCGAGTGGTACTGCAACTACCTGCGTATTCTGCCTCAACAAGGGGTAATCCCCAAAACCAGCCCTACTGAGGAGCTATTGGTCACCATTCATAGGCTTAATCTGCTTGATCTTCTGGGTGCGCGCTAGGGCTTGGGCGGCTCGCCATTTGGCAATCTCACCGTGATTTCCCGAGGTAAGCACTTCGGGCACCGGAAGGCCGCGCCAAAGTGGTGGTTTAGTGAAATTTGGATATTCAACTAACGATTGGCCGTCTTGAATTAGCGAGTGCGACTCTTCAATCAAGGATGCAGCATTCCCCAGTACTCCTGGAATTAATCGAGTGATCGCTTCAATCATTACCAAAGCAGCGACTTCGCCACCAGCTAAAACATAATCTCCAATTGAAATCTCACGTAGATCAACTCGAGTGCTCAAGTCGGTCATTACACGAGCATCAATTCCTTCATATCTTCCACACAGAAAAAGTAAATGATCGGCTTTTGATAATTCTGCAGCCATCTCTTGCGTTAATACTTGGCCTGAGGGTGTGGGCACGATAACAATTATCTGCGGATTGTTTTCAATAATTGGATCGGTTGCGTCTCCCCACGGTTGGGCTTTCATCACCATTCCAGCTCCACCGCCATATGGAGTGTCATCAACTGTGCGATGCCCATCGGATGTGAAATCTCGGAGATCGTGAATTTGAATACTCAACAAACCATCTTGTTCTGCCTTGCCAATTAATGAAAGTTTTAACGGAGCAAAGTACTCAGGAAAAATCGAGATTAGATCAATCTTCATCGATAAGCCCTTCAGGTGGCGTAATAACAACTTTGCGAGATGCAATATCTACAGTTGGAACGATTGCTTTAACAAAAGGAATTAAAACTTGTTTTCCGCCGCGCATAAAAGAAAGCAAGTTCTGGCCTTTATTAGTTAGCACATCGTCAATAGTTCCGAGAACAGTTCCATTAATTAATTCGATTGTAGAGCCAATTAGAAGCTGTACGTGAAATTCATCAGGATCGCTTTCGGAAATATCGACTTCGGCCATAAGTAAAACATTCTTAATCTTTTCGGCAGCCCCGCGGTCAGATACTCCATCAAAAGTAAGGAGCAAAATTCCATTGTGCCAACGTTGTCCGGTGATTGTTAAAGGGCCAAATTTTGCAGGATCTGTAGAAATGGTAGTTCCAACTTGGAAACGTTCTTCAGGTGAATCCGTGCGTACTTCGACGGTAACTTCGCCACGCACTCCGTGAACGCGACCGATACGGCCTACGATCAGGAGCATCTTTATTCGTCTGCTTCGAGCAGATCTACCCGGATTGGGCGACGAGCAAGTGCACTTGCAACGGTGCGAAGAGCTTTTGCAGTGCGGCCATTACGACCGATTACTTTGCCAATATCTTCTGGGTGTACGCGCACTTCATAAGTTAATCCGCGTCGACCATTTTTTTCAGCCACAGCTACTTCAGCAGGATTATCAACAATCCCTTTGATGAGATGGTCTAATGCCTCATCGATCATGATTATTCGGCTGGAGTTTCAGCAGCAGGTGCTGCAACTTCTTCAACTGCTGGTGCTGCTTCCTCGACAGGTGCAGCTACTTCTTCAACATGTTCTGCCGCTGGTGCTGCTGCTTCTGCTTGAACTACTGGCTCTTTCTTTGCAGCAAGACGATCTGCAGCTTTTTTCTTTAATGTTGTTGCGCCATCTTTCGGCTCATTCATTGCTTCTTTTACGGCAGCTTCAAAACGAATTAACTTGCTCTCTTTTGGAGCAGCGACGCGAAGAGTTCCTTCTTTTCCAGGAAGGTCGTAATGCTTTTGCCAGTCACCGGTAATTTTCAATAGCGCTTCAACTGCTGCAGTTGGTTTTGCGCCAACACTTAACCAGTACAAGGCGCGTGATGAATCAACTTTAATTACAGATGGTTCTTGTCCTGGTGAGTAGCGACCAATTTCTTCGATTGCACGAGAGTTGCGTGCAGCGCGTGAATCAGCAACGACAATACGGTAGTGAGGGGTACGGATCTTTCCCATACGCGCCAAACGAATCTTTGCAGCCACTAACACTCCTGAATTTTAGGAACTAGATTGTTATCTGGTTCGAGCGGTACCAGCAGGTGAAACGAGCCCACCTGACTTGGG